>NZ_JAIQWX010000018.1 GCF_020164475.1 Pseudomonas sp. REP124 | reverse complement strand
CGGTACGACGCGGTGCCACTGAATAAACCGGCCCATAAAAAAACGGAGCCCGAAGGCTCCGTTCCCTTTGCAACCAACCCGAAATCAGGCCAGTTTCTTGTGCCGTACACGGTGTGGCTGGGCAGCCGCTTCGCCGAGGCGCTTTTTGCGGTCAGCTTCGTATTCGGTGTAGTTGCCTTCGAAGAACACCGCTTGCGAGTCGTCTTCGTACGCCAGGATGTGAGTCGCCACGCGGTCCAGGAACCACCGATCGTGAGAGATCACAATGGCGGCGCCCGGGAAGTCCAGCAGGGCTTCTTCCAGGGAACGCAGGGTTTCGACGTCGAGGTCGTTGGACGGTTCGTCGAGCAGCAGGACGTTGCCGCCCTCCTTCAGGGTCAGCGCCAGGTGCAGACGACCGCGCTCACCACCGGACAGGTCCTTGACGAACTTCTGCTGATCGCCGCCCTTGAAGTTGAAGCGACCGACGTAGGTACGCGACGGGATCTCGTAGTTGCCGATGCGGATCTGGTCGGAACCGTCGGAGATCTGCTGGAACACGGTCTTGCTGCCGTCCAGGTCTTCGCGGCTCTGGTCGACGCAGGCCAGTTGCACGGTTTCGCCGATTTCGATCGAGCCCGAATCCGGAGTTTCCTTGCCCATCAGCATGCGGAACAGGGTCGACTTACCGG
Source organism: Pseudomonas sp. REP124 (assembly GCF_020164475.1). Classification (GTDB taxonomy): domain Bacteria; phylum Pseudomonadota; class Gammaproteobacteria; order Pseudomonadales; family Pseudomonadaceae; genus Aquipseudomonas. The sequence goes on along the minus strand of NZ_JAIQWX010000018.1, from coordinate 64,073 downwards.
CACCGTTACCACCGATAACGCCGACGATCGCACCTTTTGGCATGGCGAACGACAGGTTGTCGATCAGTACGCGATCGCCGTAGCCCTTGGTGACGTTCTTGAATTCGATGACCTTGTCACCCAGGCGCGGACCGGCCGGGATGTAGATCTCGTTGGTTTCGCTGCGCTTCTGGAATTCCTGCGATTGCATTTCTTCGAAGCGTTGCAGACGAGCCTTGGATTTTGACTGGCGGGCCTTGGCGCCTTTGCGCACCCACTCCAGTTCTTCCTTCATGGCTTTTTCGTGAGCCGATTGCTGCTTGGATTCCTGGGCCAGACGATCGGACTTGGCTTCCAGCCAACCCGAGTAGTTGCCCTCGTAAGGAATACCCGCACCGCGGTCCAGTTCCAGAATCCAGCCAGCGACGTTGTCCAGGAAGTAACGGTCGTGGGTGATCGCTACCACAGTCCCCGGGAAGTCGTGCAGGAAGTGCTCCAGCCAGGCGACGGAATCGGCGTCCAGGTGGTTGGTCGGTTCGTCGAGCAGCAGCATGTCAGGGGCCGACAGCAGCAGGCGGCATAGGGCCACACGACGCTTTTCACCACCGGACAGGTGTTCGACCTTGGCGTCCCACGCCGGCAGACGCAGCGCATCGGCGGCGACTTCCAGCTGGCGCTCCAGGTTGTGACCATCGCTGGCCTGCAGGATCGCTTCGAGCTTGGCCTGTTCGGCAGCCAGCTTGTCGAAGTCGGCATCCGGATCGGCGTAGGCGGCGTAGACCTCGTCCAGGCGTGCCTGGGCGTCCTTGATCACGCTGACCGCTTCCTCGACCACTTCACGCACGGTCTTGGTCGGATCAAGTTGCGGCTCTTGCGGCAGATAACCAATGTTGAGTTCCGGCATCGGACGCGCTTCGCCTTCGAACTCGGTGTCGACACCCGCCATGATCTTCAGCAGGGTGGATTTACCCGAACCGTTGAGGCCGAGCACGCCGATCTTGGCGCCGGGGAAGAAAGACAGGGAGATGTTTTTCAGGATTTCCCGCTTCGGCGGCACAACTTTGCCCAGCCGATGCATGGTGAATACGTATTGAGCCATGGAGAACCTAGGGTCAGTGACTGATGAATGATGAAAGCGCAGGCGATGCCCGGGCCAGACCGTGCGCGTGGACCGCTCGATGGAGACCCAAGCGTGCGCGCTGAAAAAAGTCTGATTCTAGGAGCTGGAACGCTCCCGCGTAACCGGCAAAGCTACCTGAATGACGAGAGGCCGTCCAGCCGAGCGGGGCTGGCACTTTGCCACAACTCAAGGCATGCTAGCCGCCCTTTGGGCGTCCGGCTTATAGTGCACGTCGCGCCAGTCCAGCCCAACCGCAGGATTACAGTTTGTCCATTGCCCCTCCGCCCCTGACCACTCGTGCGCCGACAACCGCGAACGGTTCGCCCCTGCGCGGAACCCTGAAAAGCGCCCTGGCGACTCTGGTGCTGTTGCTGCTCGCGCTGATGTTCTGGCAATTGCTGGACCAGTTGCGAGAAACACAGAAAACCCAGCGTCAGTACACCATCGATTACACCGCCGACCTGGCCACCCAAGTCAGCCTGAACATGGCGCTGAATGCTCGAATCGCCCTGAACCTTCTGCCCATCGTCGAACAGCCGCAAGGCATCGAGGAACAGCAGGAGTTGCTGCGCAAGCTGCAGAAATCGCTGCCCGATCTGGTCAGCCTCGCCTTGCTCAGCCCATCGGGTGTCGTACTCGCCGACAGCGCGAGCAACAGCGAAGACGCCGACTACCTGGGCCAACTGGTGCGGCGCAGTCGTGCCCAGCCTCACTATTTCAGCAACGCCATCGACGGCTCGATCGTGCATCTGCTGCTGCATCAGGCCAGCGGCAGCGCCCGAGGCTACTGGGCCCTGCGCTTCAAGCCGACGTTTTTCTCCTCCCTGACCCAACTGGGCGATGCCGAGCACCGTCCGCAGTGGCTGGTGGAAAACCGCAACAACCATCAGATCATCAGTCGCGATGAAGCGCTGCCCCTGGTCAACCGGGGAACGCTGACCGAAGACGATCTGAACGACAGCGTGCTGACCGTGCCCCTGAGCAGCAGCGACTGGCAACTGCGCGGGCTGTTCGATCGCCAGCAGGTGCTGGAAGAACTGCTGCCGGCCTTCATCGGCAAATGCCTGCTGGGCCTGGCCTTCTCCATGCTGCCTTTTATCGTTCTGCTGAACATGCGCCGGCGCCAGAGCCAACTGCATGAAGGTCGCCGGCGTTATCAGGAGATTTTCGAAGGCACGGGCGTGGCCCTGTGTGTACTCGACATGTCCGGCCTGATGAGCGCTTTCGACAAGGCGCGCGTGCAAAGCACCGAGCAATTGCGCGAATGGCTGCAGGACGCGGAACAACGCCGACAGCTGCTGCAGGCGCTACGCGTTACCGAAGTCAACCAGGTGGCGTTGCAACTGCTCAACGTCGGCTCCCGCGAACAGGCCTGGGACCTGCTGATAGAAGGCAACCCGCTGGATGGCAGCGCCATCGGCAATCAGGTGCTCGAGGCCACGCTCAATCAACAGAAGCAGCTGGAACTGGAGATCAAGCTCCAGGACGCCGCCGGCCGCGACCAGCACCTGTGGCTGGTGCTGCGCCTGCCGCAAAGCCCGGAAGACTATAAAGCGGTGATTCTGAGCATCACCGATATCACCAGCCGCAAGCTCACAGAGCTGTCGCTGCAGGAGCGTGAAGGTTTCTGGTCCGACGTGGTGCGTACCGTGCCCGATCACCTCTATGTGCAGGATGTGATCAGCCAGCGGATGATTTTCAGCAACCATCATCTGGGCCAGACCCTGGGTTACAACCGCACCGAACTGCAGCAGATGGGCGAGTATTTCTGGGAAATCCTTCTGCACCCCGACGATGCCGACTTCTACCACCGCTCGCGCCATCTGCAACGCCAGGATGGCTACAGCCAGTTGATGCAATGCCAGTTGCGCTTCCGTCACCGCAACGGTGAATGGCGGCGTTTCGACATTCGCGAACAGGCCCTGGCCCGGGACAAGCACAACCAGGTGACCCGGATCATCGGGGTCGCAAAAGACGTTACCGAGCAGATCGAAGCCAGCGAATCCCTGCGCGACAGCGAGCAGCGCTACCGGATGCTCGCCGAAAGCATCAGCGATGTGATCATCTCGACCGACAGCCGCCTGAGCCTCAACTACGTCAGCCCGTCGGTGCAGGCCGTGCTGGGCTACGACGCCGAGTGGATTTTCCAGAACGGCTGGCACTCGACCATCGCCAACCCGCAGCAGCTGACCGGCATCTACAGTCTGATGGAACGGGTCAGCAAGGCGCTGGATCAACCTGAGCAATTGGCGCTGCTGCGCAGCCAGGTGCAGACGCAATTGTTCCTGTTTGACTGTCTGCGGGCCGACGGGCGCAAGATTCCGATCGAGCTGCGACTGGTGCTGGTCTGGGACGAGCACGACGCGTTCGAAGGCGTTCTCGGGGTCGGGCGCGACGTCAGCCAGCAGCGCCGCGCGGAAAAAGACCTGCGCATGGCTGCCACGGTTTTCGAGCACTCGACCTCGGCGATCCTGATCACCGATCCGGCCGGCTACATCGTCCAGGCTAACGAAGCCTTCAGCCGTGTCAGCGGTTATGCAGTGGAACAGGTCCTCGACCAGTTGCCGAACATGCTGACCGTCGACGAACAGCAGGAAGCCCACCTGCGATATGTGCTCAAGCAACTGAACCAGAACAGCACCTGGGAAGGCGAGGTCTGGCTCAAGCGGCGCAACGGCGAGCACTACCCGGCCTGGGTCGGGATCACTGCGGTGTTCGACGACGAAGGCGATCTGGCCAGCTACGTGTGCTTCTTCAGCGACATCAGCGAGCGCAAGGCCAGCGAGCAGCGGATTCATCGCCTGGCCTATTACGACGCCCTGACGCACCTGCCCAACCGCTCGCTGTTCCAGGACCGCCTGCACACCGCCCTGCAAGCGGCCGAACGGCAGAAGTCGTGGGTAGTGCTGATGTTCCTCGACCTCGACCGCTTCAAGCCGATCAACGACTCACTGGGCCATGCCGCGGGCGACCGCATGCTCAAGGAAATGGCGACCCGGCTGCTCGAATGCGTCGACGATGACGACACCGTGGCCCGCATGGGCGGCGACGAGTTCACGCTGCTCCTGCAACCTCGGGCCAACCGTGAAACCGCCTTGAACCGGGCGATTCACGTGGCTGAACAGATTCTCGCCGGGCTGGTGAAGCCGTTCGTGCTCGAAGGCCGCGAGTTCTTCGTCACGGCCAGTATCGGCATCGCCCTGAGCCCGCAGGACGGCAACGAACTCAGCCAGTTGATGAAGAACGCCGACACTGCGATGTACCACGCCAAGGAACGCGGCAAGAACAACTTCCAGTTCTATCAGGCGGACATGAACGCCAGCGCCCTGGAGCGTCTGGAGCTGGAAAGCGATCTGCGTCACGCCCTGGAACAGAACGAGTTCACCCTGTTCTATCAGCCGCAGTTCAGCGGCGATGGCAAACGTTTGACCGGCGCCGAAGCCCTGCTGCGCTGGCGTCATCCGCGCCGCGGCATGGTGCCGCCGGCGGACTTCATTCCGGTGCTGGAGGAACTGGGTCTGGTGGTGGATGTGGGTGACTGGGTGATCCGCGAGGCCAGCCGCCAGCTCAAGACCTGGCATCAGGCCGAGATGCGGGTGCCGAAAGTCTCGGTGAACATCTCGGCGCGGCAGTTCTCCGATGGGCAGTTGGGCACGCGGATCGCCACCATCCTCAAGGAAACAGGCCTGCCGCCGGCGTGCCTGGAGCTGGAACTGACCGAAAGCATACTGATGCGCGAAGTCAGCGAAGCAATGCAGATTCTCGATGGCCTGAAAAATCTCGGTCTGAGCCTTGCGGTCGACGACTTCGGCACCGGTTACTCATCGCTCAACTACCTCAAGCAGTTCCCGATCGACGTGCTGAAGATCGACCGCACCTTCGTCGATGGCCTGCCCTCGGGCGAGCAGGATGCGCAGATCGCCCGGGCGATCATCGCCATGGCCCACAGCCTGAATCTGGCGGTGATCGCCGAGGGTGTGGAAACCCAGGAACAGCTGGATTTCCTGCGCGAACACGGCTGCGATGAAGTCCAGGGCTACCTGTTCGGCCGACCGGTGCCGGCGGACCGGTTCGAAGAGCAGTTCATCAAGGACGCGTTGTTCGAGTTCGACTGAAGGCCCTCATCGCGAGCGGGCTCGCTCCCACATTGGAAATGCGTACCCTGTGGGAGCGAGCCTGCTCGCGATAATGCACGCCTGAACGCCGCATATCCCCTCATGAAGCCCACTTGTCTGCGACATGACGTCCTTTCATATGCCTTCCAAAACCCGTTGGGGTAGAATGCCCCCCTTTTCCGCCCCCGATCCTTGAGGACCGCCATGTTCAGCCGTGATTTGACTATTGCCAAGTACGACGCCGATCTCTTTGCCGCCATGGAGCAAGAAGCTCAGCGCCAGGAAGAGCACATTGAGCTGATCGCTTCGGAAAACTACACCAGCCCTGCGGTGATGGAAGCTCAAGGCTCGGTACTGACCAACAAGTACGCCGAAGGCTACCCGGGCAAGCGCTACTACGGTGGTTGCGAGTACGTCGACGTCGTTGAGCAACTGGCTATCGACCGTGCAAAAGAACTGTTCGGCGCTGATTACGCCAACGTTCAGCCGCACGCCGGCTCGCAAGCCAACAGCGCCGTTTACCTGGCCCTGCTGTCGGCTGGCGACACCATCCTGGGCATGAGCCTGGCCCACGGCGGTCACCTGACCCACGGCGCCACCGTTTCGTCTTCGGGCAAGCTGTACAACGCCATCCAGTACGGCATCGACGCCAACGGCCTGATCGACTACGACGAAGTCGAGCGTCTGGCTGTAGAAAACAAGCCGAAAATGATCGTGGCCGGTTTCTCTGCCTACTCGCAGGTCCTGGACTTCCCACGCTTCCGCGCCATCGCTGACAAGGTCGGTGCCTACCTGTTCGTCGACATGGCCCACGTGGCTGGCCTGGTTGCCGCCGGTGTCTACCCGAACCCGGTTCCGTTCGCCGACGTCGTGACCACCACCACTCACAAGACCCTGCGCGGTCCACGTGGCGGCCTGATCCTGGCTCGCGCCAACGCCGACATCGAGAAGAAGCTGAACTCCGCGGTATTCCCGGGCGCCCAGGGCGGCCCGCTGGAGCACGTGATCGCTGCCAAGGCGATCTGCTTCAAGGAAGCGCTGCAGCCTGAGTTCAAGGCTTACCAGCAACAAGTGGTGAAAAACGCCCAGGCCATGGCCAGCGTGTTCATCGAGCGCGGTTTCGACGTGGTTTCCGGCGGTACTGAGAACCACCTGTTCCTGCTGTCGCTGATCAAGCAGGAAATCTCCGGTAAAGATGCCGACGCCGCTCTGGGCAAGGCTTTCATCACCGTGAACAAGAACTCCGTGCCAAACGACCCACGCTCCCCGTTCGTCACTTCCGGCCTGCGCTTCGGTACTCCGGCCGTGACCACTCGTGGCTTCAAGGAAGCCGAGTGCAAGGAACTGGCCGGCTGGATCTGCGACATCCTGGCTGACCTGAACAACGAAGCGGTGATCGACGCCGTTCGTGAGAAAGTCAAAGCCATCTGCAAGAAGCTGCCGGTGTACGGCGCCTGATAGCAGAGCAATAAAAAATCCCGGCCCAGTGGCCGGGATTTTTTTGCCCGAAATTCGGTTACTTGCAAAACAATGTTAACGATCTGAACAGCAACTTCAGAAACATCAATTTATTAAAACACCATCTCACTTCAACTTCATTGCTGCTAGCTTGATAAACAGCGAGGCACCAACTACCTATAGCAACGAACTCAATCAAATGGAATTGACCCTATGAGCCACAACAAAGAACGTTCTTTTGTCGCCACTATAAGTACCAACCATGGAAACTTGCATCTACCCAGATTGACCTACGGCAAGACCATGCACATCAGAAAACTGGATTACGACGTGTGGTCATTTGAAGCCAACATGAACGCTTCTACCAATCTATGTGTAATGGGAATCGCGCCGCCCGATCAACTAAAGTTTTACTTTTATTGCATTGAAGACTACTACTCCATCTATCTTCTTACCAATGGCCTCTACCACCGTCAGGCATTGAGCAATGAAGACAAGGATTTCATTGGCGCCTTCAAGCCCGATGACGGACAAACCACCTACAACCTGCTCGACCAGCAAGGGCGAATCATTACCCTCGACCAATTCAGCAACGACAAGCCTCAGATCAGGATTCAGACCAGAGGTGGAAAAACCTTGAGCGTGCGGGGCAAAACCAGGGTCGGCGGCCTCGTCTGCACGGAGTCGCACCGCTCGGAGCCCCTGGATTTCCGACTTAATATCATCAGTCGCGGCGCGGCTTGATCATCTTGGCAAGGAGCCAATCATGAGCACGGATCGACAGAAATCGTTCATCGCGAACCTGAGCGTCGACGATAGACAACTGCATTTTCTCGAAGCCTTCAACGGCGGACCGGTCTATGTAGCGAAGCCCTTGTTCAGTGGAGGAGTTTTCACAGGACGGCCACCAAGAATAGATCACTCCCACTTCCTGGCACTTCGCACCCACACTTCAGCCGACCCCATTGACTTACTAACGATATATTTCAGGCATACCTCTCACGGCTATACCCTCTACATAAGAACGCCAGGACAATATTACGGAAAATGCCTTGGCAGTGATAAAGGCAAGATTGGCGCACTTCGCTCGGAAGAGTCATCAACATTTAACTTAATCAACAAAGACCACTGCCCGATCAACCTCGACTGCATTGAGGAAGATACGACAACCATCTTTCTACAAGTCAAGAACTCGGGATTGATTCACGCTCACAACGTCCATGATTCCGGACACACTTATATAGGGGACAAAGGTGGAACACCCTTGTCCTTCAAACTGAACATTCTTCAAAGAAACGCACCTTACATCAATCATCCTGACGAAGTCTGATGCGTCAGGTTTCAGCCTCCGGCGGGCAATGAGCGACGCTCTCGCCCGCCTCCGCCCTGCTCAATCCGCCGCGACTCTCGCGAACCCCTCACGGATCTTCTCTTCCGGCAAATCATCGGCGATGAACACGATCACGCTTTCCCGCGGCTCGCCTTCGGCCCATTCGGTATCCCAATCGAAACCGTACAGCTTCAGCACGCCCTGAAACACCATGCGGCGCGGTTCGCCCAGGATGTTCAACACGCCCTTGTAGCGCAGCAGCTGCTTGCCATGATCCTCCAGCAACTCGTTCATGAACTCGCTGAGCTTGTCGATATCCAGCGGCTTGTCGGTGCGCAGCACCAGGCTGGAAATGCGGTCGATGGAAGGCGCCGCACTGACCGGACGCAAGCTCACTCCGCCGCCCAGGTCGGCATTGAGATTGAAACCGCGCACATCGAGCATTTCCGCCAGATCGATCTGGCCGTGATCTACCACGCGAATGGGCGCGCGGCGGTTGATGCGGGTCAGGCGCTCGCTCAGGGCATTGAACGCCGACTCGTCCACCAGGTCGCGCTTGCTCACCAGCAAACGGTCGGCGAAACCGATCTGCGCCTGGGCGATAGTTTGGGTCAGGTGCTGCTCGGCATGCGCCGCGTCCACCAGGGTGATGATGCCATCGAGGATGTAACGCTCACGCAGCTCTTCGTCGATAAAGAAGGTTTGCGCCACCGGCGCCGGGTCGGCAAGCCCGGTGCATTCGATCACCAGACGGTCGAAGGCAATTTCACCGCTGTCCAGGCGTTCGAGCAGCAGGTACAGGGCCTTGGTCAGGTCGGTGTGGATGGTGCAGCAGACGCAGCCGTTGGACAGCGTCATCACTTGCACCGGTTCTTCGCCCAGCAACTGGGTGTCGATGCCGGCGTCGCTGAATTCGTTTTCGATCACGGCAATCTTCAGGCCGTGCTCGGCCTTGAGCAGATGGCGCAACAGCGTGGTCTTGCCGGCGCCGAGGAAGCCGCTGAGGATCGTGACCGGGATGGGAGAGGACACGGTGAATCTCCTGTCGCATGAAATTTAAAGACAAACACAAAACAAATGTGGGAGCGGGCTTGCTCGCGAAGAGGTCGTGTCAGTCGACATGAATGCTGAATGACACACCGCTTTCGCGAGCAAGCCCGCTCCCACAGGGTATTGCGTCAACCTTCGCGCTGAATCAACAGCACTTCGGCCCACCCTTGCCACCGTAACGGGCTTCCTGGCGCTCCCGGAAGAACGCCTCATAGCTCATCACCGGTTTATCCGGGTGTTTGTTTTGCATGTGCTCGACGTAGTTGTCGTAGTCGGGCATGCCGACCATCAGGCGCGCGGCCTGACCGAGGTACTTACCGAGGCGACTCAAGTCATTGAACATGCTGCACTCCTCGATCACGCATCCGGCAGTGCCTGGAATGGTGCTTCTTTATCCGTACGCTCTTTTTTACCCCAGGAGGCAATGCCGACCTTGAGTGCATAGAACAGGATGCTGAAGACCACGAACAGGAACAGTGCAGTGAGCGTAGCGTTGGTGTAAGCGTTGAAAATCACGTGCTGCATCTGCGTGATGTCCTTGGCCGGGGCGAGGATCTGGCCGTTGGCCAAAGCATCGCTGTATTTCTTGGCCAGCGACAGGAAGCCGATCGCCGGGTTGGCGTCGAACAGCTTGATGAAACCGGCCGTGGTGGTGCAGATCAGCAGCCATACCGCTGGCAGCATGGTCACCCAGACATAACGCTGGCGCTTCATTTTGATCAGGACCACGGTGCCGAGCATCAGTGCGATACCCGCCAGCATCTGGTTGGAGATACCGAACAGCGGCCACAAGGTGTTGATACCACCCAGCGGATCGATTACGCCCTGATACAGCAACCAGCCCCACATGGCCACGCAGCCAGCGGTGGCGATAAGGTTGGCGGTCCAGGATTCGGTACGTTTGAGCGCCGGTACGAATGAGCCCAGCAGATCCTGCAGCATGAAACGACCGGCACGGGTACCGGCGTCGACCGCAGTCAGGATGAACAGCGCTTCAAACAGGATCGCGAAGTGGTACCAGAACGCCATGGTGTTTTCACCAGGCAGCACACTGTGCAGGATCTGCGCGATACCGACCGCCAGGGTCGGCGCACCGCCGGCACGGGCCAGGATGGTGGTTTCACCGATGTCATGGGCCACGGCCTGCAGTGCTTCGGGGGTGATTGCAAAGCCCCAGTTGCTGACCGCCGCTGCCACCGAGGCGACATCGCTGCCGACCACTGCCGCCGGACTGTTCATGGCGAAGTACACGCCTGGCTCGATCACCGAAGCGGCGACCATCGCCATGATCGCCACGAAGGACTCCATGAGCATGCCGCCGTAACCGATGTAACGGGCGTTCACTTCGTTATCGAGCAGTTTTGGCGTGGTACCGGAAGAGATCAGCGCGTGGAAGCCGGACACGGCGCCACAGGCGATGGTGATGAACAGGAACGGGAACAGACCGCCCTTCCACACAGGGCCAGTGCCGTCGACGAACTGGGTCAGGGCCGGCATTTTCAGCTCGGGCATGGTGACCAGAATGCCGATCGCCAGGGCGACGATGGTGCCGATCTTCAGGAAGGTCGACAGGTAGTCACGCGGTGCCAGGATCAGCCAAACCGGCAACACTGCAGCAACGAAACCGTAGCCGATCAGCATCCAGGTGATCTGAATACCGGTGAAGGTAAAGGCCTTGGCCCAGACCGGGTCAGCGGCGATCTGCCCGCCCAGCCAGATCGAGCCCAGCAGCAACAGCACGCCGATGATCGAGATTTCGCCGATGCGACCCGGGCGGATGTAGCGCATGTAGATGCCCATGAACATCGCGATCGGGATGGTCGCCATCACCGTGAAAATACCCCACGGGCTTTCCGCCAGGGCTTTCACAACGATCAGCGCCAGCACCGCGAGGATGATGATCATGATCAGGAAGCAGCCGAACAGCGCGATGGTGCCGGGGATGCGGCCCATTTCTTCACGAACCATGTCGCCAAGCGAACGGCCGTTACGGCGAGTGGAGAGGAACAGAACCATGAAGTCCTGCACCGCGCCAGCCAGCACCACGCCGGCGATCAGCCAGAGCGTGCCGGGCAGATAACCCATTTGCGCCGCCAGAACCGGACCGACCAGGGGACCAGCACCCGCGATGGCCGCGAAGTGGTGACCGAAGAGGATGTGTTTGTTGGTAGGAACGTAGTCCAGACCATCATTGTTGAGCACGGCGGGGGTGGCCCGTCGCGGATCGAGTTGCATCACGTTGTTAGCGATGAACAGACTGTAGTAGCGGTACGCGACCAGATAGATGGCCACGGCAGCGACCACAATCCACAAGGCGTTGATCGCCTCGCCCCTGCGCAATGCGACTACACCCAGGGCGCACGCGCCCAGGATTGCCAGCACCAGCCAGGGTAGATGGCGTAGCGGGCTATTATTATTTTTCATTTTTTTATTCCAGCCAGAGTGGACAGAAGGACAGCCATCGGAGTTTAGCTCTCCTGACGGTAAAGGCCATACCCAACGTTGGTCTAGAGCCATGGCCTGGCTGGCAGGTTCCGACAATACGGGTCTATAGTCAGCGAACATCCAGAGGATAGCGCCATGAGCGAGCACCCTGTCGATCGTCGCCAATTCAAACGTATCGCATTCGATGCCCGGACCGAACTGAGCCAGGGGGAGTTCGTCTGGCCGGTCAAGCTGATCGACCTGTCACTCAAGGGTTTGCTGATCCAGCGGCCCGAACCCTGGCTGGGCGATCCGCAGCAGGACTTTTTCGTCGACATTCATCTGAGCGATGACGTCGACATTGAAATGGATGTGCAGTTGACCCATGAGGACCATGGTCAATTGGGCTTTGTCTGCCATCACATCAGCCTGGAATCCATCGAGCGTTTGCGGCGGTTGATCGAACTCAATCTGGGGGATCCGCAGGAGCTTGAGCGGGAATTGGGCGCTCTGATCGAAATCTGAAGGGTCTGAGTGGGACGCGTGTTATCAGCATGGGACGCAGAGCGTCCCTGACTGCATTCCCACGCGGAGCGTGGGAACGATCATGTAGAGGGGGTTATTCGAATAGCGAGTCGAGGGCTTGTTCGAGGCGCGTGACGGCGATGATCTGCAGGCCTTGTGGCGCTTCTTTCGGCGCATTGCCCTTAGGCACGATGGCGCGCTTGAAACCGTGCTTGGCGGCTTCCTTCAGGCGTTCCTGTCCGCTGGGCACCGGTCGTACTTCGCCGGACAGGCCGACTTCACCGAACACCAGCAGATCATGAGGCAAAGGCCGGTTGCGCAAACTCGACATCACCGCCGCCATCAATGCCAGGTCCGAAGCCGTCTCCAGCACCTTCACACCACCGACCACGTTGAGGAACACGTCCTGGTCATGGGTGGGAATCCCGCCATGACGGTGCAAGACCGCCAGCAACATCGCCAGACGGTTCTGATCCAGGCCCAGGGTCACCCGCCGCGGGTTGGCCAGGTGGCTGTCATCCACCAGCGCCTGCACTTCCACCAGCATCGGCCGGGTGCCTTCCCACGTCGCCATCACCACACTGCCCGGTACTTCTTCCTGAGCACGTGTCAGAAAAATCGCCGACGGGTTTGAAACCTCCTTCAACCCTTTGTCAGTCATGCCGAACACGCCCAGTTCGTTGACCGCGCCGAAACGGTTTTTCACCGCCCGCAGCAAGCGCAGGCGCCCGTCCGACTCGCCTTCGAAATACAGCACGGTATCGACCATGTGTTCCAGTACGCGTGGCCCGGCCAGCGCGCCTTCCTTGGTGACGTGGCCGACCAGGAAAATCGCCGTGCCGCTCTGCTTGGCGTAGCGCACCAGCAAGGCCGCGCTCTCGCGAACCTGGGACACGCCGCCCGGCGCCGATTGCAGTTGTTCGGTAAAAATCGTCTGGATCGAGTCGATCACCATGACCTTGGGCTTTTCCTGACGGGCCGTGGCAATAATGGTTTCGATGCAGGTTTCGGTCATGACCCGCAATTGATCCTGCGGCAGGCCCAGGCGCCGGGCGCGCATGGCTACCTGCTGCTGGGATTCTTCGCCGGTGACGTAAAGCGCCGGCATGCTCTTGGCCAGGTTGCACAGGGTTTGCAACAAAATGGTCGATTTGCCGATACCCGGATCACCGCCGATCAGCACCACCGAGCCGTCGACCAGACCGCCTCCCAGCACCCGGTCCAGTTCGCTGGATACGGTGGAGAACCGTGGAATTTCCTCGACGCTGACTTCGGCCAGGGTCTTGATCTGCGCCTGCTGGCCAGCCCAACCGGTACGTCCGCTCGGTGCCGCCGCCCCGCCGCTTTCCACCATGGTTTCGGTCAGCGTGTTCCAGGCACCGCATTCGCTGCACTGGCCGGCCCACTTGGGGAAGGTTGCGCCGCACTCGGTGCAGCCGTACATACGCTTGGCCTTGGCCATCTGAACCCCCGGCAAAAACCGCGATGATAACGCAGACCGAACAGCGCTAGCGGTTAAAGATCCAGCTTCCCTGTCGGGGATTATTTGCAGTGCGCAACTGCGCTCAGACAAACATGACCTCGTTGAAAAGCGGACTTTAAAGTTGAGAGTGCAATTTTTGTATAACCATCAGGAAACGCCAACACTCTGTAAACGTCGATCGGAATCCACGAATCCTGTACAAGACCTATAACCGATAACTCCGATCGTATAACTTCCATAAAGAGACCAATGTCAGCAATTTCGATTAATCCATACGAAATATGATCCCATTAATTAGAGTTTAGAGCCTTTACTTCAAACAAACTTATGTTTAACGAGTGAAATTGGAAATTACGTTTACTTGTTTCCCGGTTTCAATCAGCGAATGCCACGCAATTCAAATACTGCACAGAGGTTTGCCATTGAGCCCGCCAGAAAAACGCCGGGAAATCAGGTCTGTTTGCAATCGATTCAAACTTTTCAACGCTACCCCGGTCGACTGCAGGCAAGCGCTTCAGGCAGTGGTTGTGAGCAGGATGCACTTTGCTGACATACACTGCGTTCACCAATCTCATCTGTAACAAGGAAATAACCTATGGGCGTGATCAATGAGTTCAAGGCCTTCGCGGTCAAAGGCAATGTGGTCGACATGGCCGTCGGTATCATCATCGGCGCGGCTTTCGGCAAGATCGTCAGCTCGTTTGTCGGTGACGTGATCATGCCGCCGATTGGCCTGCTGATCGGTGGTGTGGACTTCAGTGACCTGGCCATTACGCTCAAGGCGGCGACCGCCGACGCCCCTGCCGTAGTGCTGGCGTACGGCAAATTCATCCAGAGCATGATCGACTTCGTAATCGTCGCGTTCGCGATCTTCATGGGCGTCAAGGCGATCAACCAACTGAAGCGCGAAGAGGCGGTCGCACCGTCTGCGCCGCCGGTTCCAAGCAAGGAAGAACAATTGCTGGGGGAAATTCGCGACCTGCTCAAGGCCCAGAACAACAGGCCCTGAAGCCTGACGCCTGATCTGTAGGAGCGAGCAAGCTCGCGAAAAACCAGAGATCACCGCGGGGTATCAGGCGCCCCGCGTTATCGTTGACGACCATCGCGAGCGTGCTCGCTCCTACAGAAATCGGGGCCCTTACCAGAAATTCTCCACAGCCACCTGCCCCGGCCGGCGGTTCAGGCTCAAGTGCATATCGCGCTGTTTGAGCAGTTTTCGCGTGTCATCGATCATCTGTGGATTGCCGCACAGCATGACCCGCGAGTGTTCCGGTGTCAGCGCCACCCCTGCCGCACGCTCCAGCTCGCCGTTCTCGATCAGCGTGGTAATCCGCCCGTTCAGCGCCCCTGGATGCTGTTCCCGCGTTACCGTGTTGATCAGTTGCAACTTGTGCGCGTGTTCCGCCAGGTACTCGCGTTGCGCCAGCTCTGCAATCAGCTCTTGATAGGCCAGCTCACGGGTTTCGCGCACGCTGTAGACCAGTATGATGCGCTCGAACTTCTCCCACACCTCGAAGTCCTGGAGGATCGAAAGAAACGGCGCGATACCGGTGCCGGTGGATAACAGCCACAGGTCACGCCCGTCGACGAAACGGTCGAGGGTCAGATAACCGAAAGCCTGGCGATCGACCAGCAACGTATCGCCGACGCCCAGCCGGCTCAGTTCGCTGGTGAACTCACCATCAGGTACGACAATGGAGAAGAACTCGAGAAACTCGTCGAAGGGTGACGACACCATGGAGTAAGCACGCCACACGGTGCTGCCGTCTGCCTTGGTCACACCCAGACGGGCAAACTGGCCAGCACGGAAACGGAAGCCCGGATCCCGGGTGGCGCGCAAAGTGAACAGACTCGGTGTCAACGGCTGGACGTCGAGCAGGGTTTGGCGAGTAAATTTCTCTTCACTGACGGTCATGTGCGGCTCCAGGGAAATCATTGCCGCAGTGTCTCGCAAAGCGCCCCCCATAAACACCGGTGATTTGTGGTGTCTTTAGCGCAGATGCCCACCATTTAACTGAAGCATTATCGCGCACGGATAATGGCAATACGGCATCACGCATCTAATCGGCAGTTTCATATTATTAACAGCATTCAATATGCGACCGCCCTAACAGTTATCGATAGAACCAGACTGTCCACTTCCCATTCGCTATCAATTCAAAAAAATCTCAACGCAATTGTGGGATTGATCCTACAATCCAAACGCAAACACTCTGGATCCAATATGGACCAATCTAATAAACAACAATTGGAGTTCCATGATGGAACGATGGAAGGAGTCGCAACTTGAACAAATATCCTCAACAACAGAACTGGGTAATGCCTTCCAGAGTTCCCTGAATTTCATCAAAAACCTCGGCTTCAAATTTTTCGCCTTTTCAACTACTTGCCCGACAAAAACGGAGCACTCCCATACTTCGCTGTACAACAATTATCCCGTTGCATGGAGCGGTGAGTACGAGGGAAAGAAACTCGTGGTGACTGATCCGGTAGTGGCTCATTGCAATGAATCCACATTGCCGGTTCTCTGGAGCGAGGATCTCTTTGGCAATGCCCCCTGGATATGGGACGCGCTGGAGCAGCAAGGCATACATCACGGTTGGTCCCAGGCGGTCCACGACGAAGATAGCGGCCTGTGCAGCATTGTCAGCGTGGCCAGAAGCCATTGCCCGATAAGCGCATGGGAGCTGTACGAGAACCTCGGTTTCACCACCTTCATCGGCCGCCATCTGCATAGCCTGGTTGCACAGACAGTGCCCAGGCAGCCGGAAAAGAGCTGCGGGACCAACTTGTCGCCGCGGGAAATCGACGTGCTGAACCTGGCGGCGGCGGGCAAGACCGCATACGAGAGCGCGCGAATTCTCAATCTCAGCGCGCGCACCGTGAATTTCCATGTCCAGGAATCCATCCGCAAACTGGGGGTCAACAACAAGGTTTCGGCCGTGATTGCGGCCGCCAAGGCGGGCTATCTCAACAGCGACGCGATGCGCTGAGGCGAAAAACCTGCGGGTAATCCGACTCAAAAAAACGTAACATCCGCGGTTCCTCCTGAGTGATGACGTGTGAGCCTTCCACGACGCAGTACACTCGGACGACCCCGCCCGCCACAACGCCCCTGGGCGCGGGATTATTCCCCTGAGCTTGATTATCCAGAGCCCGCCCCATGCCTTTGCTCGAAACACCTTTCGCCAGCCTCGACCTGATCCGCCAGCCCGAACAGCAAAATGAACCGCTGCAGGCCTTCGACGCGGCAGACGAATACCTGCTCAACCATCTGGCCGAACAGCAGCCTTCGATCGATACGCGGGTGCTGGTGCTCAACGACAGTTTTGGCGCATTGGCCGCCAGCCTGGTGGGCAAGGTGAACGTGACCAGCAGTGGCGATTCGTTCCTGGCGTTTCAGGGGCTGGAGAAGAACCTGGCCCGCAACGGCCAGGCATTCGACGCGGTGCCGGCCATTCCTGCCAGCGAAACGGCGACCGGCCCCTTTGACCGCGTGCTGATCCGGGTGCCGAAAACCCTGGCCCTGCTGGAGGAACAACTGATCCGCCTGCAAGACCAATTGGCACCCGGCGCCCAAGTGATCGCCGCCGCGATGATCAAGCACCTGCCACGCGCCGCAGGTGATCTGCTCGAACGCTACATCGGCCCGGTCCAGGCATCGCTGGCCGTGAAAAAAGCCCGCCTGCTGATTGCCACCGCCGAGGACAAAACGCCCGCCACCTCCCCTTACCCCACCCGCTATCGCCTCGACTCGCCCGCCATCGAACTGCTCAACCACGCCAACGTGTTCTGCCGCGAAGGCCTGGACATCGGCACCCGGGCCTTTCTGCCGCACCTGCCGAAAAACCTTGGCACGGCACGCGTGGCCGACCTCGGTTGCGGCAACGGCGTGCTGGCCATCGCCAGCGCCCTGCAAAACCCCGACGCCCACTACACGCTGGTGGACGAATCCTTCATGGCCGTGCAATCGGCCGCAGAAAACTGGCGTGCGGCCTTGGGCGAACGTGAAGTGATCGTCCGGCCCGGCGACGGCCTGGCCGGACAGGAACCGCAATCGCTGGACGTGGTGCTGTGCAACCCACCGTTCCACCAACAACAAGTAGTCGGCGACTTCCTCGCCTGGCGCATGTTCCAGCAGGCCCGGGAAGCGTTGGTGGTCGGTGGCGCGCTGTACATCGTCGGCAACCGTCATCTGGGTTACCACAGCAAACTGGCGCGCCTGTTTCGCGGCGTTGAACAGGTTGCAGCTACGCCTAAGTTCGTGATCCTCAAGGCCCGCAAGTAAGGCGCAGCACTCGCCGCCTGCCACGCCTCCTGTGCAGCAATGCCAGAGATCAGTGCGTGGACAGGCCCGCGGCGTTCATGAACATCCGCATCAAACTGGCCACAACGAACAACGCACCTACACTGCCGACCCAGATCAGGGCCAGCCATCCGAGCCGCTGCCACAGCGGTTTTTTTTCGGCTTCTTCAATGTCATGCAGAGAATGCTTGCCGGACATGATTCATTTCTCCAGTTAACTTGCGATGGCGCCTATAACGACGCCATCGCGAGCAGGCTCGCTCCCACAAGAGCGCGACTAGTGATAACCGTCTTCATGAGTCACCTTGCCGCGGAACACGTAGTAGCTCCAGAAGGTGTAACCCAGGATGAACGGGATGATGAACAGCGTGCCCACCAGCATGAAACCCTGGCTCTGCGGCGGCGCGGCGGCGTCCCAGATGGAAATCGACGGCGGCACGATATTCGGCCACAGGCTGATGCCCAGGCCGCTGTAGCCGAGGAAGATCAGCACCAGTGTCAGCAGAAACGGTGTGTAGTGGGCATTGCGGGCCACCGCGCGGATCAGTCCGTACAGGGTCACCAGCACCAGAATGGGCACCGGCAGGAACCAGAACAGATTCGGCAAGGTGAACCAGCGAGCGGCGATTTCAGCGTGGGCCAGCGGCGTCCAGATGCTGACGATACCGATCACCGCCAGCAGCACGAATGCCAGGGGCCGCGCCAGATCATGCATCTGCTCCTGCAACTTGCCCTCGGTTTTCATGATCAGCCAGGTGCAGCCCAGCAGCGCATAGGCCACCACCAGCGCGGCGCCGCAGAACAGGGTGAACGGTGTCAGCCAGTCCAGAGAACCACCGGCGAACTGCCGATCGACCACCGGCAAGCCATCGATGAACGCCCCCAGCGCCACGCCCTGGAAGAAGGTCGCCGCAATCGAACCACCGATGAACGCTTTGTCCCACAGATGACGTTTCTCATCCCGGGCCTTGAAGCGAAACTCAAAGGCCACGCCGCGGAAAATCAGCCCGATCAGCATGAAGATCAGCGGCAGGTACAACGCCGAAAGCACCACTGAATACGCCAGCGGAAAGGCCCCGAACAACGCCGCGCCTCCGAGCACCAGCCAGGTTTCGTTGCCGTCCCAGACCGGGGCGACGGTGTTCATCATCACGTCACGGTCGGTCTTGCCGGGAATGAACGGGAACAGGATCCCGATACCCAGATCGAAGCCGTCCATGACCACGTACATCATGATGCCGAAGATGATGATCACGGCCCAGATCAGCGGAAGATCAATACCCATGATTCAAATCTCCTTGGTCACGGTGTGGTCGGCATCGGCGTGATCGTCGGCCGCAGACAGCGGACGCGCCGGCGTGCGTTTCTGGCCGGGCCCACCGTCGTTGGTTTCCTTGCCTTCGTCGATCTTCGGCCCCTTGCGCACCAGGCGCATCATGTAGCCGAGACCGGCTCCGAACAGCGCGAAATACACCACGACAAACAGGATCAGGGTGATGCTCATCTGCATGACGCTATGATTGGACGATGCATCGGCCGTACGCATCAGGCCGTAGACGACCCACGGCTGACGGCCGATTTCCGTGGTGAACCAGCCAGCGAGAATCGCGATCAGGCCGGACGGGCCCATCCACAACGCCAGGTAGAGGAACGGACGCGAGGTGTAGAGCATGTCGCGCTTGCGCAGCCAGAGGCTCCACAGGCCGGTGAAGATCATCAGGAAACCCAGGCCGACCATGATCCGGAACGACCAGAACACGATGGTCGAATTGGGCCGGTCTTCAGGCGGGAACTCCTTGAGCGCCGGCACCTGTTTGTCCAGGGAGTGGGTCAGGATCAGGCTGCCCAGATACGGAATCTCGACGGCGAACTTGGTCCTTTCTTCCTTCATGTCTGGCCAGCCGAACAGGATCAGCGGAGTGGCTTCGTCACCCTTGTTCTCCCAATGCCCCTCGATCGCGGCGATTTTCGCCGGTTGATGCTCAAGGGTATTGAGGCCGTGGAAGTCGCCGATCACCGCCTGAATCGGCGCGACGATCAAGGCCATCCACATGGCCATCGAGAGCATTTTGCGGATCGCCGGGTTGTCCTTGCCGCGCAGCAAATGCCACGCCGCGGAAGAGCCGACGAAGAACGCCGTGGCGACGAACGCTGCCGTGGCCATGTGCATCAGGCGATAGGGGAACGAGGGGTTGAAGATTACCGCCAGCCAGTCGGTGGGGATCACCTGACCATTGACGATCTCAAAGCCCTGCGGCGTCTGCATCCAGCTGTTGGAAGCAAGAATCCAGAAGGTCGAGATCAGTGTGCCGATGGCGACCATGACCGTGGAAAAGAAGTGCAGGCCACGTCCGACCTTGTTCCAGCCGAACAGCATCACCCCCAGAAAACCTGCTTCGAGGAAGAACGCAGTGAGCACTTCATAGGTCAGCAACGGACCAGTCACGGAACCGGCGAAGTCCGAGAAGCGACTCCAGTTGGTGCCGAACTGATAGGCCATGACCAGCCCCGAGACCACGCCCATGCCGAAGTTGACGGCAAAGATTTTCGACCAGAAATGGTAGAGGTCGCGATAGGTTCCGTTGTTGGTTTTCAGCCACAGACCTTCGAGTACCGCCAGGTAACTCGCCAAGCCAATGGTGATGGCAGGGAACAGAATGTGGAACGAGATGGTGAACGCGAACTGGATTCGGGCGAGATCAAGTGCCTCTAAACCGAACATAAGTCTTCCTCTGTCAGTTAGTACGGCTGCTGGCCGGAGCCTGCATCCATGGCCCCCACGGATATGGAGTGAGGCGAATCTCTGTTTGTTCTTTTTTTATACGCATCGCTACGCAGGGAGTCTGGCCTTGCGGCCACCGGATCAAAGCCTTCGAGGGTCTTGATCTGGATCAAGCAACGTTGAAAGAGTAGTCCCATTTCAGGCGATGAACTGCGTGGTCTTTTGCCGCGTGACAAGTTGCCTCATGGCGATTGGCCAACAAAAAATCAGCAGCCCCATAAATCCCCTGTGGGAGCGGGCTTGCTCGCGAAGGCGGTGTATCAGCCGACATTGATGTTGGATGTGATGGCCTCTTCGCGAGCAAGCCCGCTCCCACAAGGGAGAACTCCATCGAGTTGGAGATCGGTGTCTAGCTAACTAAATTTCACGATCCTGCAACTTTCAGTTACAGGTTGGTGATAACCTCGCCCCTTCCCCACCTGCAGATCTGCCCTCAAATGCCCAGCCAAGAGCCTTTGCTGCTACGCCACCACCGTCCATTCCTCGCCTTCTGGTTCGCGCGGATTTTTACCGCTAGCGGCTTTCAGATGCTCACCGTGGCGATCGGCTGGAACCTCTACCAGCTGACAGGTAATGTGCTCGACCTGGGTCTGGTGGGGTTGGTGGAATTCGCGCCGCGGGTGCTGTTCATGCTGCACACCGGACACGTGGCCGACCGCTACGACCGGCGCAAGGTCGCGGCGATCTGTCAGTCCCTGCAGGCACTGATCGCCCTGTCGCTGGCCATTGGCAGCGCCACCGATCACATCACCCGGGAAATGATCTTCATCCTCGCCTTCCTGCTCGGCGGCGCCCGCTCCTTCGAGATGCCGACCACCCAGGCCCTGCTGCCAAGCATCGTGCCCAGCGGCCTGTTCCCCCGGGCCGTGGCCGCCGCGCAATCGGCTCAGCAATCGGCCACCATCGTCGCCCCAGCCCTCGGCGGTCTGCTCTATGCCTTCGGCAGCGTGTGGGTGTATGGCCCGACCGTGCTGCTGTATGTCATTGCCTGCTCGCTGATGCTCAATCTGCCGGCCCGGCAAACACCGCTGAACAAAGGCAAGGCGACCCTGGATTCACTGTTGGCCGGCATCCGTTTCATCCGCAGCCGCCCGGACATTCTCGGGGCGATTTCCCTTGATCTGTTCGCGGTGCTGCTCGGCGGCGCCACGGCGTTGCTGCCGGTGTTCGCCAAGGACATTCTGCTCACCGGCCCCTGGGGTCTGGGTCTGTTACGCTCGGCACCGGCAGTCGGGGCATTGTTAATGTCGTTGTACCTCGCCAGATTTGCCGTTGAACGCAACGTCGGACGGGTAATGTTCACCGCCGTGGGTATTTTCGGCGTGGCGACCATCGCCTTCGGCCTGTCGACCTCGTTCTGGTTCTCGCTGGCGGTACTGGTCGTGCTGGGCGCGGCCGACATGATCAGCATGGTGATCCGCGCCTCCTTCGTGCAACTGGAGACCCCCGACGAAATGCGCGGCCGGGTCAGCGCGGTAAATGGCCTGTTCATTGGCGCATCCAACCAGCTCGGCGAATTCGAATCCGGCCTCACCGCCCACTGGTTCGGCACCGTGCCGGCGGTGGTCATGGGCGGCATCGGCACGCTGGTGGTGACCGGGACCTGGATCAAACTGTTCCCGACCCTCGCCCAGCGCGATCGGATGCATGTGCCGGTGGAGGAAGTGAAGGCCTAGACCAACAACTCCCCCGCCACCACCGCTCGCGTAGCTTTGCCGCAAAGCTCTTCCACCAACGCCAGAGCAAACGCTAGCGCAGCGCCCGAGCCTTGGGCGGTGATGCAGTTGCCGTCGACCACCACCGGTTGATCGACGAAGTTGCAACCCGAGAGGTGGTGACTGGCTGAGGGCAGGCAGGTCATGCGCCGCTGACGCAGTACGCCGAAGGTTTGCAGCGCTACTGCCGGGGCTTCGGCGATGCCGGCGAACAGGCGACCGGCGGCGGCCTGGTCCTTGATCAGTTGTTCAAGGGGTTGGTGGGCGGCCAGGTGCTGTGCACCGACGTCGCCCCCGGGCAGAACGATCAGGTCGAAAGGCTGGGCCAGCAGATCGACGAGCATGGCGTCGCTGGTCAGGCGGGTGCCGCGAGCGCAGGTGAGCATGCGTCGTCCTTCGATACTCGCCACCACCACTTCCACCTTGGCGCGACGCAGTACGTCGATCAGGGTGACGGCTTGCAGGTCATCAATGCCCTCGGCGAGGGTAATCAAGGCTCTAAAGGTCATGGGCACAATCCACAGGATGATCCTTGAAGCGTAGTCAGCTTTGATTACCCCTGTTCGATGCCCGCCGTGTCAGCAAACAACACTACTTGATGTAGAGTTGCGTCGACATTGTGTTGCCCGGCGCGTTGATCGAGGTGTTACGGAAGGTGAAGGTGCCTTCCTGCTTGCCGGCCATATCGAAAATGTACAGGTTGCCGACGGTTCTTCGGCCTGAGGTGCATTCGGTCAGGTTGCCGTTGTCGTAGGCGCAGACCGGCGTGCGGGTGCCATTGAGGTCGAACCCATCCAGCCCGACCTGAGGCTGACTGCGGCCATACCCCACTTCCAGCACGTAGATCCGGATGTTCGGCCCGCTGTGATTGCAGCGTGTCTGGGTCTGGCCTTCATCGATGTTTTCAAAGCCACAACCCGGCGATTCGACTTTCAGCACTTTGACCTGGGTCAACGGCGGCGCCGGGGCCGCCAGGGCGGTTTGTGCACCCAAAAGCATGGCCAGCAGGAACAACAGACGCATTTTCATGAAGTACACACCCCCGAGAACAGGCGCGCAGTATGGCTGACTCGGGCAAAACGCAAAACATCGACGACGATCACTACCATAAGCAGCCATAACCCCACGCGACTGGTATGATGCGCGGCTTTTTCCGACCCACAGAAAAATCCCAGGCGCGTACACCCGTCTGTGCTTTGCTGTTGAGATCGATACATTCACGGCGCCGGGCGCGCCACGGGGAGCAGGCATGCTGGAAAGGCTGTTTCAACTCAAGGCACACAACACCAACGTACGCACCGAGATTCTCGCAGGCGTCACGACCTTTTTGGCCATGGCCTACATTCTGTTCGTCAACCCGAGCATCCTCGGCGAGACCGGCATGGACAAGGGCGCCGTGTTCGTCGCGACCTGCCTGGCGGCCGCCATCGGCTCCACGGTGATGGGCCTGATCGCCAACTACCCGATCGCCCTGGCACCGGGCATGGGCTTGAACGCCTTCTTTACCTACACCGTGGTCCTGCACATGGGCCACACCTGGCAAGTGGCGCTGGGTGCGGTGTTCATCTCGGCGGTGTGCTTCTTCCTGCTGTCGATCTTCCGCATCCGTGAATGGATCATCAACAGCATCCCGCTGCCGTTGCGCTCGGCGATTGCCGCCGGTATCGGCCTGTTCCTGGCCCTGATCGCCCTGCACAACGCCGGCATCGTGGTCAGCAACCCGGCGACCATGGTCGGCCTCGGTGATCTGAAACAACCGGCACCAATCCTCGCGACCCTCGGCTTTGCCCTGATCGTCGCCCTGGAAGCTCTGGCCGTGCGCGGCGCAGTGCTGATCGGCATTCTGGTAGTGACAATCATTTCCATCGTGATGGGCTTCACCCCGTTCGGTGGCGTGGTATCGATGCCACCTTCGCTGGCACCGACCTTCCTGCAACTGGACATCAAGGGCGCGCTGGACATCGGTCTGGTCAGCGTGATCTTCGCCTTCCTGTTCGTCGACCTGTTCGACAACTCCGGTACCCTGATCGGCGTCGCCAAGCGCGCCGGCCTGATGCGCAAGGACGGCCACATGCCGAAAATGGGCCGCGCCCTGATCGCCGACAGTACGGCGGCAATGGCCGGTTCCCTGCTGGGCACCTCGACCACCACCAGCTACATCGAATCCGCTGCGGGCGTGAGCGCCGGCGGCCGTACCGGTCTGACGGCCATAGTCGTCGCCATCCTGTTCCTGCTGGCGCTGTTCTTCTCGCCACTGGCCGGCAGCGTTCCGGCGTTCGCCACCGCACCGGCGCTGCTGTTCGTCGCCGTGCTGATGACATCTGGCCTCGCGGAAATAGACTGGGACGACATCACCGTGGCCGCCCCGGTCGTGATTACCGCCCTGGCCATGCCGTTCACTTATTCCATCGCCAATGGCATAGCCTTCGGCTTCATTGCCTGGACCGCCATCAAGCTGATGTCCGGTCGGGGCCGTGAGCTGAACCCGGCGCTGGTGATTCTGTCGATTCTGTTCGTGATCAAGCTGGGTTGGTTCAACGCATGACATTTGATTCAAACGCCTACGCCGTTCAGCTCGAAGAAAAGGTCACGCGCTTGCGTGACCTGCTGGCCCCGTTCGATGCGCCGCAGCCGGTCGTCTTCGATTCGCCGCTGCAAAACTTCCGCCTGCGCGCCGAGTTCCGCCTGTGGCGCGAAGCCGGCGAGCGCCATTACGCAATGTTTTCCCAGGAAGACAAACGCACGCCGATTCTGATCGAAGAGTTCCCGATCGCCAGCCTGCGCATCAACCAGTTGATGCCGCAGCTCAAGGCGGCGTGGCAGGCCAGTTCCGCCCTGAGCCACAAGCTATTCCAGGTGGAGTTCCTGACCACCCTGGCCGGCGATGCGATGATCACCCTGTGCTATCACCGCCCGCTGGACGAGCACTGGCAGGCGGCGGCCACGAAACTGGCGACCGATCTGGGCGTCAGCATCATCGGCCGCTCCAAGGGCAAACGCGAAGTCATCGGCCACGATTACGTGGTGGAAAAACTCGAAGTCGGCGGTCGCACCTTCAGCTATCGCCAGCCGGAAGGTGCGTTCACCCAGCCCAACGGCACGGTGAACCAGAAGATGCTCAACTGGGCGTACGAAGCCCTCGGCGACCGCAGCGATGACTTGCTGGAGCTGTATTGCGGCAACGGCAACTTCACCCTGCCGCTGGCCACCCGCGTGCGCAAAGTGCTGGCGACCGAAATCAGCAAGACTTCGGTCAACGCGGCACTGAGCAACCTCAGCGAAAACGCCGTGGACAATGTCACGCTGGTGCGCCTGTCCGCCGAAGAACTGACCGAAGCGCTGAACGAAGTGCGGCCGTTCCGCCGCCTGCACGGCATCGACCTGAAGAGCTACGAGTTCGGCGCCGTCTTCGTTGACCCGCCCCGCGCTGGCATGGACCCGGACACCTGCGAACTGACCCGGCGTTTCGACAACATCCTCTACATTTCCTGCAACCCGGAAACCCTGGCGGCCAACATCGCCCAACTGCACGACACCCACCGCATCACCCAATGCGCAATGTTCGACCAGTTCCCGTGGACGCATCACATGGAGTCCGGGGTGTTGCTGACCCGGCGGTAAGTGCGACCTGCCAGATGCGAAAAAGCCGTCTTGATAGACGGCTTTTTTGTGTCCGAGACAATCACCCCGGCAGATTCTTTCGATACTCAGTCGTGGTAATGCCTTTGTAGCCCCAGTTATCGGTGTCGATTTCCTCGATCACGATGTGGGTCAGTTCCGGGGGCTTGCCCAGGACGCGTTGCAGGGTTTCGGTGATTTCGGCGATGACCTGGGCTTTCTGTTCGCGGGTGACGCCGTCACGGGTGATACGTACGCTGACGAAAGGCATGCTGCTTCTCCTGCTCGGCTGGTTGAGAAAGGCTGACGGTCCACTGTATCCGCGCGAGCGCTTCTGATAAATACTGCGTTACACACTTCATTTGATCCCTGGTGTAATCAATCATGCAGCGACAATTCGACGATCTTCAATTGGGCAGCATCGAGCTGTTCTGCCTGGCCGCCGAGGCCGGCAGCTTCACCGCGGCGGCGCTGGTGGCCGGGGTGACCCCTGCGGCGGTGAGCCGCTCGGTGTCGCGTATGGAGGAACGTCTGGGCGTGCGATTGTTTGCGCGCACCACCCGCAGCGTGAAGCTGACCGACAGTGGCCGCCGCTACTACGAGGAATGCCGCCAGGCCCTGGCGCAGCTGGTGGAAGCCCAGCGTGAAGTCATGGGTCAGCAGCAGGTACCGTCCGGCACCCTGCGCATCAGTATCCCGACCACCTATGCCCATCACCGGATCCTGCCGTTGATGCCGGCCTTTCGCGCGCGTTTTCCGGCGGTGAAGGTTGAGACGCACATCAGCAACCGCAACATCGATTTCGTCGGCGAAGGCTACGACATGGCGATTCGCGTGCGGGCGATTCCGGACTCCGGCCTGATCGCCCGGCCACTGGAGGACGCGGCGCTGGTGATGATCGCCAGCCCCGAGTATCTCAAGCAGGCCGGCACGCCGCAGACCCTCGACGATTTGCAGCAGCATGAATGCATTCAGTACGAATTGCCCAGCAGCGGCCGGCGCATTGCCTGGCTGTTCAATGAAGACGGGGTTGAGCGGGAGATTCTGGCCGAGGGGAATTTCGTCTGCTCCGACGACGTTCTAGGGGGCGTGACGCTGGCGAAGCATGGGGCGGGGTTGTTTCAGACGTATCGGTTTATCGTGGAAAAGGAGTTGGCCGATGGGTCGTTGGTGGAGGTGCTCAAACCTTATGGCGGGCGCTGGCGGCCGTTTACCTTGCTCTACCCGCAGAGCCGGCACATGCCATTGAAAGTGCGCGCGTTCATCGACTTCCTTGTCGAGCATCTACCACGCTAAAACGACGATCCCTGTAGCAGCTGGCGAAGCCTGCGTACGGTTGCTACAGGATCAACGCAACTCGCTCTGTGTTCGATCACCGAACACAAATAGCCGACCGGGCACCTCTTCAATTGACCGAATTAACCATCTAGTACAATTTATCTCCACAGGCTGAATTCCTGGCCAAATGCCAAAAATAATAAGTGGAGAAACCTCGATGTCCCCCATCATTCTGGTGCTCAACGGCCCCAATCTGAACATGCTCGGCACCCGTGAACCGGCGAATTACGGCTACGAAACCCTGGCCGATATTTCAAACCTGTGCGGACGCACCGCTGAAGAGTTCGGCCTGGCGGTGGAGTTTCGCCAGACTAACCATGAAGGCGAAATGATCGACTGGATTCACGCCGCCCGCGGCCGTTGCGCCGGGATCGTGATCAACCCGGCGGCCTGGACCCACACCTCGGTGGCGATTCGCGATGCGTTGGTTGCCAGCGAACTGCCGGTGATCGAAGTCCACCTGTCCAACGTCCACGCCCGTGAGCCGTTCCGCCATCATTCCTTCGTGTCAGCCATTGCCACTGCAGTCATGGCCGGGTTCGGCAGCCACGGCTATCGCCTGGCGCTGGAGCACTTCAGCCAACGTCTGAAAGGGTGAACGTCATGAACCAGAACCAAAGCGTATTGGCCGGACTGATCGGCGCCGGCATCCAGGCCTCTCGCACACCCTCGCTGCACGAGCATGAAGGTGATGCCCAGGGCTTGCGTTACCTCTATCGCCTGATCGACCTCGATCAACTGCAACTGGACAACAACGCCCTGCCCGACCTGTTGACGGCCGCCGAACGCATGAGCTTCACCGGACTGAACATCACCTTCCCGTGCAAGCAGGCGATCATCCCGCTGCTGGATGAACTATCGCCCGAAGCTCGCGGCATCGGCGCGGTCAACACAGTGGTCCTCAAGGACGGCAAACGCATCGGCCACAACACCGACTGCCTGGGCTTTGCCGAAGGCTTTCGTCGTGGCCTGAAAGGCGTTGCCGTCGAGCGTGTGGTGCAGATGGGTGCCGGCGGTGCGGGCGCGGCGGTGGCTCACGCGCTGCTGAGCGAAGGCGTGCATCAACTGAGCATTTTCGATGTGGACACGAGCCGCGCCCAGAGCCTGGCCGACAACCTCAACCAGCATTTCGGCGAAGGTCGCGCGCTGGCCGGTCACAACCTGGCGGGCACCCTGAGCGAAGCCGACGGTCTGGTGAACACCACGCCCATGGGCATGAAAAAACTGCCGGGCATGCCGGTGCCGGTGGAATTGCTGCGTGCCGAGTTGTGGGTGGCGGAGATTGTCTATTTCCCGCTGGAAACCGAACTGCTGCGCAACGCCCGCGCCCTGGGTTGCCGCACGCTCGATGGCGGCAACATGGCGGTGTTCCAGGCGGTGAAGGCGTTTGAATTGTTCAGCGGCGTGGTGCCGGATGCGCAGCGAATGCTGGCGCACTTTCAGAGTATGAATGGCTGAAAAGCAAAAAATCGCAGCCTGCAACAGGCTGCGATCCCCTCACACTTGCAGATAACGCAGAACCGACTCGCAAATCATCTCGCGATGACGCTGCTTGATCGCTTCGTCCGGCAGATCGATCTGAAAAATCTCGCCGAAGGTATGACGGTTCGACACGCGATAGAAGCAGAACGAACTGATCAGCAAATGCACATCCAACGGATCAAGCTCGCTGCGGAACACGCCCTGCTCGGCGCCGCGACGCAGGATCTCGCCCAGTGAATCGAGGATGGTGTTGTTCATCGCCTTGATGGCATCGGACTGCTTCACATATTCGGCGTTGTGAATGTTCTCGATGCTGACGATCCGTACGAAATCGACATTGCGGTCGTGGTGATCGAAGGTGAATTCCACCAGCCGCCGAATCGCGTCCACCGGCGCCAGCTCAGCCAGGTGCAGGCGGTTTTCGGTGCTGCGGATATCGCCATAGAGCTTCTCCAGAACCTCGACGTAGAGCTGCTCCTTACTGCCGAAGTAGTAATAGATCATGCGCTTGGAAGTATGGATACGCTCGGCGATGGCATCGACGCGGGCGCCGGACAGGCCCTGCTGGACGAACTCGACGATCGCCTCTTGCAGAATGTTCTCGCGGGTTTTTTCCGGGTTGTTCTTGCGACTCTTGCGCGGTTCCACAGCTGGCTGATCGGGCGTTGCGGGGAAGTCTGAAGTCATTGTCATTGCGGGCTCACGGCCATCATGCACAAGCTGGCGATTATGAGCCGCGCCGCACGGTGAAGGAAGCCGTGCGGCAGCGGTTTGTCGAATCGATTTACGATTTTCCTACAACTTTGCCTGACGTACGGCACCACTCCGGGATTTGGCCATGGCCGCCAGACGCACCGCCACGTTCGCCGCGCCGTAACCGGCATAGCCGTTCTTGCGCTGGATGATCTCGAAGAAGAATCGCCCTTCGAACGGCTCGGTGTACACGTGGAACAGCTCGCCGCCCTGGGCATCACGGTCGTACAGCACGTTGTAGTAGGCCAGTTCGCTGAGGAACTCGTCGTCGAAATCGAAACGCGCCGCCAGGTCGTCATAGTAGTTGAGCGGAATATCCAGAAGCGGAACGCCCGCCTCTTTCGCCCGGCTGACCTGGGCGAAGATGTCGTCGCAATCGAAGGCGATGTGATGCACACCGGAACCGCGATAACTCGAAAGCGCGTGTGAGATCGCGGTGTTGCGGTTCTCGGAAATGTTCAGCGGCAAGCGTATCGAACTGTCACGGCTGCGCAGGGCGCGGCTTTTCACCAGGCCATAGGGGTCGGGCAGGACCACTTCGTCGTCGGCCTCGAAATCCAGCAGACTCTTGTAGAACAGCACCCAGCTGTCGAGGCTGTCGGCGGGTAACGCCATGGCCATGTGGTCGATGCGCTTCAAGCCACCGTTGGTCTGCGCGTCTGGCACGAGGTTGAAGTCGGTGCCGTAAACGTCAGCGTTCTGGTCCACCAGATAAATCAGGCTGCCATCCGGCGCGCGCACGGCGGCGAGCTCCAGTTCATTCGGGCCGACCAGACCGCGATAAGGCTGACCTTTATAGGCCACGGCCCGCGCCAGGGCGCTGGCACTGTCCTTGACCCGCACGGCGGTGGCGCACAGCGATGGGCCGTGAGCCTCGAAGAAACTGTGACCGAAGGAGTACGGCTCGGAATTGAGGATCAGATTGATATCGCCTTGGCGCATCAGACTGACGCTCTTGGAGCGATGCTGGCCGGCCTTGACGAAGCCCAGGCGCTCCAGCCAGTGGGACAGCTTGGCACCGAGGCTTTCGTCCACGGCGAACTCGAGAAACTCCACACCGTTGTATTCGCTGGCCTTGGGCGTCTCGAACAGAATCTCGCGATTGGCAGTTTCTCGGGCTTCCTGTTCCAGGCGCTGACGGGTTTTCTCCTCCAGGTACAGCAAGGAGCGCAAACCGTCGGCGGCGTTGGCCCGTGGCGGCGCGGCGCGGAAGCCGTCGTTGAAGATTTCCAGCGACAGCGGGCCGGTGTAGCCGCTCTTGATGATCGGCGCGAGGAAGCCCGGCAGATCGAACTCACCCTGGCCTGGGAAGCAGCGGAAATGCCGGCTCCACTCCAGCACGTCCATGGCCAGGATCGGCGCGTCGGCCATCTGCACGAAAAAGATCTTGTCGCCGGGAATCTCGGCGATCGCGCTGGGATCACCCTTGAGCGACAGGGTATGGAAGCTGTCGAGCAGCACGCCGAGGCTCGGGTGGTCGGCCTGGCGGACGATGTTCCACACCTGTTGATACGTGTTGACGTGACGACCCCAGGCCAGCGCTTCATAACCGATGCGCAAACCGCGCGCGCCCGCACGTTCGGCCAGCAGGCGCAAATCATCGACTAAAATTTGTTCATCACCCACCGAATCCGCAGAGGCGTTGCTGCACACCAGCACCAGGTCCGTGCCCAGTTCCTGCATCAGGTCGAACTTGCGTTCGGCCCGCTCCAGATTGCGCGACAGGCGGTCACGGCGGCAGCCCTCGAAGTCCCGGAACGGTTGAAACAGGGTGATGGCTATCCCGAGATCGGCGCACATCTGTTTAATTTCCCGCGGGCTGCCGTCGTAGTAGAGAAGGTCATTCTCGAAAATCTCGACGCCATCGAAGCCGGCGGCAGCAATGGCTTCGAGTTTTTCCGGCAGGGTACCGCTCAGGGATACGGTGGCAATGGAACGCTGCATGTTTCGGCTCCCGGTAGTGGAGGGAATCTTGTAAGGGTAATTATTGGCTGCAATGTAAAGCACAGCAATTTAAAGTGTACTATCCGGTTAGTTTTGTGTTCGATTATCGAACAAAATGGCCTTTCACGAATTGACGATTTTTTGTCCACTGCGCAACATCAACACCACATTGAGGCCGGATCACCAACCGCCGGTCTCAGGTAAACCGACCCAGAACACCACATAAAAATTTCAAAAAACGGGTAAAAGCTCATGTGCTCATTCAACGCCCTGCTCGCTCCAGCTACCGTCATTACGCCCTGCCTGGCGTCCATCCGAATCCTGCGCACCGCCGGCATCGCCGTGCCGCTCGCTGAATAAACCGTCAGTCGACGAACCCAGCCGATCAGTCCCGCGCCCGTCGCCCTCGATTGATCACGCGCCCTTGAAGTCCAGACGAGCCTCGCTTGTCAGTCATTGAACGGATGGCCCAGATGAACCCTACTCAAAGCTCTCGCATGGCTCCGGCCATGAGTGCCGCCACTGGCGGTATCGGTGACAAAATCCGCGCCGCCATGGCCGTCGGCAAGACCCGTTGGGGCATGCTGGCGCTGGTGTTCTTCGCCACCACCCTGAACTACATCGACCGCGCCGCCCTGGGCGTCATGCAGCCTATCCTCGCCAAGGAAATGAGCTGGACGGCGATGGACTACGCCAACATCAACTTCTGGTTCCAGGTCGGCTACGCCATCGGTTTCGTGCTGCAAGGCCGTCTGATCGACCGGGTCGGCGTCAAGCGCGTGTTCTTCTGCGCCGTGCTGCTCTGGAGCCTGGCCACCGGTGCCCACGGTCTGGCCACGTCGGCAGCCGGCTTCATGGTCTGCCGCTTCATCCTCGGCCTGACCGAAGCAGCCAACTACCCGGCCTGCGTGAAGACCACGCGCCTGTGGTTCCCGGCCGGCGAGCGCGCCGTGGCCACAGGCATCTTCAACGCCGGGACCAACGTCGGCGCGATGTTCACGCCGATGTTGCTGCCGCTGATCCTCCATGCCTGGGGCTGGCAAGCGGCGTTTCTGTGCATGGCCGCGCTGGGCGGTATCTGGCTGGTGTGCTGGGGCCTGAAGTACTTCAACCCGGAAGATCATCCAAGCGTTAAACAGTCGGAGCTGGACTACATCCAGAACGAAGTCGAACCTGCGCAGACACGCGTACCTTTCTCGAAAATCCTGCGCATGCGCGGCACCTGGGCCTTCGCCCTCGCCTACTCGATCACCGCACCCGTGTTCTGGTTCTACCTGTACTGGCTGCCACCGTTCCTCAATCAGCAATACAACCTGGGCATCAACGTGACCCAGATGGGTATTCCACTGATCATCATCTACCTCACCGCCGATTTCGGCAGTGTCGGCGGCGGGATCCTGTCCTCGTTCCTGATTGGCCGCGGCGTCAACCCGATCAAGGCGCGCTTGATGTCCATGGCACTGTTCGCCTGCTGCATCATCGGCGTGATCATCGCGGCTGGCTCCAGCAACCTGTGGGTGGCGGTGTTCGCGATTTCCCTGGCCATCGGTGCGCACCAGGCCTGGACCGCCAACATCTGGAGCCTGGTGATGGACTACACGCCCAAGCACATGATGAGTACGGTGTTCGGTTTCGGCGGCATGTGCGCCGCGATCGGCGGGATGTTCATGACCCAGTTGGTAGGCCACATCCTGACCGCCACCAACAACAACTACACCGTGCTGTTCACCCTGATTCCGGCGATGTACTTCATCGCACTGATCTGGATGTACTTCATGGCACCGCGCAAGATCCCGACCGTAGAAGAATGATGTTCCCTCGGCGCAGGCCCTTGATCGGGCCTGCGCTTTTTTTTGCCCGCGATTTGTGGGGCGTCGGGATCGAACTCAGCGGCGACTTTGCTGCCAGGCCGCCGCCAGCCCGCTGCAGCAGATCACGGCGATACCGATCACGGTGGTCAGGGTCGGTGTATGGGAGAACAGCAGCCAGCCCAACAAGCCGGCAAAGATGATCTGGCAATAGCTGAACGGTGCCAGCAAGGCCGGTGCGGCAAGGCGGAAGGCCTGGGTCAGGAACAGGTGCGCGGTCATCCCGCAGGCCCCCAGCGCCAGCATCATCGCGCCATGGCCCAGGGTCGGCACCTGCCAGAAGAACGGCACCAGCGCACTCATTACCAGGGTGTTGCACAGCCCTGCGAAAAAGTTACTGGTGGTCGGGCTGTCGACATTGCTGAGCTTGCGCGTCAGCAATTGATAGAAGCAGAAGAACAGCGCCGAGCAGAACGGCAGCAACACCGCCGGAGTGAACAGATCACCACCGGGGTGGACGATGATCAGCACCCCGCTGAAGCCGCAAATCACCGCCAGCCATTGCCCCCGCGTCACCCGCTCCTTGAGCAGCGGTACCGACAGCGCGGTGACCAGAACCGGGGCAAGGAAGTTGACCGACGTGGCTTCGGCCAGCGGGATGTACATCAGGCCCGTGGTGAAAAACAGGCTGGTGCCCAGCAGGCACAAGGCGCGAATCACCTGCAGCATAGGCCGCTTCGTACGCAGAACCGCGACCCCGGATTGCGGCAGGAAAATCCCCGCCATCAACAGGGTGTGAACCACATAACGCGCCCACACCACCATCACGATCGGATAGAACCCGGACAGGTATTTGGAGATGGCGTCGTGACTGGAGAAGAGGAAGGTTGCGACAACGATCAGCAGAATCCCTTTGAAGGGCTGATTGACGCCGGAAAGCGGGGTGCTGACAGTCATTGGGGTTCCTTTAGATACATCAAAAATCAAACGCTTCCTGTAGGAGCGAGCCTGCTCGCGATGGTCGTCAACGATGACGCTGGCAACCTGATGCCCTGCGGTGTTCTGTCGTTCATCGCGAGCAAGCTCGCTCCTACAGGGAGAGACGCGTTAGATCCGCGCCAACAATTCCCGAGTCCTGTCCAGCGCCATCTGCGCCCGATCCAACCCACTCACGCCCTGCTCCAGCAGCTGCACCGTGGGAATCTCCAGGCTCAATGGAATGTTAGACGGCAAACAACGCAACAATCCCGGCAAATCACAATCGCCCTCACCGGGAAAGCGTCGCTCGTTGCGGGCCTGACGCAAGATCTCGGCCATGTCCGCCGGCCTTGGCCCCACAACGTCACACAACTGCGCATACCGTAACCGTGACGGGGCGACCCTGGCCAGCTCTTCCAGCCTTGATCCAGAGCGGTCGAAGTGGAACGCGTCGACCAGCACTGCACCGTTTTCGCGCCCGGCGGCCTCGACAATGCGCACCGCTTGCGCAAGATCCCGCGCCTCAGTCCAGGGCATGAACTCCAGATGCGGATGCAGTCCATAAGACGCCGCCAGGTCACAGAGTTCGGCAAAGTTGTCCGTCATTCGTCGCTCGTCCGGATCGTTGCCGGCCACCAGCAGTTCACTGGCACCCAGTTCGGCACCCACCACCAGAATTCGTTCGAAATCGGCCACCACGGTTTCCGGTTTCAACCGCAGGATTTCCACATCCAGCACACCGATGCCGGTGTCCCGCAGACGCGCCAGGGTCTGGCGGCGCAAATCGCTGTCGACTACCAATGGAAAATGATGTTCCTGAGGCGTGGCCGGCACCAGGCGCAGGCCGACATGGCTGTAGCCAGCACGAGCCGCCACTTCCACCATCTCGGGCGGTGACAGTTCCAGCACAGTCAGGCTGGCCAGGGAGAAGATCCGCTCACTCATGATGCGTTCCGTTTAGGGCTGATGGCATGAACTCATCAATTTAGAACCCAGTTCCAGATTATTGTAGATACTCACTCTAAAAGTGTTCGAACAGCGCACAGTTTGAACAGTCAGCGATATCCAAATGTGGGAGCGGGCTTGCTCGCGAATGCGCAGTGTCAGTCAACATCATCACCGACTGAATCACCGCATTCGCGAGCAAGCCCGCTCCCACAGGGGATGTGTGGAAAGGCTTAGCTAAACAACTCCGAAGCCAGACTCGCCGCCGACAATTCATCGGTAAACGCCAGCAACAGCGGCGCCAACTCATGCAACCGTACCCCCGGCATCCGCGCGCTCGGCCCGGCAATGCTGAGCACCCCGATCACCCGCCCATCCGCCGGATGACGCACCACCGCCGCAATCGCCGAGGTGCCCACCGCCGAGCTTTCCTCGACACAGGCATACCCCTGCTCCCGCGCCAGGCGCAGCCGCTCGAGCAGTTCGATATTGGAGCGCGGCGCGTTCGGTCCCAGCTCCAGCGGCCGGTCCTCCACCTGTCGCTCCACCAGCGACAACGCCTCCGCATCGCTCATGCACGCCAGCCAGGCATGCCCGGAAGCGGTGTAGAACAGCGGCGCATCGCGGCCCATGTCCGGGTCGTAACGCAGGCCGGAACGGGCGCCCTGGGACTTGGCGATCCAGGTCTGCCGCTCGCCCTCGATGACGCCCAGACGCACCAGCTCGCCGGTTTCCTGGGCCAGTCGGTCGAGCACCGGCTGCACGATATCGGCGCCACTGCTCGACAGATAACGAAAGCCCATCGCCACCAGTTTGGTCGACAGGTGATAACGCAAATTCTCCGGATTCTGCCGCACATAACCCAGTCGGATCAGCTCGGCGAGCAGCCTGTGGGTGGCGCTTTTGGGGATGTCCAGCTGCTCGGCCAGGGTCTGCATCGGCAGGCCACGAGGGTCACTGGTGAGGCTTTCGAGCACACTGAAAACACGTTCGATCTGACTGCCGGCCATGGGCGTCTCCACGGAAAATTTGCCCGATTCTAGAAGACAACCGATGAATAGCGAAATCTGGAACTGACTGTCCGATAACCGCCCGCTTTAACGGTGAAGATCTTGCCCGACTCCAAAGCACTTCATATATTTTCTGGAATCAAATTCCAAAATAATTAAATTGCTGGAGCCCGAACAATGCCTGCCGAGCCGCATTTTCTCCCCGACGTTGATTGCGATGTACTGATCGTCGGCTCCGGCGCGGCCGGGTTGTCGGCAGCCGTGACGGCGGCATGGCATGGCCTGAAAGTGATCGTAGTCGAAAAAGACCCGGTGTTCGGCGGCGCCACCGCCTGGTCCGGCGGCTGGGCCTGGGTGCCATGCAATCCGTTGGCGCGACGCGCCGGGATCGTCGAGGACGTGGAATTGCCGCGCACCTACCTGCGCCACGAATTGGGCGAGCGCTTCAACGGACCGATGATCGACGCCTTCCTGGAGGCCGGCCCACGGATGGTGGCGTTCTTCGAACAACACACTTCGCTGCAATTCGCCGACGGCAATGCCATTGCCGACATCCATGGCGACACCCCCGGCGCCGGCACCGGCGGACGTTCTGTGATCGCCGCGCCCTACGACGCCAGACAGGTCGGCAGGCTGCTCAAGCGCCTGCGTAAAACCATGCGCGAAACCTCCTTCATGGGCATGCCGATCATGGCCGGCGCCGACCTTGGCGCGTTTCTCAACCTGACCCGCTCGCTGCCTGCGGCCTGGCATGTCACCAAGCGTTTTACCCGCCACCTGCTCGACCTCGCCGTCCATGGCCGGGCGATGCAACTGGTCAACGGCGTCGCGCTGGTGGCGCGTCTGGCGAAGTCCGCCGAGGACCTTGGCGTGCTGCTCTGGGAATCGGCGCCGGTCACTGATCTGCTGCGGGAAAACGACCAGGTGCGCGGCGCGGTCATCAGCACCGCCAAGGGTTCGGTACGGATCAATGCGCGCAAGGCCGTGGTGCTGGCCGCGGGTGGTTTTGCCAATGACATCGAACGGCGCAAGGCCCTGTTCCCGCGCACACCCACCGGCCGTGAGCATCTGGCACTGCCACCGCTGGCCGTGTCCGGCGATGGCCTGCGCCTGGGCGAGCGCGTCGGCGCCCACGTCGATACCGACATGCAGTCCCCCGTCGCCTGGGCCCCGGTGTCCGAAGTGCCCCACGGCGACGGCAGAATCGGCCACTTCCCGCACATCATCGAACGCGGCAAGCCCGGCATCATCGGCGTCCTGAGCAACGGCCAGCGCTTCGTCAACGAGGCCAACGGCTATTACGACTACGTCACCGCCATGGTCGCCGCCGCGCCTCAGGGCGAAGAAGTCGCCTCCTGGCTGATCTGCAATCACGCCTTTCAACGGCGATATGGCCTGGGCATCTCTCGGCCGTTTCCCGTACCGCTGTCATCCTTTGTCCGCAGCGGCTACCTGAAAACCGGCAAAACCCTGGAGGAATTGGCGCAGGCCTGCGGTATCGATCCGCAGGGTTTGAGCGCCACCGTGACGGACTACAACCGCCATGCCCGCCACGGCGAAGACCCGCAATTCGGCCGTGGCTCGACGCCGTACAACCGCAAGCAGGGGGATGCGCTGCATCAGCCGAACCCCTGCGTCGCCGTCCTCGAACAAGGGCCGTTCTACGCCGTGAAGGTCCGGCCCGGCTGCTTCGGCACCTTTGCCGGGCTCAAGGTCAATCCCCATGCCCAGGTCCTCGACGACGCTGGCCAGGTCATCGCGGGGCTGTACGCGGCCGGTGGCGACATGGCGAGCATCATGGGCGGGCACTACCCGGCCGGCGGTATCAACATCGGCCCGGCGCTGACTTTCGGCTACATCGCCGCTCGGCACATTGCGGGCGTAAGCGAAGAGGATTCGCGGAGCTGATTCCGGCTGCGTGAACCGCTACATATTTATCCCACAGCGTTTTACCAATGCAGTTATTCATGGCCCGGGCGATCCCCGCCGCAACCATGAGAGACCGCAAAAATGCTATGGAAAAAAGCCAGACCCAGCGACAACGTCAACGACACTCGGCAGGGCAAGGATGCCCGCAAGCACACAGGGAAACTTCTCGGTGCGGGGCTCGCGACCATCGCGCTGACCGGCGCCGTACTTCACTCGACGCTGAACTCCACCCCGGACGGAGACCCGCAACTGAAGTTCGTCCAGTCCGTGCTGGGCGAAACCGAAGACACCTGGGCACAGTTGTTCGCCCAAACCGGACGCCGCTACTCACCGCCCACGCTGGTGGTTTTCGATAACCACATGACCTCCGAGTGCGGCCCCGCCAGCGCACCCTTCTACTGCCCGAGCAATCAACAGGTGTACCTCGACCTGGCGCTGTTCACGAACCTGGAGCAGCGCTTTTCCGTGGTCGCGGACTTCGCCCGCGCCTACATCATCGCCCACGAAGTCGGCCATCACGTGCAGCTGGAACTGGGGCTTTCCGAGCCCTTCGAGCAAGCGTTGCGGGACCAGAAACCGGTGATTGGCGATGGTGGACTGGAAGTTCGCGCAGAGCTGCAAGCCGATTGCCTGGCCGGCGTCTGGGCGCACCATGCACAGCAGCGCCTCGACTGGCTGGAACCGGGCGATATTGAATCGGCGCTGCATGCTGCCACGGTGTTCGGTGACGACAATCTGCAACGCCAGGCAAGCGGCCAGGTTC
Source organism: Pseudomonas sp. REP124 (assembly GCF_020164475.1). Taxonomy (GTDB): domain Bacteria; phylum Pseudomonadota; class Gammaproteobacteria; order Pseudomonadales; family Pseudomonadaceae; genus Aquipseudomonas. The sequence goes on along the minus strand of NZ_JAIQWX010000018.1, from coordinate 25,218 downwards.
GGCCCGAGACCTTCGCCCACGGCACCTCGGAGCAGCGGGTGAAGTGGTTCCAAACCGGTTTCGACACAGGTCGCACCGGTGCCTGCGACACCTTCAACACCGCCGACCTGTAAGAGCTGCCGCAGGCTGCGATCTTTTGATCTTGCTCTTAAAAAATCAAAAGATCGCAGCCTCGTTTCACTCGACAGCGCCTACTGGGTACGCGTCCGTCCATCATTGAACTCACCCGTTACCGAACCCACGGCGCCAGGCACTGTCTGACGACCGGACTGGCGCCGCTCCTGCACAGCAGCAACACTCATCGCACGACCAATCAGAGGATTCCCACATGCTATGGAGAAAAGGCCGGCGTAGCGACAACGTGGTCGATGCGCGAGGGGATAACGTCGGCAGTGGCGGCGGCGGGATGCGATTCGGTGGCGGCAAGGGCCTGAGCCTGACGGCCATTATTCTGATTGTCGGGATCGGCTGGATCACCGGCCAGGATCCGCTGCAGATTCTCGGCCAGCTCACCGGGCAAATGGAGCAAACGGCCCCGGCCGGCAACCAGACCCGCAAGGCGCCGCCGGCCAACGATGAAGGGGCCGAGTTCGTGCGTTCGATCCTGGGCGACACCGAAGACACCTGGCGCGAGGTTTTCCAGCAGGGCGGGCGGCAATACAAGGACCCGACCCTGGTGCTGTTCAGCAATCGCGTCAACTCGGCCTGCGGCATGGCGACCTCGGCAACCGGGCCGTTCTACTGCCCGGCGGACCAGAAGGTCTACCTGGACATGGCGTTCTTCCAGGAGATGTCGCAACGCTTTGCCGCCGCCGGCGACTTCGCCCAGGCCTACGTGATCGCGCACGAAGTCGGACACCATGTGCAGACCTTGCTCGGCGTCTCGGCGAAAATTCAGACGGCTCGCCAGCAGGGCCGGCAGATGGAAGGCGACGGTGGCTTGCTGGTCCGCCAGGAACTGCAGGCCGATTGCCTGGCCGGGGTCTGGGCCAACCATGCGCAGAAGCGCTTGAACTGGCTGGAACCGGGCGACATCGAAGAAGCACTGAACGCCGCCAATGCCATTGGCGACGATCGTTTGCAGCAACAGGGTCAGGGCCGCGTGGTGCCGGATTCGTTTACCCATGGTACGTCAGCGCAACGGGTGCGCTGGTTCAAAACCGGATTCGCCCAGGGCCAGGTTGGCCAGTGCGATACCTTTGCGACGAAAAATCTGTAGATGAATAAATGGTTGTTGGCGTTGTTGTTCACGTGTGCGAGTACCCAGGCTGCCGAGCAGGGGGTCAAGGAAATCAGTCCGGGTCGCCTGTTGTTGAGATCAGGCGAGATCGCGGTCGGGCTCAGCCCCGCCCCGGCCAAGATCGAACGTGTGCTGATTGTCGTCCACGGTCGTCCGCGCAATGCGCAGACCTACCTGCAAAGCGCGGAAAAGGCCGCCGAACTGGCCGGGCAAAGCGCGACGACCCTGGTGATCGCCCCGCAATTTCTCAATGAAACCGACGTCGCGTTGCATCCCGTCGCCGACACCGTGCTGCGCTGGCAGGGCAACGAATGGATGGCCGGCGGCGAATCCACCGCGCCGTTTCGCCTGAGTTCGTTCGAGGCCCTGGACGAAATCATCGCCCGCCTGAGTGATCGCCAGCAGTTTCCGGACGTGAAGCAGATCGTCATCGCCGGCCACTCCGGCGGCGCCCAGGTGGTCCAGCGCTACGCCCTGCTGGGCCACGATCAAGCCGCGCTTGAAGCCGCTGGTGTGCACCTGCGCTACGTGGTCGCCAACCCGTCTTCCTATGCGTATTTCGACGAACGCCGGCCGGTCGCTTTCAATCACGCCGCCTGCCCGGATTTCAACCGCTGGAAGTACGGTCTGACAGATCTGCCCGCCTATGCCGAAGGACAAAGCCCCGCGCAGTTGCAGGAAAAGTACCTCAAGCGTGACGTTGTTTATCTGTTGGGGCAGCAGGACATCGACCCGAACCATCCGGCGCTGGACAAGAGTTGTGAGGCGAAGGCGCAAGGGCCTTATCGACTGGCTCGCGGGCGGTTTTATTTCGATTATTTGAAGCGGCTGGCACCGCAGGGGTTGAACCAGCAACTGATCGAAGTGCCCGGTGTGGGGCATAACGGAGAAGGGATGTTTACTTCGCCCGAAGGGCAAAAGGCGTTGTTCGGGCAGTAGGTTTTGTAGCGTCAGGAAGGGCCTCGTCGCGAGCAAGTCGAATCGTCGCACCGCCGCTCCCACATTGGAACGCGTACACCCTGTGGGAGCGGGCTTGCTCGCGAAGACGATCAGTTAGGCGACAACGCCCTCAAGCCATGAGCATCTTGCGCAACTCAACACAATCCACCGCATGCCAATCAGTCAACTCAGGCCACGGATTATCCGGCAGATTCACCAGCACCGTCCGCGCCCCCGCCGCGCGACCGCAATCCAGATCAAAACGGTAATCCCCCACCATCACCATCTCGCTCGCCGGCACATTCCAGGCCTCTGCCAGCTTCAACAAACCACCCGGGTGCGGCTTGGGCGGTGCTTCATCGCGACCGAGCACATCCTCCACCGCGAAGCAGTCAGCCAGGCCAATGGCCTCCAGAGTGACATGGGCCAGCTCACGAGCATTGCGCGTGAGAATACCCAGCCGATAACCGCGTCCGGCCAGCTCCCGCACCAATTCGACAGCGCCGACTGCCGGCTTCGAGCCCAGCGCCAGGTCCCGCTCGTGCTCCAGCAGCCAGGCATGCTTGGCTGCGGCCTCCTCGGCCGGCAACGCCGCCAGGTGCGTGAGAATGTCGTCTTCGGGCGGAATCGACAGGGCCACGCGAATCGCCGCGAAGTCATGCACCGCGACCGTCAGGGTGCCGTCCATGTCGAACACCCAATGGCGTACGTCGGCCAGGCTCATGCCCAATCCTTGCGATGACGAATCAGGCCTTCCTGGGTGACCGAGGCCACCAGTTGCCCGGCGCGGTTGAATACGCTGCCACGGGAGAAGCCGCGGGAATTGCCGGCCCATGGGCTGTCCATCGCGTACAGCAGCCAGTCATCGGCGCGCAGGTCCTGGTGGAACCACAGCGCGTGATCGAGGCTGGCGACCTGCATATCCTTGTGCCATACCGACTTGCCGTGAGGCTGCATCGACGTCGTCAGCAGACCGAAGTCCGAGGCATAGGCCAGCAGGTATTTGTGCAGCGCGGGAGTGTCGGCCAACGCACCGTCGGCGCGGAACCAGACGTATTTGATCGGATCCGACGGCTGCGGGTTATAGGGGTCTTTTTCGGTGATCGGGCGAAACTCGATCGGTTTCGGGCAGAGCAGTTTTTCGCGCATCTTTTCCGGGATCAGGTGCGCGCGTTGCTGGGTCAATTCCAGCTCCGATGGCAGGTTTTCCGGACCGACAACCTGGGGCATCTGCGACTGGTGCTCGAACCCCTTCTCGTCGTACTGGAAGGAGGCGCTGCAAGTGAAAATCGGGTGGCCCTTCTGGATCGCCGTCACCCGGCGCGTGCTGAAACTGCCGCCATCGCGAACCCGGTCAACCTGATACACCACCGGTAACCCGGCATCCCCCGGACGCAGGAAGTAGCCATGCATCGAATGCACATGCCGGTTTTCTTCAACGGTCTGACTGGCCGCCGACAGCGACTGGCCGAGTACCTGACCACCGAACAACTGACGAAACCCCAAGTCCTGGCTGCGGCCACGGAACAGGTTTTCCTCGATTGGTTCCAGGGTCAGCAGGTCCACCAGATCTTCCAACACATGGCTCATTCAGACTCTCCTCACTCAACACAACGCCGCGCAGTTCTGGCTGCGTCGGTCGATTCAAATTGTGGCCCGGGCCAATATGAGGGCCATTGTAAACATCCGTGTCAGCTTATCCATGCAAGGTTTGCAGCCATTGCTCACGATTGATGCGATAGAGCACGTGATGGCGCAGCGGATGTCCTGGCTCCAGCTTGGGATGCTCGAAGTCATCGAGCGGGTCGTGATGCATGCCGATCGCCTGCATGACTTTCTGTGATGGCAGGTTATTGTCAGCGGTGAAAGAGACGATTTCATCCACCACCAAACGATCGAACCCGCAGCGCAGAGCGGTCCACGCCGCCTCACTGGCATAACCCAGACCCCAGTGCTGGCGCGCCAGGCGCCAGCCGATCTCGATGGCCGGGGTGAACGGTGCGTCGAAGCCGACCACGCCCAGCCCGGTAAAACCGATGAACTGGCCGGTGTCCTTGCGCTCCAGCGCCCAGAGTCCAAAACCATGTTCGGCAAAATGACCGCGCACCCGACCGATCATCGACGCGCTCTCCAGTCGGCTCAGGGGCGCGGGAAAATGGCGCATGACCTGCGGGTCGGCGCACATCGCGGCAAAATCCGGCAAGTCTTCGTCACGCCACTGACGCATCAGCAGCCGTGCGCTTTCCAGTTGCAGTATCGGTTCCATCGGTCCGCTCCCCCATTTCCATGTCGCCAGTCTACAACGCTGGTAGGATCCTTCACTCGTTCCTACCTGCCTTCATGTCAGACATTTCAGCCATGCCCCTGCCGTTGATTTACCACGAAGACTACAGCCCCGAGTTTCCGGCGGATCACCGCTTCCCTATGGACAAGTTTCGCTTGCTGCGCGATCACCTGGTGGAAAGCGGGCTGACCCGCGACGCCGACCTGCTGCGCCCGCAATTGTGCCCGCCGGAGATTCTCGCCCTCGCCCATGATCCTTCGTACATCGAACGCTACATGGGTGGCGAATTGTCTCGCGAAGATCAACGGCGCCTCGGCCTGCCCTGGAGCGAAGCCCTGGCCCGGCGCACGGTGCGGGCGGTCGGCGGTTCGCTGCTGGCGGCCGAACAGGCGCTGGAACATGGCCTGGCCTGCCATCTGGCCGGTGGCACCCACCACGCGCATTACGACCATCCGGCCGGTTTCTGCATCTTCAACGACCTGGCAGTGATCAGCCATTTCCTGCTGCAAAGCGGCCGGGTCAATCGCGTGCTGATCTTCGATTGCGATGTGCATCAGGGCGACGGCACCGCACGCATCCTGCACAACACACCGGAGGCGATCACCGTTTCCCTGCATTGCGAAAAGAATTTTCCTGCACGCAAGGCCGAAAGCGACTGGGACATTCCGCTGCCAAAAGGCATGGGCGATGCCGATTACCTGAAGGTGGTGGACGACGCGCTCAACTACCTGCTGCCGCTCTACCAGCCCGACCTGGTCCTGTACGACGCCGGCGTGGATGTGCATAAGGACGACGCCTTGGGTTACCTGAAACTCACCGACCAAGGCGTCGCTGCCCGGGATGAGAGCGTCATGCGCCACTGCCTGGGCCGCGATATTCCCGTGGTTGGCGTTATAGGCGGCGGCTACAGCAAGGACCGCAAGGCCCTGGCCCGCCGCCATGGCATCCTGCATCACAGCGCACAACGGGTCTGGGCGTCATCAGGCTGTCATTGAGTTGTGGATGCTTTACCCACAATGGCTGTGGAGCCGCCTGTGGATAACCTGAGTGAAAGGGACTACAGGCCTTGCGCACTGTGGCCTACAGACCGCTGATCATTTTTTGACCACCCCATTCTCAGCCACACCGCCACCCTCTGTGGGAGCGAGCCTGCTCGCGATAATTTCAGCATCGACACTGAGGCGACTCAAACACCGCCATCGCGAGCAGGCTCGCTCCCACAGTTTCCGTGTACTGCTAGAATGCGCGGCTATTCCGCCACACCGCAGCGTTGATCATGACCCAGCCCAACACTTCCCCTTCCCATCGAGTCGCCATCATCGGCGGCGGCCCCGCCGGTCTGATGGCGGCCGAAGTGTTGAGCCAGGCCGGCATCCTGGTCGACCTCTACGACGGCATGCCCTCGGTGGGCCGCAAGTTCCTGCTGGCCGGCGTCGGCGGAATGAACATCACCCATTCCGAAGCCTACCCCGCCTTCCTCTCCCGCTACGCCGAACGCGCCCCGCAGATCGCGCCGCTGCTGCGCGGTTTCGGCGCGGACGCCTTGTGCCAGTGGATTCACGACCTGGGCATCGAAACCTTCGTCGGCAGTTCCGGCCGGGTGTTCCCCACCGACATGAAAGCCGCGCCCCTGCTGCGCGCCTGGCTCAAGCGCCTGCGCGACAGCGGCGTAGTTATCCACACCCGCCATCGCTGGCTTGGCTGGGACGCACAGCACAACTTGCTTATCCACAGCCCCGACGGCGAGAAAACCGTTCAGGCCGACGCCACCCTGCTCTCCCTCGGCGGCGGCAGCTGGGCGCGCCTGGGTTCCGATGGCGCCTGGATGCTGGAACTGGAGAAGCGCGGCGTAGGACTGGCGCCCCTGCAGCCAAGTAATTGCGGCTTCGAGGTGCAGGCCTGGAGCGAATTGCTGGTCAGCAAATTCGCCGGTGCCCCGCTGAAAAACGTCGCCATCGGCCTCAACGACGATGTGCCGCGCCTCGGCGAATGCGTGATCACCGCTACCGGCATCGAAGGCAGCCTGATCTATGCCCTGTCGGCGCCGATCCGCGAGGCGATCAATCAACAGGGCAGCGCCACCGTGCATATCGACCTGCTGCCCGGCCGACCTGTGGATAAAATCCTCGCCGCGCTGAGCAAGCCCCGCGGCTCGCGCTCGATGTCCAAACATCTGCACAGCCAGCTCGGCATCGATGGCGTGAAGGCCGCGCTGTTGCGCGAACTGACCTCCGCCGACACCTTCGCCGACCTGGCGTCGCTGGCCCAAGCGATCAAGGCCTTGCCCCTGACCCTGGTCAAAACCCGGCCACTGGACGAAGCCATCAGCAGTGCTGGCGGTGTGTTGTTCGAGTCGATGGACGAGCGCCTGATGCTCAAGCAGGTGCCTGGGGTGTTCTGCGCGGGGGAAATGATCGACTGGGAGGCGCCGACGGGGGGCTATCTGCTGACCGCGTGCTTCGCCAGTGGGCGGGCTGCGGGGTTGGGAATCGTGGAGTGGTTGCGGCGCAAGGCTTGAAATCAGCGGTGCGCCCTTCGCGAGCAAGCCCGCTCCCACAGGGGATCTGTGTTGTTCACAAATCCAATGTGGGAGCGGGCTTGCTCGCGAAGGCGGCTTAACAGACGCCGCAGCAGATCAAGGCTTGCGCTTGCGCGGCCCAGTATTGAACACCGGCACCTTACGCACTGGCTTCACCGCAGGTTCCACCGGCGCAGCATCCCCGCTATCCACCCACTTGCCCAGATTGCGCTTGCCGCCACCACCGGAAACCTTCGGCTTCTTCGGTTTTTTCGGCTTCTTGATCACCTGACCACTGGCATCGGTGTCCGGCACCCGATGCTCAGGCTCAAACTCCGGCTCGTTCTGCCGCTTCAAAGTCTGGCGAGTCAGCATCTCGATGGCCGACAGCAGATTCACTTCATCTGCGCACACCAGCGATATCGCCTCACCGGTCGCACCAGCGCGGCCGGTACGACCGATCCGGTGAATGTAATCCTCGGCCACGATCGGCAGGTCGAAGTTGACCACCAGCGGCAAGTCCTCGATATCCAGACCACGGGCCGCAACGTCGGTAGCCACCAGGATCTGCACTTCGCCGATCTTGAAACGGTCCAGCGCACGCTGACGAGTCGCTTGCGGCTTGTCGCCGTGGATGCCGTCGGCGTTGACGCCCAGGCCCTGGAGTTTTTCCACCAGCGCGTCCACGCCATTACGGGTCTTGGCGAACACCAGCACCTGCTTCCACTTGCCCTTGCGCATCAGGTGCACGAACAGTTCCGGCTTGCGCTTCTTGTCTACCGTCACGATCCACTGCTTGACGGTGTTGGCCGCCACGTTGCGCGGGCTGACTTCGATGCTCAGCGGGTCGTTGAGCATCTGCCCGGCCAGCAGGCGAATGTCATCGGAAAAGGTGGCGGAGAACAGCAGCGTCTGGCGCTTTTTTGGCAGTGCCCGGTAGATGCTCGCCAGTTCTTCGGAGAAGCCCAGGTCGAGCATGCGGTCGGCTTCGTCCAGCACCAGGGTCTGCAGCTGATTGAATTTCAGCGCGTTCTGGCGGAACAGATCGAGCAAGCGGCCCGGAGTCGCGACCAGCAGGTCGACGCCGCCGCGCAGCTTCATCATTTGCGGGTTGATGCTGACGCCGCCGTACACCGCGTAGGTGCGCAGCGGCAGGTTTTCGGCGTACTGGCGCACGGCTTCGTGAACCTGCTCGGCCAGCTCGCGGGTCGGCACCAGAATCAGTGCGCGCACCGAGTTGGCGGCGACTTTCGGCCCTTCCATGGCCAGCAATTGCAGGAGCGGCAAGGCGAAACCGGCAGTCTTGCCGGTGCCGGTCTGGGCGGCGGCCATCAGGTCGCGACCGGCCAGCACTGCCGGAATGGCCTGCGCCTGAACCGGCGTCGGAGTCTGGTAGCCGAGCGTCTCGAGAGAGCGCAGCAAGGGTTCGATCAGGCCAAGGGTGGCGAAAGTCATGGAAGTACCGTAGGAAAATTCAGCGCGGTTGTGCGGAAACGAGTGTGCAATGCCGCGCAGTTTACCCTAATTCACGCGGGATTCTGTCGGCACCGCAGTCGGCACGACCTTCGCCACCGGTGGTACAACCGGGCGGCGCCACTGCGGCAGGCCGATCAGCACCACGGCGCTGATGATCACCAGCATCGCCAGTGCTTCTGCGATACCGATGGTCTCGCCGACAAACACGATCCCCAGCAATACCGCCACCGCCGGGTTGACGTAGGCATAGCTGGTGGCCGCGGCCGGGCGCACGTGTTTCAACAGGTACATGTAGGCGTTGAAAGCGATGATCGAACCGAAGATCGTCAGGTACGCCAGGGCGATCCAGCCTTCGATCGGCGGCACTTTATCCAGGTGCTCGCCACTGACCGCACTGCCGATCAACAACACCACGCCACCGACCAGCATTTCCACGGCACTGGCCATGGCGCCCTGGGGCAATGGCAGATGTTTGCTCCACACCGAACCGAACGCCCAGCAGGCCGCGGCCAAAATAAGCAGGGTTGCGCCCAACGGACTCGATTGCAGGTTTGAGCCGAGATTGAGCATGGCAATGCCGATCAACCCCAGCACAATCCCGGCCCATTCCAGGCGGGTATTGCGTGCACCCCAGAAGTAACCGAACAGCAGGGTAAACAGCGGCACCGTCGCCACCGCCAGCGCGGCCACTCCGGATGCCACGCCCATGTGTTCGGCAACGCTGACTCCACCGTTGCCGCCCGCCAGCAACAACACACCAATGATGCCGGCGGCTTTCCACTGCGCCCAGGTCGGCGCCGGAGCCCCGCGCCAGCGCAGAAAGCCGTACATCAGCGTGCCCGCGATCACGAAACGAATGCCGGCCAACAGCAACGGCGGCCAGGATTCAACGCCGATGCGGATCACCAGGTAAGTCGAACCCCAGATCACGTACAAGGCGAAAAAGGCAGCGATCAAGGGCAAGGGAAAGCGACGGAGGCCGGGCATGGGGCAGCTCACAGGCAGGACAGGTGAACCGCTATTCTAAAAAGGCTGGTGGCGAAAAATAAGTTACAAAACTTGTTTAATGCGTCGGTACACTTTTCAAAACACGGAGTTCATGGCAATCAACCGTGCTTTCGAAAGTCGATCACATGCCGTTGGGGCATGTCGAAACCAGCAGAAAACCCGAAAACGCCCCTAAACCCTGTGGGAGCGAGCCTGCTCGCGATGGTCGCCAACGTTAACGCGGGAAACCTGATGCCCAGCGGCGCCTGGAAGTTCATCGCGAGCGTGCTCGCTCCTACAGGAAATCAAGCCCCGCTAAAACTCGCCGACAACAGCCCCGGCATGTCCCGCAGGCGAACCCAGGGTTCTGTGCGCCAATGCAGCAACCGCAACGTTCCCCCTGCCCACTCCACCGCCCGCAGCTGCGGCGCTTGTGTCAAAGCCGGCCCTGCGCCCTCGCGCAACATCGGCACCACATGGTGGGTCAGCCAACGCCGTAGATGACGGTTCTCCGGGCAATAGTGGTAAACCAGCATCGCGTAGACGCCGGACTCGCTCAGCATCAACATTTCTGGTGCGTCTTCGCTTGCAGACAACCGCATCATCCGCCGCTGATCCGCATCCAGCTTGAGCACTTGCCTGCCGTTGATATCCAACCCCATCAGGCGGCCGATATCGCGGGCACAGAACCAGGCTTCTGCGTGCAGTAGAACGGCTCGCAGTTGAATGTGATGGCGAATGAAGGTTTGAGGAATGAAGAGAGCGTTGTGTTCAGGGGGATTCGAAATAATGTCCAGCATGACAAGTCTCCTTTGAAAGTCGGAGCTGCCGGCATCACTTGCAGATGATGGGTGGCAGCTATGCACGGGCTGCAAGACCGAGAAGGAGACCCCTCGGCAGACCCGAAGGTCTCCCGCACACAGCTACCATAAATCGATGGTCGCTAATCGAAGCGACGCGATTATAGCTGCGGCTAGTGGTCTCCTCACAATCGATCGTCGGGCTTGCAGTCCCGGTCGCTGAATTGGCAGCGACGTTCCAAGGTTAGAGATGCCACAGAAGCCGGACAAGACGGACGATTCCCAACGTTTTGCAGGACGAATCGCCTATCTGAAGACCTGGTTAAACACAAAGACGTGAATCAACACAGAACATGTAGGAGCGAGCACGCTCGCGATGGTCGTGAACGATGACTCGGGAAACCTGACACCCCGCAGCGCTTGAAAGTCCATCGCGAGCAGGCTCGCTCCCACAGGGTTTAGCGTCGGTCGCAATCCACCGCGGGCAAGCCCGCTCCCACAGATCAGACGCCCCGATGCCGCCTCAGATGCTCACCAATCTTCGCCGCCGGCACTTTCTGCAACTTGCACAGCAAATCATGGGACAACTCCCGCACCCCGTGCGTCTCCCGCAACTCACCCGCCAGATGCGCCATCAGGTTGGCCGCCATTTCGGCGTCGGCCATGGCGCGGTGGGCCTTGCCGGTGTGGGGCAGGTTGGCGAAGGTGGTGAGGGTGCCGAGTTTGTGGTTCGGCGCCGCCGGCATCAGTCGGCGAGCCAGGAGCAGTGAGCAGGCAAAATTCTGCAGGCGGGTGCGTTTGATGCGGCCCAGTTCGAAATCCCAGAACTTCTGGTCGAACGCGGCGTTGTGCGCCAGCAGCGGCGTGATGCCGACGAATTCGTTGACCTCGTTCATCACCTGTTCGGCCGAGGGCGCGGTGCGCAGCATGGCGTTGCTGATGCCGGTGAGCTGTTCGACGAAGGCCGGCACACGCACGCCGGCGTTCATCAGGCTCTGGTAACGATCGACGATCCGCCCCTGTTCGAGGATGACCACGGCGATTTCCGTGGCGCGGCAGCTGCTGCTCGGGGAGATCCCGGTGGTTTCAAAGTCGATGATTGCGATGCGTTCCAACCTTTTACAACTCCGTATAAATCAATTCTTGAGCAGCAACGCGCCTTCAATCGGCACGTAGCGGCTGGCGGCGCGGATCAGCGAGTTGGCGGTCAGGCCGGGTACGCCATAGGCCACCGCCTGCACGCCGTGCTTGCTGATGATGCGCTCGAGCAGCATGTCGAAATCCCCGTCGCCGGAGGCCAGCACCACTTCGTCGACGTGATCGGCCGCGTCCATGATGTCGAGGGTGATGCCCACGTCCCAGTCGCCCTTGGCCGAGCCGTCGCTGCGCTGGATGTAGGGCTTGAGCTTCACGGTGAAACCCAGGTTGCGCAGGATCTGCTGAAACTGCTGCTGTTTGCTGTCGCCGCGATCGATGGCGTAGGCGTAGGCCTCGACGATCTGCCCCTGTCTGCTGATTTCAGCCCACAAGGCGGCGTAATTGAAGTGACAACCGTAGGCCTGACGCACGGTGTAATAGAGGTTCTGGACATCGGCGAACACTGCGATTTTTTTCACCGGACACCTTCAAAAGAACACAGGCTGGGTCAGGCACCAGGCCCGAAAAGGCGCCCAGTATGCCAGCGCGAAGGCGGATTCCGCGAATAATCGGCCCGAAGCGCCGCAGCGCTCCGGACGAATGGTGCATCAGACGTAGGAGTCGTCGTCGCCGCCAAAGAACGATGAGCTGTCATCGTTATAGTCGGTATCGGTGAAACCGCCCTGATCGTTGCCCCAGGAATCGTTGTTGGCCATGCGCTGATCGTCGCCCCAGTCATTGTTGCCCTGGTCGTTGACCTGGGCCGGCTCTTCCTTGATCACTTCGACGATTTCCTGCGGTTGCTGATTGTGGTTGAACAGGCTGCTGATGCCTTGGGCCAGCATCACGCCACCTGCCACACCCGCAGCGGTTTTCAGGGCGCCGCCGAGGAAGCTACTGCCGGCCGCAGGAGTTTGCTGCTGAGGTGCATAGCCTTGTTGCTGGAAATTCTGCTGCGGCGCACCGAAGTTCTGCTGCGGTGGCTGCGAATTGAACGAAGAGCGCCCCGGCTCACGCCAGCCGCCACCACCGGACATCGGTGCGCTCTGGCTCGGAGCAGGCTGAGGATCGCGGGAGCCACCGCCAAAAATGCTCGACAGGAAACCACCACTTGGTGCAGGCGCCGCCGCTGTCTGCGCCCGGGCCTGCTGAAGATCGGCCTGCAACTGCTGGATCTGCTGGGCCTGCTGCTTGTTCTGTTCATCGAGGCTCTTGATCGCCGCCTCCTGAACCAGAATCGCCTGTGTCATGAAATAACCTGCCGCCGGCTGGCGGTTCAGGTGTTCCTTGATCCGCGCCTCGGCCTGGGCATCGCGCGGGGCTGCGTCCGTTTCGGCCTGTTGCAGCCGGGAAAACAGTCCATCGATCAGGGTTTGTTCTTCGCTGTTCATGGCGACCTCATAGATTGCCGGGAAAATCGTTGCCCTCACCCATTGTGGACAAGGTGCTCATCCCTAATGGAGGTTGATGCCGGATGTTTCAATGACCTTTACCGAATGTTTACGTTTGCTTCAGGCGGTACATCATCGGTTACAGTGAGTGACTGTTTTATACCGACGATGCCGACTGATGAACCCGTTCGACGTACTGCGTGACTCTCTGTATTTCTTCAAGCGCAATCTGGGCCAGATCGTCCAGCTGTGCCTGCCGCTTGTCATCATCGAAGCCTTGCTGCAACAGGTGGTCGACCACTCCACCGAGCCAGACACGATCCCCGGCATCAGCGTGATCGTGGGCCTGCTGGTGTATCCGCTGTACACCGCCGCGCTGATCCTGTTTCTCGACGCCCGCAGCCGTGGCGAATCGCCGAGCAACCGCGAGTTACTGTCCCGTTCCGCCTACCTGTGGCCGCGCTTCGCCCTGCTGACCGCCCTCAATACCCTGCTGATTCTGTTGGGCCTGTCGCTGTATTTCCTGCCGGGGATCTGGCTGATGGTCGCCCTGGCCTTCGGTGAATACCTGCTGGTGCTGCGTGGCCTGTCGCCACTGGCCGCGATGAAGGAAAGCCTGCGCCTGACCCGCGGTCATTTCATGCGCATTCTGGTGTGCATCCTGTGTGTGATGGGGCCGTTGTGGCTGCTCAAAGGCGCGACGCTGGCGGTCTATCCCGAACCGCAGAACCCGGTGATCTCGCTGCTGATCGACAGCGCCCACAGCTTCCTGCAACTGTTCACCAGCGTGGTGCTGTTCCGCCTGTTCATGCTGATCGGCGAGGTGCCGGAAAAAATCGAAGGGCCACGCTGACCTTGGGTGACCGCTCGTCAGTCGGGTATGCTCGGGGACAATTTCCGTAACGCGTTAAGCCGAGCCATGACCCGACTGCTGCGCTACACCTTGCTGGCATTGTTGATTGCGATTGTCCTGATCGGCCTGTCGATCTACAACCTCACCTGGCGCCCCGACGCCCGGGAGGTGCTGCCGGTCAGTTGCAGCACCCGGGCACCGACCCTGGCGCCCGGTCAGGCGCTGAAGGTCATGACCTGGAACGTCCAGTACCTGGCGGGCAAGCGTTACGTGTTCTGGAATGACCTGGCCCACGGCACCGACGAATCCCCCACTCCCGAAGACATGGCCTTCAGCCTCGATGAAGTGGCGCGGGTGATTCGCGACGAGCAGCCGGACGTGGTGCTGCTGCAGGAACTGGACGATGGCGCCAAAGCCAGCGATTACCAGAACCAGCTCAAACTGCTGCACGAACGGGTCGCCGACCTGTATCCGTGCAGTGTCGCCGCCTACGACTGGAAGGCCGATTTCGTCCCCGATCCGCACATCTTCGGCAGCGTTGGCCGGCAACTGGCGACCCTGAGCCGCTTTCAGATCGATCACGCCCAGCGCCTGCAATTGCCGGTGGCAAAGGCCAACTTGATCAGTCGTCAGTTCCAGCCGAAGAACGCCTTGCTGGCGGCTTATCTGCCGCTGAACGACGGCGGCCAGATGGCCGTGCTCAACACTCACCTGGACCGCGTGACGCAACCGGACGAGACCTTGCAGGCGCAGGTAACCGCTGTGGCCAAGGTGCTCGACAAGTTTGAAGGTCGAGGTACGCCGTGGCTGATCGGTGGCGATTTCAACCTGTTGCCGCTGGGGCAGTACCAGCGCCTGCCCAGCGAACAGCGCACGCCCTACTCCGCCGACAGCGCCCTGCATTTGCTGTGGGACAAGTACCCGATGATCCCCACTAACAACGAAGCCAGCGGCATCGACCGCGCCCGCTGGCTGACTCAGTATCCCAATGATCCCGGCCTGAACGGCCCGGATCGTACTGTCGATTACCTGTTCTACAGCCCGCGGATCAAGCGGGTCGAGGCGACGGTGCGGCAGGATGATACGTTGCGTATCTCCGATCATCTGCCGGTGATTGCGCGGTTCCTCCTCCCGGCAACGCCATAAACGCACAACACATAAACTGTGGGAGCGGGCTTGCCCGCGATGGGGCCAGCACATACAACATCAATGGCGCCTGACCCACCGCCATCGCGGGCAAGCCCGCTCCCACAGGTGTTTCATTGCACTCAGGATTAGTGGTCCACATCCAATCAATGGTGATCAGTTGGCCTTCCAATCATCCGGAATCACCGCAATCACATCGATCTCCATCAACCACTGCGGCTGCCCCAGCCCGGAAATCACCAGCCCCGTGGAGATCGGGAACACACCCTTGAGCCACTTGCCCACCACCTGATAAACCGGCTCGCGGTAGCGCGGGTCGATGATGTAGGTGGTGGTTTTGACGATGTGCGAAAGATCGCTCCCCGCCTCTTCCAGCAGCTGTTTGACGTTCTTCATCGCCTGCTCGGCCTGGGCCGCCGGGTCGCCCAGACCTACCAGATTGCCCTCGAAATCGGTGCCGATCTGGCCGCGGACATACACCGTGTTACCCGCCCGTACCGCCTGGCAAAGGTCGTTGTCCAGGGACTGGTTCGGATAGGTGTCCTTGGTGTTGAACATGCGAATTCGTGTGTGAGTTGGCATCGAAAATGTCCTGAAAATGAATGAATAAAAAATGACTCAGCGCTGCGACGGATCGCGGTACTGCAGGTACTGGCGCTGGGTGGCGATGTGGCCGGCGACGTGCTTGGCGTCGTGCCAGACACCCCAGATGAAGCTCGACCCGCGACGCGACAGCCACGGCAACCCGACGAAATAAACCCCCGGCTCGCTCGACACGCCGCGCTGATGGCGAGGCTTGCCCTTGTCGTCGAAGGCGTCGACTTGCAGCCAGTTGTAATCAACCGCGTAACCGGTGGCCCAGATGATCGAAGTGATGCCCGCTTCGGCCAGATCCAGCTCCAGGATCGGGTTGGTGATGCAGTCCGGATCCGGCAGGGTCCGCCGTGCTTCAGGCTCCTCCGGCAGGTCCAGGCCATTGCGCGCGATGTAGGCGTCCGCCGCATCCAGCAGCGACAGGTAGTTCTCGTCCCCAGCAGCGATGTTGCGGGCCAGGTCCTGCTGGAAGGTCACCACGCCATCGTTGAAGGATTGGGTCAAGCCCACCAGCTGCACGCCTTGCTGGGCGAGCTCGCGGAAGTCCACGGTCTGCCCGCCCCGGGCGCCGCTGACCGCAATGGTCACGTGCTCACGGCCAGGCTGCATGACTTCGGCATCCCACAGTCCCAGCACCCCCAGCCACCAGCAGAAATCGCGGTTGCGATAGGCACGAGGCGGACGGTCATGCTGGCCGACCGACAGGTAGACCTGCTTGCCCGCGCGCTGCAATTCATCGGCGATCTGCACACCGGAAGAACCGGCCCCCACCACCAGCACACCGCCTTCTGGCAGCTGCTGCGGGTTGAAGTATTGGGCCGAGTGAATCTGCGTGATCGAGCTGTCTTTCGGAGCAATCGGCGGAATCACCGGACGCTGGAACGGACCGGTCGCCGCCACCACGCGATTAGCCTCGATCACACCCTCGGAGGTTTCGATGGTGAAACCTGGACGATCAGCGTTGCGCACCACTTTCTTCACTTCGACACCGGTACGAATCGGCGCTTCGAACTTCTCGGCATAGGCTTCGAAATAGGCCGCCACCTGCTCCTTGGAGGCGAATTCATCGGGCTCGAGACCTTCGAATGCCAGGCCCGGGAAGCGGTCGTGCCAGACCGGGCCGTTGGCCACCAGCGAATCCCAGCGACCGGTGCGCCAGGCTTCAGCGATGCGGTTGCGCTCCAGCACCAGGTGCGGAACCCCAAGCTTGGTCAAGTGTTCGCTCATGGCGACGCCAGCCTGGCCGGCCCCGACAACAAGCGTATCGATTTCAATCTTGTTAGTGGTCATGCTTGTGTCCTTCAAAGAGGCGACGGTGTCGCGACGGTTTGATAATCAAGTTCCGCGCTTAAACTTTATTTGCGGGGTGTTTGTATTGTGTTCAGAGAGTGCAAATAACGAAATTATGATTTTTGTCGTTATTAACCAGAAAAAAGCTGTGCCGATTTTTCGGGCAACTATTGGCACTAAAAATAAATAACGGGCGCACGTCCGAAGACGCGAGCCCGTTAGTTGTTAAAAGCCGGCAGTGCTTAGCGTGCCGCCCAGGCGTTAAAGCGTTCTTCGAGTTCTTCGCCGTGATCAACCCAGAAGGTCGCGTCCACCAGTTGCCCTTCAGCCAGGTTGGCCTGAGCAGTGGGCAGTTGCGCCAGGGTGTCAGCCGGCAACTGCTCCAGCACGTCCTTGCGGATCGGCCCGTACGGGATCTGGGTGGAGAAGGATTTCTGCCCGCTGGCCTGGCTGGCGAACACGATGAACTTCTGCGCCAGCGTCTTGTTCGGGCTGCCTTTGACGATGGCCCAGTGATCCGGATCGTAGAGGTGACCGTTCCATGAGATCGCCAGTTTCGAGCCTTCCTTCTGCGCCACGGCGATGCGCCCGTTGTAGGCGGCGGACATCACCACATCGCCCGCGGCCAGCCATTGCGGCGGTTGTGCGCCGGCTTCCCACCACTGGATCGAAGGCTTGATCTGATCGAGTTTCTTGAACGCCCGGTCCACGCCTTCCTTGGTGTTGAGCACCTTGTAGAGGTCCTGCTGCTTCACGCCATCGGCAAGCAGCGCCACTTCCAGGGTGTACTTGGCACCCTTGCGCAGGCCGCGCTTGCCCGGAAACTGCTGCAGGTTCCACATGTCAGCCCAGGACGTCGGCGCCGCGCCCACCTTGCCCGCGTTGTAAGCCAGCACCATCGACCACACATAACTGGCCACACCGCACTCGCTGACGGCACCCGGCAGGTAGTTGCCGGCATCACCGATCAGGGCCGGATCGATCCGTTCGAACAGGCCCTCCTCGCAGCCGCGCACCAGCTCTGGGCTTTCCACCTCGACAACATCCCAGCTGACTTGGCCGACATCGACCATGGCTTTGACCTTGGACAGCTCACCGCTGTACTCGCCGACCACCACCTTGCCGGCGCCGCTGCTTTCAAAGGGTTTGAAGTAAGCCCCTTCCTGCGCCGCCTTGGTGGCACCGCCGAAGGAAATCACCGTCAGGCTCTCGGAATGAGCGATGACCGGTGCCGTGAATGCAAGTAGTGCTGAAATACCAGCAACCGCTGTAACGCTCGAAGACTTGAACATATAAAGCTCCCTCACTTTTTAATTGTGATTGGTTACTGAGGCAGTCACGACCACGCGGTCGCAAATACGCGATTTACCATCCGCGCCGGGACATCTTTTTATTCTTCAAACCGCACACAGTGAGTGCGCGGTTAATTAATCAAGTGCAATTCAACGCAATTGAAACCAGGTGGTTTTCAAATGGGTGTACTTATCGAAAGAGTGCAGTGACAAGTCACGACCAAAACCCGACTGCTTGCCGCCACCGAATGGCACGGTGACGTCCAGGGCGTCGACGGTATTGACCGACACGGTGCCCGCCTTCAAGGCGCGGGACACGCGGTGTGCGCGATTCAAATCGTCGCTCCAGACCGAGGCCGCCAGGCCATAGATGCTGTCGTTGGCCAGTTGCACCGCCTGCTCTTCGCTGTCGAAGGTGGAGATCGCCAGCACGGGCCCGAAGACCTCTTCGCGGGACAGGTGTGCGTCCTGGGCGACGTCGGCAAAAATGGTCGGCTCGATGAAGTTGTCGGAGCCGTTGAAGCTCAAGCGCCGACCACCTGTGACCAGTCGCGCGCCGTCCTGCCCGGCACGCTCGATAAAGCTCATCACCCGCGCGGCCTGGCTGGCATCGACGATGGCGCCGGCGCGGCTTGCCGGGTTCAACGGATCGCCCGGCATCCAGGCTTTGGCTTTTTCCATGAGCCGTTCGATGAACTCGTCCTTGATCGAACGCTGCACATACAGGCGCGAGTTGGCCGAGCAGACTTCGCCCTGGTTGAAGAAGATGCCGAACGCGGCTTTCTCCGCGGCCAGATCCAGATCCTGGCAGTCATCGAACACCAGGCTCGGGCTCTTGCCGCCACACTCCAGCCAGACCTGCTTGAGGTTCGACTGCGCGGAATACTGCATGAAGTATTTGCCCACCTGGGTCGAGCCGGTGAACACCAGGCAATCGACATCGGGATGCAGGCCCAGCGCCTTGCCGGCGGACTCACCCAGACCCGGCACCACGTTCAGCACGCCGGCCGGCAAGCCGGCTTCCAGCGCCAGTTCCGCCAGACGCAGGGCCGAGAACGGCGATTGCTCGGCGGGCTTGAGCACCACGCTGTTGCCGGCGGCCAGGGCCGGTGCGAGCTTCCAGGCCGCCATGTCCAACGGGAAATTCCACGGCACAACGGCAGCGATGACGCCCAGAGGTTCGCGAGTGATGGTCGCCAGCGCCGATGGCGCGGTGGGTGCGACCTGATCGTAGAGCTTGTCCAGCGCCTCGCCGTACCAGGCGAACACGTGGGCAGCGCCCGGTACGTCGATGTTGTAGGCATCCATCACCGGTTTGCCCATGTCGAGGGAATCGAGCAGGGCCAGTTCTTCGCGATGGGCCAGCATCAGCTCGGACAGGCGCAGCAGCACGCGCTTGCGTTCCACCGGTGCCATGCGTGCCCAAGGGCCTTCGTTGAAAGCACGGCGGGCACTGCGAACGGCCATGTCCACTTCGACTTCGCCACAGGCTGCAACGCGGGCCAGCAACTGGTTGGTGGCCGGGTTGATCGAGTCGAATGTCGCGCCTGAAGCGGCAGAGATCTGCCGGCCATCGATCAAGGCTTTATCGGAGAAGGTTTGCCGGGCAGCTCTCTGCTGCCAGTAGTCGAGGTCGAACACGCTACGCTCCCTTTACGACCATTTGGATGGTCGGGGTTGTTATATGGGGTTGCTATCTGATTGGGCAGATAGTGCGTCAGCCGTGCGAATCGGAAAATTAGTAAAAATATGCTCGGGACATAAGAAAAAACTTGGCAAGGGTTTGGCCAGCCCGGACCCGCCATGAGGTAAGGTTCAGCCAGGCATTCTTGCGTCAGCGAAAACAAAGAGGTGCGTGTGGCTTCCTATACCTTGCGGCAACTCAAGTACTTCGTCACCACGGTGGAAGCCGGCAGCGTCGCGGAGGCGTCGAGGCAGCTCTACATCGCGCAGCCTTCGGTGTCGACGGCGATCAAGAGCCTGGAAGAGTCGTTCAACGTCCAGTTGTTCATCCGCCACCATGCCCAGGGCGTGTCCCTGACGCCCACCGGCACGCGCTTCTACCACAAGGCGCAGGAGCTGCTGCGCATGGCCCGGGAGTTCGAACAGAATGCGCTGGCGGATAACGATACGGTGTCCGGGCAGATCGACATCGGCTGCTTCGAGACGGTCGCTCCGCTGTACCTGCCGCAGTTGATTGCCGACTTTCGCAAGCTGTACCCGGGCGTCGATATCCGCATCCGCGACGGCGAGCAGCAGGACCTGGTGCAAGGCTTGACCGCCGGCACCTTCGACGTCGCCTTCCTCTACGATCACGGGCTGGACAGCACCATCCAGACCACGCCGCTGATGCCCCCGCAAAAGCCGTACATCCTGCTGCCTGAAGGGCACCGCTTCGCTGATCAACAGTCGATTTCGTTGAGGGATCTGTGCGGCGAGCCGATGATCCTGCTCGATGTACAACCGAGTCGAACCTACTTTGTCAGCCTGTTCCACGAACTGGAGCTGACGCCGAACATCGTGTTCAGTTCGCCGTCGATCGAGATGGTGCGCGGCATGGTCGGCCAGGGCTTCGGATTCTCGATCCTGGTGACCCGGCCGCATTCGGAATGCACTTATGATGGGAAAAAGGTGGTTTCAGTCGACATCACCGAGCCAGTGACCACCTCGGGCCTGGCGTCCGCTCACCTCAAGCGCAGTCAGCTGACCAAGCCTGCGCAGTTGTTCGTGGATTTTTGTCGGGAGCAGTTGAGTCAGAAGGTTGCCCATCAAAACCAGCCCTGAACACTATTCCCCTGTAGGAGCGAGCACGCTCGCGATGGACGTCAACGATAACGCTGGCAGCCTGACACCCCGCGGTGTTTGGGAGTCCATCGCGAGCGTGCTCGCTCCTACAGGAAGCTACAACGGCGCGATAACGTCACTCAGATAATCCGCCAACCGCCCCAACATCGCATCACACCCGCGCAACTGCTCCACGGAGATGAACTCATCAGGCTTGTGCCCCTGATCCATGCTGCCAGGCCCGCACACCACCGTCGGAATCCCGGCCTGCTCGAACAGCCCACCCTCGGTACCAAAAGCCACGGTGCCGAAATCCGAAGACTGGCTAAGGATCGCCAGCAACCGCGCCGCCTCACTCTCCGGTGGCGTGGCCAAACCGGGATAGGCACTCAGCGGCCGCAACCTGATATCCGTATCCGCCTGGACTGCCCGCATCTTCGGCAACAGGTGCTGCTCGGCGTACGCCTGCAACTGGCTGGCCACCTGCTGGGCATCGAAGTTCGGCAGCGCCCTCACCTCGAAATCGAACTCGCATTCAGCCGGTACGATGTTCAATGCCCTGCCACCTTTGATCACCCCGGTTTGCACCGTGGAATACGGCGGATCGAAACGCGAGTCATGGTGATCGGGATGCGCCAGCTGCTCGCCGATGCTGCCCAACCGACCGATCAGCTGCGCGGCGTACTCGATCGCATTGACCCCATAAGGCGCGTAGGCCGAATGGCAGGCGGCACCGCGCACTTCACAACGCATCGCCAGTTTGCCCTTGTGACCGAGCACGGGTTTGAGCTCGGTGGGTTCGCCGATCAGGCAGAGTGCGGGTTTGTGCGGACGCTTCTGCAGCTCTTCGAGCATCGGCCGGACGCCCAGGCAACCCACTTCTTCATCGTAAGAAAACGCCAGATGCACCGGGACCCGAAGGGGGCGCTGCACAAAGAGCGGAACCGCCGCGAGCACCGAAGCGATGAAGCCTTTCATGTCCGCCGTGCCGCGCCCGTAGAGACGCCCATTGTTTTCGCTCAGGCGAAACGGTTCCACCGTCCAGGCTTGCCCGTCGACCGGCACCACATCGGTGTGGCCCGAAAGCACCACGCCGCCGGAGGTCTGCGGGCCAATGCTGGCGAACAGATTGGCCTTGGTGCCTTCGTCGTTGTAGAACAGCTCGCTCTGCACGCCATGCCCGGCCAGGTAATACTGGATGAAGCGAATCAGTTCCAGGTTGGAGTCGCGGCTGACCGTAGCAAAGCCGACCAGGCGCTCCAGCAGGTCGCGGCTGGAGACTTCACTCATCCCCCGGCACTCCGTAGCTCGGTGCCGCTGTCGGGTTGAGCGCGCGGGTCAGATAGTCCTGCATTTGCGATCGGTAGGCCTGCCAGAGACCGGCGAGCTGACCGATGGGATCTTCCTCGGCCCAGTCGACCCGCAAATCGATGATCGGCCAGGTGTAATCGCCCACCACTTTCAGCGCCGCGGAATGCACCGGCCCAGCCTCGCCACCGGCAGCCATGGCAGCCTGCATCGCCGCCAGCAGGCGATCCGCCAACTGCCCGGGCTCGGCCTCGAACGCCTCAACCATGGCCTCGATCACCCGTACATCGCTGAGCAGATTGCCCGCCGCCACGCACTGCTCGCCCTTCACGGCGTTGTGCACGCCCAGCGACTCCTTGCCACTGAAACAGGCAATCCGCCCGGACGCATCGATCACCGTGACCTGCCGATACTGGCTCCAGCCGTTGGCACTCAGGGCCTTGTCCAGCGCGGCCTCGGCCTCCAGATGCTGGTGCTCCAGCAGATCGAGAATCTGCGGTCCCAGCGCCGGCAGCGTGATGTTCTGCGTAGACACCGCCCCGACCCCTGCCCGCGCCCAGGGACAACGCGCGCCCACCGCAATGCTTGAAGAACTGATGGCGATGCCTAGCTGCCCGGTCTCGGGGCAACGTCCGATAATCGAGAACGTCATGACTTACTCCTGTCGTTTCCTGTGCGTGGGAATTTGTATTCTGTTCATGCACAGGGAAGGGAGAAAGCAGGTTTTTTGTGGCTATTGATGAGGAAAAAACTGGGCAGGTGATTGCCGTTATTTCGCCCCTGAAATCGCAAGATGCGTTAGAGCCCAACTGCGCAAGAAGTTGCGCAAAAAAATGTGGATAAAGCTGTGGACACCTTTCTGCACGCTATGTCGTTCGAGGCCTACAGATGAGTGCGCAAGAAGTTGCACAGCACTGCGCAACTTCTTGCGCACTTTTTGGGGTGATTTGGCGTCGAAATGTTTCAAAAATCGGCTAAAGCCTCTTCATCTACCCGGTTTCATTGGCCCTCAATATTTCTGGCACGTTCCTTGACTAGGACTCAGGCACCCACCGGGCGATTTTGCCCTCTGGGAACCCCTGAAATTTCAGCAAGGAGCACACTCATGGCAACACCCGCATACATGTCCGTTACCGGCGAAAAACAAGGCCTGATCACCGCTGGCGCCTTCACTGCCGACTCCGTGGGCAACACCTTCCAGGAAGGTCATGAAGACCAGGTCATGGTTCAGGCATTCACCCACGACGTGATCATCCCGCGTGACCCGCAATCCGGTCAGCCAACCGGCCAGCGCATTCACAAACCCGCTGTGGTCACCAAGGTCTTCGACAAGGCTTCGCCGCTGCTGCAAGCCGCGCTGACGTCCGGAGAGCGCATGACGGAAATCGAGATCCAGTGGTTCCGCACCTCCGCGCAAGGCACCCAGGAGCACTACTACACCACCAAACTGGAAGACGCGATCATCGTTGCCATCAACAACAAGATGCACAACTGCCAGGACCCGGAAAACCTGCACTACACACACCTGGAAGAAGTGCATTTCACCTACCGCAAAATCACCTGGACCCACGAAGTCTCCGGCACTTCCGGTTCCGATGACTGGCGCGTCCCCGTCGTTTAATCGCAGCTGACCGTTACAGGCATCGACCCACCTAACAGGTCGATGCCCTTCAAACCGTTCGCGTGCGCCGAGGCCTTTCAAGCCATCGGTGCACGCAGCACAGCACGAGGAACACGGAATGTTCGCACCCGCCAATCAACCCCAATTCGCCCTGACCATCGAAGGGCTTTCCAGCGACTTTCAGGTGCTGTCCCTGCGCGGTCGAGAGGCCATCAGCCAGCCGTATGCCTTCGAAGTGGAACTGGTCAGCGAGCGCTCATCGCTGGACCTCGAAACCCTGCTGCACAAACCGGCGTTCCTGCAGCTTTCCAATGGTGGCAGCGGCATTCACGGTGTGATTTACCGCGCCGCGCAAGGCGACAACGGCAAGCGTCTGACGCGCTACTCCGTGACTCTTCGCCCGCAACTGGCGTACCTGGCACACCGCATCAACCAGCGGATTTTCCAGAACCTCAGCGTGCCGAAGATCATCGGCCAGATCCTCGAAGAGCACGGCATCCTGCGCAACGTCTACCAGTTCAACCTCGGCTCGCGTTATCCCGAGCGTCCGTACTGCGTGCAATACGATGAATCGGATCTGCACTTCATTCAGCGTCTGTGCGAGGAAGAAGGTATCCACTACCACTTCTGGCACAGCGCCACCGACCACACGCTGGTCTTCGGCGATGATCAGACGGTGTTCCCGAAACTGGCGCCGGTCGCCTATCTGCAGGACTCGGGTTTGGTCGCCAGCGAACCTGTGATCAAACGCTTCAACCTGCGCCTGGAAACCCGCACCAGCCGCACCACCCGCCGCGATTACCACTTCGAAATTCCGCGCATCACCCTCGAAAGTGAAAACCGTATCGACGCGCGGCCCGACCTCGAAGACTACGACTACCCGGGGCGTTTCGTTGACCGCGAGCGGGGCCGGCACCTGGCCAAACGCGCCCTCGAACGCCATCGTAGCGACTTCCGGCTCGCCGAAGGTGAGAGCGATCAGCCGTTGCTGGTCAGCGGACACTTTCTCTCCCTGACCGAGCACCCGAACGGCAAGTGGAACGACCTTTGGCTGCTCACCGAAGTCACTCATGAAGGCGAACAGCCGCAAGTGCTGGAGGAGTCGGTGACCAGCGACTTCAGCACATTGAAGGATGGGTTAACTCAGGGCTATCGCAACCGCTTCAAGGCCACGCCGTGGGATGCACACTACCGCCCGCCACTGCGACATCCCAAACCACGGGTTCTCGGCAGCCAGACTGCCGTGGTCACCGGCCCGCAGGGCGAGGAAATCCATTGCGACGAGTACGGCCGAGTCAAGGTGCAGTTCCACTGGGACCGTGAAGGCCAGGGCGACGACAAAAGCAGCTGCTGGCTGCGCGTCTCCTCGGACTGGGCCGGGGCCCGCTACGGCGGCATCGCCATCCCGCGGATCGGCATGGAAGTGCTGGTCACCTTCCTCGAAGGCGACCCCGATCAACCCTTGATCAGCGGCTGCCTGTACCACAAGGAACATCCGGTGCCGTACCCGCTGCCGGCGAACAAGACCCGCAGCGTGTTCAAGACCCTCAGCTCGCCG
>NZ_JAIQWX010000179.1 GCF_020164475.1 Pseudomonas sp. REP124 | reverse complement strand
CTCGCGCAGCTGGCGCAGTTGCTGGCCCACCAGCGGCCCGCCGTAGTACGCCCGCACCGCCACCAGCTGCGCCTTGCCTTCGGCGAAGTCGATCACCTGCAAGGCGCCCGGGTGCTGGATCAGGCGCTTGATGTAGTTGGTGACCACCTGTTCCGGGCTGATCAGCACGTCCACCGGAATCGCTTCGTTGTCGAACAGCTCATCGGCGCGGGTCAGGTACGCGGCTTCGCGGACCCGGGCGATCTTCGTCGGCGTGTGGAACAGGGTGTGGGCGACCTGGCAGGCGACCATGTTGGTTTCGTCGCTGTTGGTCACCGCGACCAGCATGTCGGCATCATCGGCGCCGGCCTGGCGCAGCACGCTGGGGATCGAGCCGCGACCCTGGATGGTGCGGATGTCCAGGCGGTCGCCGAGGTCGCGCAGGCGTTCGCCGTCGGTGTCGACCACCGTGATGTCGTTCGCTTCGCTCGCCAGGTGTTCGGCCAGCGAACCCCCCACCTGCCCCGCACCAAGGATGATGATTTTCATCCAGTCACTCCATTGAATCCGTTTAACCGCGCGCGGCGGCGATCTTGATCAGCTTGGCGTAATAGAAACCGTCGTGTCCGCCTTCCTGGGCCAGCAACTGGCGGCCGTGAGGCTGTTTGATGCCCGCTGCGGTGGCGAGGTCCAGCTCACGGGCTCCCGGCGTGCGGGCGAGGAACGCCTCAATGACTTCGGTGTTCTCGGTCGGCAAGGTGGAGCATGTGGCGTAGAGCAGGATGCCGCCGACCTCCAGGGTTTTCCACATGGCGTCGAGCAACTCGCCTTGCAGCAGCGCCAGCGCGGCGATGTCATCGGGCTGGCGGGTGAGCTTGATGTCCGGGTGACGGCGAATCACCCCGGTGGCCGAGCACGGCGCGTCCAGCAGGATGCGCTGGAACGGTTTGCCATCCCACCAGGCCTGAGTGTCGCGGCCGTCGGCGGCGATCAGTTCGGCGTTCAGGCCCAGGCGATCGAGGTTCTCCCGTACCCGCACCAGCCGCTTGGCTTCCAGGTCCACCGCCACCACGCCGGCCAGTGCCGGCTGGGCTTCGAGGATGTGGCAAGTCTTGCCGCCCGGCGCACAGCAGGCATCCAGCACACGCTGGCCTGGCGCGAGGTCGAGCAGATCGGCCGCCAGTTGCGCGGCTTCGTCCTGCACGCTGATCCAGCCGTCGGCGAAACCGGGCAGGCTGCGCACGTCGGTGGCGGCCTCGAGGATGATGCCGTCGCGGCTATACACGCATGGGCTGGCAGTGATGCCCGCCGCGACCAGCAATTGCAGATAGGCATCGCGAGCATGATGGCGGCGGTTGACCCGCAGGATCATCGGCGGGTGTGCGTTGTTCGCTGCGCAAATTGCTTCCCACTGCTCAGGCCAGAACGCCTTCAGGGATTTCTGCAGCCAGCGCGGGTGGGCGGTGCGCACCACCGGATCGCGCTCCAACTCCGCAAACAGCGCTTCGCTTTCCCGTTGGGCGCGGCGCAGTACGGCGTTGAGCAAGGCTTTGGCCCAGGGCTTTTTCAGCTTGTCGGCGCAACCGACGGTTTCGCCGATGGCGGCATGGGCCGGCACGCGGGTGTAGAGCAATTGGTAGAGGCCGACCAGCATCAGCGCCTCGACGTCGGCGTCGGCGGCCTTGAACGGCTTCTGCAGCAACTTGGCCGCCAGCTCCGACAGGCGCGGCTGCCAGCGAGCGGTGCCGAACGCCAGGTCCTGGGTGAAACCGCGATCACGGTCTTCGACCTTTTCCAACTGCGTCGGTAGCGAACTGTTGAGTGAGGCTTTGCCGCTGAGGACGGCGGCCAGTGCCTTGGCGGCGGCCAGACGTGGATTCATTGCCCGAGCACCGTGCCGGTGGCGAATTTCTCGCGACGGCTGTTGAACAGGTCGCTGAAGCTCAGGGCCTTGCCGCCGGGCAATTGCAGGCGGGTCAGGCACAGCGCCTGTTCACCGCAGGCGACGATCAGGCCGTCCTTGCTGGCGCCGATGATTTCCCCGGGGCCGCCCTTGCCGTCTGCGAGGCTGGCGGCCAGGACTTTCAGGGCTTCGCCATTCAGCGTGCTGTGGGTGATCGGCCATGGGTTGAAGGCGCGCACCAGTCGCTCCAGTTCGACCGCCGGGCGGGACCAGTCGATGCGTGCTTCGTCCTTGTTCAGTTTGTGTGCGTAGGTGGCGAGGCTGTCGTCCTGCACTTCGCCTTCCAGAGTCCCGGCAGCGAGGCCGGCAATCGCTTGCACCACGGCGGGCGGGCCCATCTGCGCGAGACGATCATGCAGGCTGCCGCCGGTGTCTTCGGCGCTGATCGGCGTGGTGACTTTCAGCAGCATCGGGCCGGTGTCGAGGCCGGCTTCCATGCGCATCACGGTTACGCCGCTTTCGGCGTCACCGGCCTGCACGGCGCGCTGGATCGGCGCCGCACCGCGCCAGCGTGGCAGCAGGGAGGCGTGGCTGTTGATGCAGCCCAGGCGCGGAATATCCAGCACCACTTGCGGCAGGATCAGGCCATAGGCGACCACTACCATCAAGTCCGGTTTCAGCGCAGCCAGCTCGGCCTGAGCCTCTTCATTGCGCAGGGTCGGCGGTTGCAGCACCGTGATGTCGTGCTCCAGCGCCAACTGCTTGACCGGGCTCGGCATCAGCTTCTGCCCACGACCTGCCGGACGATCCGGTTGGGTGTAGACCGCGACGATCTCGTAAGGGCTGCTCAGCAGGGCCTTGAGGTGTTCGGCGGCGAATTCCGGGGTGCCGGCAAAGACAATGCGCAGTGGCTCGGTCATGGGTGGCTCTCTATTGCAAAGCTTCTTGAAAAGAAAAAGGCTTGCCGCGGCAAGCCTTTGAAGAGGGGCATCAGGCGTTCTGGCGGTGAAGCTTTTCCAGTTTCTTCTTGATGCGGTCGCGTTTGAGCGTGGACAGGTAGTCGACGAACAATTTGCCGTTCAGGTGGTCGCATTCATGCTGGATGCACACGGCGAGCAGGTCTTCGGCGATCAATTCGTAAGGCTTGCCGTCGCGGTCCAGCGCCTTGACCTTGACCCGTTGCGGGCGATCGACGTTTTCGTAGAAGCCCGGTACCGAAAGGCAGCCTTCCTGATACTGGCCCATGTCTTCGGTCAGGGGCTCGAGTTCAGGGTTGATGAACACTCGCGGTTCGGTGCGGTCTTCGGAAAGGTCCATCACGACAATGCGCTTGTGGACGTTGACCTGGGTCGCGGCGAGGCCGATGCCTGGAGCCTCATACATTGTTTCAAACATGTCATCGACCAACTGACGCACTTCGTCGTCCACTACGGCCACCGGTTTGGCGATGGTGCGCAGGCGCGAGTCAGGGAATTCGAGGATGTTCAAAATGGCCATAAGCTTGAGGACTGCACGTGTGAGGTATGGTCGGATCGGCGCCTGGCGAGTCCGAAGATGCAGGCTACCGTTGTAAAACGTAGCTCCCTTCTTCTCATAAGCAAGGCGGGAGCGAGCCACTGACGGCTCTGGCGTTTCACGCGAACGGACATAATAAAGGGATTCACCGCATGAGGAAATCACTACTCGCCCTGCTCCTTCTGGTCTCTGCCGGTTGGGCCCACGGGCAAGTGCAACTCAAGGAAGGTTTTCCACAGCAATACACGGTGGTCTCGGGGGATACGCTCTGGGGCATCTCGGGAAAATTCCTCCGCGAACCTTGGCAATGGCCACAGCTGTGGCAGGCCAATCCGCAAATCGAAAACCCCAATCTCATCTATCCCGGCGATACGCTCTCGCTGGTCTACGTCAATGGTCAGCCACGCCTGACCCTCGATCGCGGCGCGTCGCGCGGCACCATCAAGCTTTCGCCCAGAGTGCGCAGCAGCCCGGTGGCCGATGCCATTCCGAGCATCCCGCTCAAATCCATCAACAGCTTTCTGCTGAGCAACCGCATCGTCAACAAGGTCGAGGACTTCGACCAGGCGCCGTACATCGTCGCCGGCGATGCCGAGCGTGTGCTCAGCGGCATGGGCGACCGCATCTTCGCCCGTGGCCACTTCGACATGGCGCAGCCGGTCTACGGCATCTTCCGCCAGGGCAAGGTCTACACCGATCCGCAGACCCAGGAGTTTCTGGGGATCAACGCCGATGACATCGGCGGCGGCGAGATTGTCGCCACCGAGGGTGACGTCGCCACCCTGGCCCTGCAGCGCACGACCCAGGAAGTGCGCCTCGGCGATCGTCTGTTCAGCAGCGAGGAGCGCTCGATCAACTCGACCTTCATGCCCAGCGCCCCGAAAGCCCCGGTCGAAGGCTTGATCATCGATGTGCCCCGTGGCGTTACCCAGATCGGTGCGCTGGATGTGGTCACGCTGAACAAGGGCCAGCGCGATGGCCTGGTCGAAGGCAATGTGTTGGCGGTGATGAAAACCGGTGAAACCGTACGTGACCGGATCAGCGGCCAGCCGGTGAAGATTCCCGATGAGCGCGCGGGGCTTCTGATGGTGTTCCGCACCTACGACAAGCTCAGCTACGGGCTGGTGCTCAACGCCTCGCGCTCGCTGGCGGTGATGGACAAGGTACGAAATCCGTAAGCACGCTTCACAAGTTACCAACAGAGTTATCCACAGCTTATGCCCGCCTGGATGGGGGCTTATAACGATCAAGGATGATCCATGTCGCCATCTGCTGTTGCACCGGTTTCCCCCGCGGAACTGGAAGCTCGTCTACGTCTGCACCGCTTGCCGGACATCGGTCCGGCGCGGTTCAAAAAACTGCTCGAAGCCTTCGGCTCGGCGTCCAAGGCTATCAGTGCACCGGCCAGTGCCTGGCGGGCGCTGGGTTTGCCGCTGAGTTGTACGGAGGCTCGGCGTTGTCCCGACGTTCGCGATGGCGCCAGCCATGCGCTGGCCTGGCTGGAGCGTCCGGCCCAGCATTTACTGATGTGGGACCAGCCTGACTACCCTGCTCTCCTGGCGGAAATCAGCGACGCACCGCCCCTGCTGTTCGTGGCGGGCGACCCCGGGATTCTGGAAAAACCGCAGCTGGCGATGGTCGGCAGTCGTCGCGCTTCACGGCCGGGCATGGACACCGCCGCCGCGTTTTCCCGCAGTCTGGCCAGTGGCGGTTTTGTGATCACCAGCGGTCTTGCCCTCGGTATCGATGCCGCTGCCCATCAGGCGGCATTGGATGTCGGTGGACAGACTATCGGCGTGCTGGGCACTGGGCTTGAAAAGTTTTATCCACAGCGCAATCGTCGGCTGGCCGACGCGATGATCGACTCTGGCAGCGCGGTGGTATCCGAGTTCTCGCTGGACGCCGGCCCCAGTCCGAGCAATTTTCCACGACGCAATCGCATCATCAGCGGTTTGTCCCTGGGGGTGTTGGTGGTGGAGGCCAGTGTTGCCAGCGGCTCGTTGATCACCGCACGGCTGGCGGCGGAGCAGGGTCGCGAGGTGTATGCGATTCCAGGTTCGATCCATCACCCGGGGGCCAAGGGTTGTCATCAGCTGATCCGCGATGGCGCCGCCCTGGTGGAAACCGTCGAACATATCCTCGAAGCCCTGCGCGGCTGGCAGCAAGCGTCCTTCTCCCCCGCGCCGGTCAAAGCTGCGCGCCATCCATTGCTGGCGCTGCTCCACGCCGCTCCCCACACCAGTGAAGCCTTGGCCGATGCCAGTGGCTGGGCGCTGTCCAAAGTGCTGTCGGCGCTGACTGAACTGGAGATGGAAGGCAGCGCCATCTGCGAAAACGGGCGATGGATTGCGCGGGTGAGCTAGGTTTTATAAACAAGATCGGTAAACTGCGCAGAGCCTTATTCTGGAGAGTTTATTCATGGTCAACAGTTGGCGTGTGCAACAAGCCGCACGAGCTATTCGCGCCGGGGCGGTGCTTGCCTACCCAACCGAAGCTGTCTGGGGTCTGGGTTGCGACCCATGGGACGAAGAGGCAGTGGAGCGTTTGTTGCTGATCAAGGGCCGGTCTCCCGAAAAGGGTCTGATTCTGGTCGCGGACAACATTCGCCAGTTCGACTTCCTGTTCGAGGACTTCCCTGAACTATGGATGGACCGCATGGCCAGCACCTGGCCAGGGCCGAACACCTGGCTGGTGCCGCACCAGGACCTGTTGCCCGAGTGGATTACCGGTGTGCATGACACGGTGGCCCTGCGGGTCAGCGATCATCCGCAAGTGCGCGAGTTGTGCGCGCTGGTCGGGCCGCTGGTATCGACCTCCGCCAACCCCCAGGGCCGCCCGGCGGCGCGCACGCGGCTTCGCGTCGAGCAGTATTTCCGCGGCGAGGTGGATATGGTGCTGGGCGGGATGCTGGGTGGGCGCAAGAATCCGAGTGTGATTCGGGATCTGGCGACCGGCCGGGTTGTGCGCCCGGATTAAGACCGCATTATCGTTTTTCGCGGGCAAGCCTCGCTCCTACAGTTCCAGGTCGTACACCCATCGTGCGAACGACCGAAAACTGTAGGAGCGAGGCTTGCCCGCGAAGGCGTCCTCAAGGCAGAAGAACAACCGACCCAGTCGTACGCCGCGCCGAAAGCTCAGTCTGCGCCTTCGCCGCATCCGCCAGCGCAAACCGCTGACTGATATCCACCGTCAACTTGCCGCTGATGATCATCTCGAACAGCTCATCGGCCATGCGCTGCAGATTCTCGGCATTGTTGGCGTAAGTCCCCAGCGTCGGCCGAGTAACATACAGCGAGCCCTTCGCCGCCAGAATCCCCAGGTTCACCCCATCCACCGCGCCGGACGCATTGCCGAAGCTCACCACCAGTCCCCGCGGCTGAACGCTGTCCAGGGACGTCAGCCAGGTGTCCTTGCCGACGCCGTCGTACACCACCTGGACCTTCTTGCCGTCGGTCAACTCCAGCACCCGTTGAGCCACGTTTTCGTGGCTGTAGTCGATGGTCGCCCAGGCGCCGTTGGCCTTGGCCAGCGCGGCTTTCTCCGCCGAGCTTACGGTGCCGATCAATTTTACGCCCAGAGCCTTGGCCCACTGACAGGCCAGGGAGCCGACACCGCCGGCAGCGGCGTGGAACAGAACGGTTTCGCCACCCTTGAGTTCGTAGGTCTGACGCAGCAGGTACTGCACGGTCAAGCCCTTGAGCATGACCCCGGCGGCCTGTTCGAAGCTGATGGCGTCCGGCAGCTGTACCAGATTGGCCTCGGGCAGAACGTGCAGCTCGCTGTAGGCGCCCAACGGGCCGCTGCCATAGGCCACGCGATCACCGACCTTGAACCGGGTGACTTCGCTGCCGATCGCCTCGACCACGCCAGCCCCTTCCGAGCCCATGCCCGATGGCAGGGACGGTGGCGGATACAGTCCGCTGCGGTAATAGGTATCGATGAAGTTCAGGCCAATGGCCTTGTTGCTCACACGCACTTCCTTCGGGCCGGGCGCGGCGGGCTGGTAATCCACATACTCAAGCACTTCGGGGCCGCCATGGGCACGGAACTGGATACGCTTTGCCATCTGCTCTCTCCTGAGGTCGATTTACCAAGCGCCCTATCGAACTCCTAAGCTTGATCTTCGTCAACTGCGACGCGGCGAGGTGCAGTGTTATCCTGTGCAGCAATTTGCCGCCGGCTTTTAGAACGCCGTGTAGCTTTGCCCGATCCAAGGTGATGACATGACTACCCGCACCGAGGCCGTAAAAGCCTACCTGCTCGACCTGCAAGACCGTATCTGCGCTGCGCTGGAAGCCGAAGACGGCGGCACGCGTTTCGTCGAAGACGCCTGGACCCGGCCTGCCGGCGGTGGCGGACGTACGCGGGTGATCGAAAACGGTACGGTCATCGAAAAGGGCGGCGTCAACTTTTCCCACGTGTTCGGCAGCGGCCTGCCGCCGTCCGCCAGCGCCCACCGGCCGGAACTGGCCGGGCGTGGCTTCGAAGCCCTGGGCGTGTCGCTGGTGATTCACCCGCACAACCCGCACGTCCCGACTTCCCACGCCAACGTGCGATTCTTCATCGCCGAAAAAGAAGGCGAAGAGCCGGTCTGGTGGTTTGGCGGCGGTTTCGACCTGACTCCCTACTACGGCAACGTCGACGACTGCGTGCACTGGCACCGCGTCGCCGAACAGGCCTGCGCGCCGTTCGGTCCGGACGTCTACTCGCGCTACAAGGCCTGGTGCGACAGCTATTTCCACATCAAGCATCGCCACGAGCCCCGGGGCATCGGCGGCCTGTTCTTCGATGACCTGAACGAGTGGGACTTCGACACCAGTTTCGCCTTCATGCGCGCCATCGGTGACGCCTACATCGATGCGTACCTGCCGATCGTGCAGCGCCGCAAGCACGACGCCTTCACGGCCCAGCAGCGTGAATTCCAGGAATTCCGCCGTGGCCGTTATGTCGAGTTCAACCTGGTGTACGACCGCGGGACCTTGTTCGGCCTGCAATCGGGCGGTCGCACCGAGTCGATCCTCATGTCCCTGCCGCCGCAAGTGCGCTGGGGCTATGACTGGAAAGCCGAACCCGGCAGCGAAGAAGCGCGCCTGACCGAATACTTCCTGCAAGACCGCGACTGGTTGGCTGAGGCCTGAACGAGGATTGTTGATGGACCGCTACGTTGTTTTCGGTAACCCGATTGGCCACAGCAAGTCGCCACTGATTCACCGCTTGTTCGCCGAACAGACTGTGCAGCAACTGGACTACAGCGCCTCGCTGGCGCCGCTCGATGGTTTTACCGACTTTGCCCGGGCGTTTTTCCTCGAAGGACGCGGCGCGAATGTGACCGTGCCGTTCAAGGAAGAAGCCTTCCGCCTGGCTGACAGCCTGACCGCACGCGCGCAACGGGCCGGCGCGGTGAACACCCTGAGCAAGCTCGCCGACGGCACCTTGCTGGGCGACAACACCGACGGCGCGGGCCTGGTTCGCGATTTGACGGTCAATGCCGGCTTCAGCCTGGCGGGCAAACGCATTTTGCTGCTCGGTGCCGGCGGCGCGGTGCGCGGTGCGCTGGAACCTTTGCTCGCCGAACAGCCGGCGTCGGTGATCATCGCCAACCGCACCGTGGACAAGGCCGAGCTGCTGGCGGAACTGTTCAGCGACCTGGGTCCGGTATCGGCCAGCGGCTACGACTGGCTGGAAGAGTCGGTCGACCTGATCATCAACGCCACGTCCGCCAGCCTGTCCGGCGACGTTCCACCGATTGCCGGCAGCCTGATCGAACCGGGCAAAACGGTCTGCTACGACATGATGTACGGCAAGGAGCCAACCTCGTTCTGCCGCTGGGCCAGCGAACAGGGTGCGGCGGTGTCGATGGATGGTCTTGGCATGTTGGCCGAACAGGCGGCGGAAGCCTTCTTCCTGTGGCGCGGCGTGCGCCCGGATACGGCGCCGGTGCTGGCCGAATTGCGCCGCCAATTAGCCGCGTAACACCCATCTCCTGTAGGAGCGAGCACGCTCGCGATGGTCGTCAACGATAACGATGGGGGTCTGGCTTCCCGCGGTGTCTGTGCGTTCATCGCGAGCGTGCTCGCTCCTACAGGGGGCAGCGTTTCAATCTTCGAAGCGGATCGGGCATTTCTCCGCCCCTTCCAGCTTGCGCAATTCCTCCACCACCTGCGGACGCGCCCGGCGCAGGGTCAGGCTGCGATCCTGACGCAGCAACCGCCGCGCCTCCTGATGCAGCATCTCCACCCCTGAATAGTCGATGAAGTTGATCTGCTGCGCCTCGATCACCACCCGCGCGCCGTGCATGCGTTGCAACCGCACTTGCAGGTAATGGCTGGCGCCGAAAAAGATCGAACCGCCCACCCGCAGAATGTCCTCGTCGCCATCGCGCACATGCTGTACCCGTGGTTGCGAGGTGCGCTTGAGGTAGAAGAACAGCGACGCCAGGACGCCGGCATAGATTGCCGTCTGCAATTCCAGCAAGAGCGTGGCGGTGCAGGTCAGGGTCATGACCACGAATTCGGCGCGACTGACCCGCAGCAACGCGCGAATGCCGCGATGGTCAACCAGGCCCCAGGCGATCAGCAGAATGCTGCCGGCCATGGCCGGGATCGGGATGTGCTCGATCAACTGCGCGCCGAACACGGCGAACAGCGCCACCCACATCGCCGAAAAGATCCCCGCCATGGGTGAGCAGGCCCCCGCTTCGTAGCTCAGACCCGAGCGGGTGAAGGAGCCGGCTGACAGAGATCCGGAGAAAAACGCACCGATGATGTTGGACAAGCCCTGGGCGCGGACTTCCTGGTTGGCGTCGAGTAATTGCTGCGAACGTGCCGAGATCGAGCGGGCGATCGACAGGCTGGTGACCAACCCGAGCATGCCCACGGCCACTGCACTGGGCAGCAGGCGCAGGATCAGCTCGAGGTCCAGCGGCAGCGGGCTGAAGGGTGGCAGCCGGCCGACGAAGGCGCTGACCAATGCCACGTGACCGAACATCGACGGCCACAGCCACACCAGCAGCGAGGCCATTACGAGAGTGATCAACAGCGTTGGCCAGCGCGGCAGCCACAACTTGAGGAGCATGCCCACCACTACCGTCGCCAATCCCAGCAACAGCGAAGGCTTGTCGATCTCAGCGAGGTGCCTGAACAGCGTGATGAAGCTGTCCAGCGCGGTGGCCTGGCTTGGCAGGTCCAGCCCCATCAGGTTGGGCAACTGGCCGATGGCGATCACCACCGCTGCGCCCAAGGTGAAGCCGAGCACCACGGAGTGGGAGACGAAGTTCACCAGCGCACCGAAGCGCAGCATTCCCAGCAACCATTGGAAAATGCCGGCCAGGAAGGTCAGCAACAGAATCAGGGTGACGTAGTCCTGCGACGCCGGTACGGCCAGGGGACTGACGCTGGCGTATAGAACAATGGAAATCGCCGCCGTAGGACCGCAGATCAAATGCCACGACGAGCCCCACAGGCACGCGATCAAGACCGGAATGATCGCCGCATACAGGCCGTACTCCGGCGGGAGACCGGCGATCAGGGCGTAGGCAATGGATTGCGGCAACGCGAGAATGGCGCCACTCAAGCCGACGATCAGGTCGCGGCCGACACTGCTGCGGGTTTGGCGGGGCAACCAGCTGAGAAAAGGGAAGAGTGAATGGCGGCTGGGCAGGGCCATGGGTCCTCTCGGTGAATGACTTCAATTGCGTCAGGGTGGTGTGTCAGTTGTCGCAGTGCAAGGGCATCAATCGAATCGCGAGCAGGCTCGCTCCCACAATGG
>NZ_JAIQWX010000178.1 GCF_020164475.1 Pseudomonas sp. REP124 | reverse complement strand
CTACAGGATCGAGGCGCGGCAAAACGTCACGGCGCGCGATTCGCGGGGGCTCGCCATGATGGCGTGGCCTCGTTTCTGCATGAAAAGCTGCATGCAGAACAACCGTCACGTCCAACCCGCACTATCCGGTCGAGCCGACCTAAGGAAGCATCATCGTGAAAATCAACTGGGCCGAAAACCTGCGGCAGTCCGTGCACGAACTGGCGGAAACCCTGGGCAACCTGTTCGTCGAGACCTTCCACTATCTGGCACTGTTCGCCATCGGCGCCGTGACCGCCTGGGCGGCGGTGATGGAGTTTCTGGGAATGCTCGAGAAGGGACACATCAAGATCGATGACATTCTGCTGCTGTTCATCTACCTGGAATTGGGTGCGATGGTCGGGATTTATTTCAAGACCAACCACATGCCGGTGCGCTTTCTGATCTACGTGGCGATCACCGCGCTGACCCGTCTGCTGATTTCCAACGTGTCGCACCACAACCCGCCGGACCTGGGGATCATTTACCTGTGCGGCGGGATTCTGCTGCTGGCGTTTGCGATTCTGGTGGTGCGCTACGCGTCTTCGCAATTTCCGTCGGTGAAGATTGAAAACCCGCATCGCAAGACCGGTGCGGGTTCAAGTGAACATCCGGAGGTAGAGAAGGGGGAGATTTAAAGCCCTGAGATTCAAGGCCCTGAGATTTATAGACGCATGGCGGGTCGGGGCCGGCCTTTGACCGACGGTGGTGGCGGATTGCGCGAGCCGCTGTCGGTCATGGCTTCGAGAATCGCGACCGCGCTTCTACCCTGTTCGATGGCGATGCCGAACTGGATGCTCTGTACCAGGCGTTTGAGGCGGTCGGGGTCGTTGCGCTGTTCGGCACTGATCATGCGTTTGGCGACTATGCGACCGTTGTCGGAGAGGGTCAGCATGATGCTGCCGTCCAGGCCCTGAATGCTCAGGTTGACGTGGTAATCCGCTGCAAACGCATCGGTAATGAGCTGAAAAGGGTTGTCCATGATGCGTCACCGCCTGATTGAACGTGCAGTTGTTGACCGGTCGATGTCGGGATTAGTTCGCGATACCGGACCATCGGACTTCATGACGTGCTTTCACAGGAGGATGTAGCAAGGGGCATGCCGGTTGGATTGTCGGACAATAACCCCCGTGCCGACGCGGACATTGTGGCGAGGGGGCTTGCCCCCGTTGGACTGCGCAGCAGTCCCATCTTTTGGGGCCGCTTCGCAGCCCAGCGGGGCGGTGCGACGTTTCGACAAGCCCCCTCGCCACAGGTAAGTGTTCAATTCCGGGCACAAAAACTTAGCTGTGCCTCCAAACCGATCAACACTCCACCCAATTCACCGCCAAACCACCGCGCGACGTTTCCTTGTACTTGTCGTGCATGTCCGCACCCGTATCGCGCATGGTGCGGATCACCCGGTCCAGGGAGATGAAGTGCTTGCCGTCGCCGCGCAGGGCCATTTGCGTGGCGTTGATCGCCTTCACCGCGGCAATCGCGTTGCGCTCGATGCACGGCACCTGCACCAGGCCGCCCACCGGGTCGCAGGTCAGGCCGAGGTTGTGTTCCAGGCCGATTTCCGCGGCGTTCTCCAGTTGCTCCGGCGTGGCGCCCAGCACATCGGCCAGACCGGCGGCGGCCATCGCGCAGGCCGAACCGACTTCGCCCTGACAACCGACCTCGGCGCCGGAGATCGAAGCGTTCTTCTTGCAAAGAATGCCCACGGCTGCCGCGCCCAGGAAAAAGGCCACCACATCATCGTCCGACGCATCCGGATTGAATTTCATGTAGTAGTGCAGCACCGCCGGAATGATCCCCGCCGCGCCGTTGGTCGGCGCGGTGACCATGCGTCCGCCGGCAGCGTTTTCCTCGTTCACTGCCAGGGCATAGAGGTTGACCCATTCCATGGCCGACAGAGTCGAGGTAATGACATTCGGCTTGCCGATTTCCAGCAGATTGCGGTGCAGCTTCGCCGCCCGTCGCGGAACATTCAGGCCACCGGGCAGGATGCCTTCGTGACGCAAGCCTTGCTCGACGCACTCGCGCATTACTGACCAGATATGCAACAGGCCCTGACGGATTTCGTCGTCACTGCGCCAGGCTCGTTCGTTGGCCATCATCAATTCGGAAACGCGCAGGCCGTGCTTGTTGCACAGCTCAAGCAACTCGACAGCGCTGGAAAAATCGTAAGGCAACACCACGTCGCTGGCGGGCGCAACGCCGGACTCGGCCTCGGCCGCCTCGACGATAAAACCGCCGCCGATCGAATAGTAGGTTTGTTCGAACAACTCACCGGTGTCGCCGAACGCAGTCAGGGACATGGCGTTGGGGTGGTAGGGCAGGCTCTCGTCGAGCAACAGCAGGTCCCGGGACCAGTCGAAGGCGATGGTCGTCTGACCGGCCAGGGACAGTTGGGCGGTTTCGCGCAAGGTGTGGATGCGGCTGTCGATGGTGGTCGGATCGATGCGGTCGGGCCATTCGCCCATCAGGCCCATGACGCAGGCGCGGTCGGTGGCGTGACCGACGCCGGTGGCCGACAGGGAACCGTAAAGCCGGATTTCTACCCGTCGCACGTCAGGCAGGAATCCTTGATCCACCAGCGCTTGGGCGAAGGTCGCCGCTGCGCGCATGGGACCGACGGTATGGGAGCTGGACGGGCCGATGCCGACTTTGAAGAGATCGAAAACACTGATAGCCATGCTAAAGCCTATTCCGCAAATGGAAGATGAATCGCTGCCATTTCTGTAGGACAAGCGCACTTTCAGCGATACTGCCAAGCACGGTCCCCTGTGACCAACGAAACTTCCTAAGAGAGCCTTTAGCAGGACTAAACGATGAGCCGTCAATTACATGCCCAGACCTATGTGTGGCTTCAGGTGTTTTCCTGCGCCGCCCGGCACTTGTCGTTCACCCGCTGCGCCGAAGAGCTGCACATCACGCCGGGCGCGGTCAGCCAGCAGATTCGTCAGCTGGAAGAGCGCCTGGGTTTTCGCCTGTTCCATCGTCGAGCGCGCGGGGTGGAACTGAGCGCGGAAGGCCAGCGCTTGGCCATCACCGTCAACGAGGCCTATGGCAGCATCGATGCGGAATTGCGTCGGCTGGATGCCGGGATGATCAGCGGCACGCTGCGGGTGCGTTCGATTCCGTCGTTCCTGAGCAAATGGCTGACCCCGCGCCTGCCGCGTTTGCAGCAGCGTTTTCCCGACATCCAGCTGCGTCTGGTGGCCGAGGACAGCAGCGTGCCGTTGCACGAGGGCGACTTCGACCTGGCCATCGACCTCAACGACGGCAGCTACCCAGGGCTGTTATCCACAGCCTTGCTCGATGAACAGATCTTTCCCGTCTGCGCACCGGGTTTGCTGCGCGGGAGACCGCCGCTGCACGGCCCGGCGGACCTGATGCACTTTCCGTTGCTGCACGACATCACCGCCTGGCGCGGCAGTTACGAATACGCGGAATGGGAGTTCTACCTCAATGCCATCGGCTTCCAGGGCGCCGATGTGCGGCGCGGGCACACCTTCAATCGCAACCACCTGACCATCGAAGCCGCCATCGCCGGCATGGGCGTGGCCATCGCCCGACGAACCCTGTTGAACGATGAGCTGGAGCGCGGTGCGCTGATCGTGCCGTTTGGCCTGGCGGTGCCCAATCACAAGCGCTACATGCTGCTCTACGCGCCGGGTGCGCTGAGCCATCCGGGCGTGCGCGCGGTGCATGACTGGCTGGTGGAGGAGGCGGGGATTTTTCGTGCTTTGCACCCGCTGGGCGAGGGGCAAATGTAAGGATTTTCGACCAAGGCCGGGGCGAGTGAATTCCCGACCTTACCAGCGCTTTGAACGGTTGTCCGGTTTTATTTGTGTTTACAAATTTATCTTTTTTCAGGGGTTGAATTGTTCAGCGTACAGACCGATTGTGTCTGTAAGAGGTCACGGTGAGGACGCCCCAGGGCTCGACTGACCGGCCTCTCGCGAGCTAGCTGAAATAAGGGATGAACTATGCAAATCCAAGTCAATAGCGATAACCATATTCAAAGCAGCATTCGACTGGAGGAGTGGGTACGTACAACCATTGAGAGCACGCTCGAACGTTATGAGGAGGATTTGACCCGGGTCGAAGTTCACCTGCGGGATGAGAACGGCGACAAGCCCGGTCTTCACGATCTACGCTGCCAACTGGAAGCGCGGCCAAAAGGCCATCAACCGATTTCCGTCACCCACAAAGCCGCCAATCTGGAACTGGCCATCGACGGAGCTGCCGAGAAACTCGAACACGCACTGGAACACCTGTTCGGCAAACTGCGCGGCAAACCACGCGCCGCCGTAGTGCCCTTCGAGCGCCGTCCACATGCAGACAAACTGCTGGAAGAAGAATTTCTTGAAAACGAACAGGCCGCCCAAAACGGCTGAAGCCTGATTTAACCTCCCCATGAAAACGGGCCTGCATTGCAGGCCCGTTTTGTTTTGCGCAAAACTGTTGCAGCGAGTCTGCCCGCGAAAGCATCGGGGCAGTCGACATCGATGCTGGATGTGCCGGCCTCTTCGCGGGCAAGCCCGCTCCCACAGGGTTTTGTGCCGATCGCTGAATCGGCCAACACCACCGGACACTGTGGGAGCGTGGCTTGCCCGCGAATGGTCGCCAACGATGACGCTGGCTGACTGACACCCCGCGCATGTCTTGCCTCCATCGCGAGCAAGCTCGCTTCTACAGGACGCAGGCTTTGCGTATGAGAATATTTATCATTAATATTGCGCCCCTCCGGCCACTGTGACATTCACGGCGGCTCACTCAGGTCGCGACATGAAAGCCAAACGCAACACGCTCCCCGTTTCCTATCGACTGGCGGTTTTCTCGCGGGTGCTGGCTGCCGTGCTCGGTGGTTATGTGATCACGGCGCTATCGAGTGTCTGCCTGACGCTGTGGGTGCCCATGGCACGGGCCGAAGCGGTGGTGACCGGGATGATGAGTTCGTTCCTGGTCTATCTGCTGGCGGTGATCTGGTGTTTCGCCTGTCGCACGGCGTGGCGTGCCTGGTTCGGCTTGATGGTGCCAGCGCTGATTCTCGCGGCGGCAGCCGGCCTGACTTACTGGATGGGCCGGCCATGAAAGAGGGATTCCGTCAGGCCATGGCCTGGTTGCACACCTGGGCCGGTTTGACGTTCGGCTGGCTGTTGTTCGCGATTTTCCTGACCGGCACGCTCGCCTATTTCAAGGACGAGACCACTCACTGGATGCAGCCGGAAATCCCTGTGCGTTCGGTGTCCAGCGAAGCCAGCCTGACCCTGGCCCAGGAGTATCTCGAACAACACGCCGCCAACGCCTCGCGCTGGATCATCGATCTGCCCGGCGTTCGTGAGCCAGGCCTGACGGTCCGCTGGCAGCCGGCACCGGCCAAGCCCGGCGAGCGCGCCCAGTTCACAGAGAAGCGCCTAGACCCGCAAACCGGTGCCGAGGTGCAGGGCCGCGAGACCTCGGGTGGCGAATTTTTCTATCGCTTCCACTTTCAACTGCAAATGCCTTATCCCTGGGGCCGCTGGCTGTCGACCATCGCGGCGATGGTGATGTTCGTCGCGCTGATCAGCGGGATCATCACCCACAAGAAAATCTTCAAGGACTTCTTCACCTTCCGCCCGCGCAAGGGTCAGCGTTCGTGGCTGGACGGGCACAACGCGGTGGGCGTGCTGGTGTTGCCGTTTCACCTGATGATCACCTACAGCAGCCTGGTGATCTTCATGGCCATGGTGATGCCGGCGAGTATCGTCGCCGCCTATAAAGGCGATGTGCAGGCCTTCTACAGCGAGCTGTTTCCTGCGTCCAACAACGCAAAAGCCTCCGGCAATCCGGCGCCTCTGTTGCCCTTGGCGACGATGCAGGAGAAGGCTCGAGAGCAATGGTCGGGTGGAAGCGCCGTGCGGGTGACGGTGAACAATCCCGGTGATGCGAATGCTTCGGTGGTGCTGGCGCGGGATGGCGCGGACCGCGTGGTCCACGATTTCGGCAGCGCCGTGACCTTCAACGGCACCACCGGAGAATTGCTGGCTGCGGCCCCGGAGCCGGGGATATCACGGGCGATCGCCGGCGGTTTCTACGGTTTGCACATGGGCCATTTCGCCGGTCCGCTGTTGCGCTGGCTGTACTTTATCTGCGGTCTGGCGAGCACGGCGATGATCGGCACCGGGCTGGTGATCTGGCTCGGCAAGCGTCAACTCAAGCATGTCAAAAGCGGCGTCATGCCCTTCGAATTGCGGCTGGTGGAAGTGCTGAACATCGCCAGCATGTCGGGGCTGGTCATCGCGGTGGCGGTGTTCTTCTGGACCAATCGGGTGTTGCCGGTGGAGATGGCCGGGCGAGCGGAATGGGAGGTCAACGGCTTCTTCATCGCCTGGGGCCTGAGTTTGTTGCATGCCATTTTGCGCCGGGGACGTGCGGCCTGGGTCGAGCAGTTGACGCTGGCGGCGCTGCTGTTTGTCGCGGTTCCGCTGCTCAATGCCCTGACCACGCCGTATCACTTGGGCAACGCATTCGTGACGGGCGACTGGATCATGGCCGGTTTCGATCTGGCGTGTCTGGGCAGCGGCCTGTTCCTCGGCTGGGCGGCGTGGAAAATGCGCCGCGCCGGGCAGGCTGAAAAGGCCGGGCGGCACAGCACACAAGCGATCAACCTTGAGCAGGAGGCCAACTGAATGTTGCTGGCCAGCTTGCTCTGTTACGGCGGTTTCACCGCGCTGTGTCTGTCCATGGATCGGCACCATGTCGAGCTGCTCGGGCGCAAGTCATCGCTGGCGCTGCGTCGGTGGATGAAGGTCGCGGGATGGTCGTTGCTGGGTGTGTCGCTGTGGGCGACGGTGTCGACCACCGGTTGGGAATTCGGACTGGTGGAATGGTTCGCGGTGTTGATGCTCAGCGCCTTGTTGCTGGTGTTGCTGATGCCGTATCGCCCGCGTCTGGCGTTGTCGCTGGCTGCGCTCGGCCTGCTGTTCAGCCCGATTGCCGCGTTCGCGATCCATTGAATCGATGATCAAGTTTCCGCCCGAACCCTGCGACGTGGAGCCCCGCAAGCACGACGAACCGCGTGGCGACCGTGCGCATTTTCTTCAGGTATTTCTCTCGCAACAGTCGCAGATGGAAGCGCTGGTGAATCGCCGCGTCGGTTGCCGTGCCACCGCTGCGGATCTGGTGCAGGACCTGTTCCTGCGTTTCT
Organism: Pseudomonas sp. REP124; assembly: GCF_020164475.1. Taxonomy (GTDB): domain Bacteria; phylum Pseudomonadota; class Gammaproteobacteria; order Pseudomonadales; family Pseudomonadaceae; genus Aquipseudomonas. Next base: position 4,034 of record NZ_JAIQWX010000178.1, on the reverse strand, counting down.
GGCGGCGGCCCTTGGTGCAGGTCGAGGAACTCAGCACCTACCTGCTGCGTTGCGCCGGCAACATCGCCATCGATCATTTGCGCAGCGAAGGTTCGCGGGCTCGGGCCAGCGAAGGCTTGATGGTGGAGCCATCGGACGGCGTGTGCAGTGAACCGCAGGCGGCGCTGGAGGCGGGCAACGATTTGCGCCATGTCGAGGCGGCGTTACGCGCGTTGCCGGAGCGCACGCGGCAGATCTTCCTGCTCAATCGCATCCATGGCCGCAAATACGCCGAGATCGCCAAGGCCATGGGCCTGTCCCAAAGTGCCGTGGAAAAACATATGATGCGCGCGCTCGAAGCCTGCAAGGCCAGCCTTCGGGAACCGTCACCGCGTACGCCAGGGAAAGCACCGTGAACAATCTCGAACGCGTCACCCCGACGCCCGATCAGGAGCAGCAGGCGCTGGCCTGGCTGAGTCTGTTACATGACCAGCCCACCAGCAGTGATCAGGCCACCTTCAGTCAGTGGCTGCAAGCTGACCCGGCCCATGCCGAAGCCTATTCCCGCGCGCAGGTGCTGTGGGAATTGAGCGAAGGGCCGGCGCGTACGTTGGCCAATGAAGATGCCCTGGCCTTGCAGCGTTACCTCAATGCCATGAATGGTTCGCGGCGTTCCAGCGTGCGGCGCTGGTCCGGTGCGTTGGCGATGGCGGCGTGTCTGCTGATGATGGTCAGCCTCGGTACCGGTTGGCAGCCGTTGCGCTGGCTGGATGACCTGGGCGCTGATTATGTTTCGGCGCCGGGGGAAGTCCGCACCGTGACCCTGGCCGATCAGTCGCAAGTCACCCTTGATGCCGACAGTGCCATCGCCGTGGATTTCAGCGGCGGCGAGCGGCATGTGCAGGTGCGGCGTGGCGCGGGTTTCTTCAGTGTGACCCACACTGGCGAGCCGTTTGTGGTCGATGCGGAAAAAGGTCAGGCGCGGGTGCTGGGCACGCAGTTTGAAGTGCGTCTGCAACCCCATGGCGCGCAGGTCACGGTGTTGTCCGGGCGCGTTGGCGTGATTGCCGATAAAGATGCTCCGCAGCAAATCCTCACTGCCGGCCAGCAAGTTGCCTATGGCGAAGGCAGCGCGCAGCCGTTGCACGGGGTCGACAGCGAAGCGCAATTGGCGTGGCGTCAGGGCTGGCTCAATTACTACAAGGCGCCGCTGGCCGATGTGGTGCAGGATCTGCGGCGTTATTTCCCCGGGCGGATTGTGTTGCTCAGCGATGAGTTGGGCAGGCGGCGGGTCAGTGGCAGCTTTGCGAGCCGGAATCCACAGGCGGTGTTGAGTTCGTTGCAGGGGGTGATGGGATTTGAGCAGCATCAGGTGTTGGGGCATCTGATTATTTTGCGGTGAGGCGAATGGCCTCTTCGCGGGCAAGCCCGCTCCCACAGGGAATCTCACTCCCTCTGAAAAATATTTTCATTTCCCGGTGAGGTAAACCCAAACCCCATCCGTGTAGTGACTGAAACAGCGAATCATTCGCATCCGTTGCGGTTCTACACAGGTCATGAGTCATGAAGTCCAGGGCAAAATCCGGTTCGGTCAAACAGTGGTTGGGTGCTTCTGCGTTAGGTTTTTCGGCATTGGCGTTGCTGCCCCTGAGCGTGGCGATGGCCGCTGACACGGGCAGCAGTCAGCAACGCGGGCAGTTCAATTTCTCCCTGGCCGCCAAGCCGTTGCCCCAGGCCCTGAGCGACTTCACCCGGGTCACCGGTATCAGCGTCGTCTACACCGACGAGACGCCCTACGGTCTCAACGCTCCGGCAGTCAGCGGCCAGATGAGCGCCGAACAGGCTCTGCAACGGCTGCTCAGCGGTTCGGGTTTCACCTTCCGTCGCACCGATGGCCACACCATGGCCCTTGAACCGCTGCCCACGGAAGGCGCCCTGAACCTGGGTGCGACCACCATTACCTCGGTGGTGGAACAGTCCGAGAGCTACCAGCCGCCACCCGTGAGTTCCGTGGCGCGCACCTCGGCGCCGATTCAGGAAATCCCCCAGACCATCAACGTGGTCGCCTCTCAGGTGATTCGCGATCAGGCACCGCGCAATCTGGATGACGCCCTGGCCAACGTCAGCGGCATCACCCAGGGCAACACCCTGGGCAGCACCCAGGATTCGGTCATGACCCGCGGCTTCGGCGATAACCGCAACGGCTCGATCATGCGCGACGGCATGCCCATCGTGCAGGGCCGGGGCATGAACGCTACGGTGGATCGGGTTGAGGTACTCAAGGGACCGGCGTCTTTGCTCTACGGCATTCAAGACCCCGGCGGCGTGGTCAACATGGTCAGCAAGAAGCCCGAGCTTGAGCAGTACAACGCCGTGACCCTGCGCGGCTCGACCTATGGCGCAGGCAAGAACGGCAGCGGCGGCACCTTCGACAGCACCGGCGCCCTGGGCACTTCGGGGCTGGCCTATCGCATGGTGCTGGACCACGAAGACGAAGATTACTGGCGCAACTACGGTGTGCACCGCGAGACCCTGGTCGCGCCGTCGCTGGCCTGGTTCGGCGAAAGCACCAAACTGCTGTTCGCCTACGAGCACCGGGAATTTCTGACCCCGTTCGACCGCGGCACGATCATCGACCCCCGGGACAACCATCCGCTGGACATCTCCCGGGATCGTCGGCTCGACGAGCCTTTCAACAACATGGAAGGGCGCTCGGACCTCTATCACTTCGAGGCCGATCACGAGCTCAACGACAACTGGAATGCCCACTTCGGCTACAGCTGGAACCGCGAAACCTACGACGCCAGCCAGGTGCGCGTGACCGCCATCGACACCAACAAAGGCACCCTGACCCGCAGTATGGACGGCACGCAGAATGCGATCAGCACCGACCGCTTCACCACCGCCAGCCTCGAAGGCAAGGTGAACGTGCTGGGCATGCAGCATGACCTGGTGTTAGGTATCGACGACGAGTACCGCAAGATCTACCGCGAAGACCTGATCCGCCAGAAAAGCCTGACCACTTTCAGCTACCTCAACCCGGTGTATGGCCGTGAAGTCGAAGGCACCACCGTCAGCCCGGCCGACAGTGCGCAGACCGATCTGCTGCGCAGTGATTCGGTGTTCTTCCAGGACTCGATTCACCTCACCGACCAGTGGATTCTGGTGGCAGGCGCACGCTTCCAGGAGTACGACCAGTACGCCGGCAAAGGCGTGCCGTTCCACGCCAACACCGACAGCAACGGGCAGAAGTGGGTGCCGCGTGCAGGCCTGGTGTATCGCTACACCGATGCCTTGTCGTTCTACGGCAGCTACACCGAATCGTTCAAACCCAACTCGACCATCGCGCCCTTGAGTGGCAGCAGCGCCGTGCTCGACGGCAGTGTCGCACCGGAAGAGGCCAAGTCCTGGGAACTGGGGGCCAAGCTGGACCTGCCGGGCCGGGTAACGGGCAACATCGCGTTGTTCGACATCAAGAAACGCAACGTGCTGATCGCCAACTCGGAAGGTCCGGTGACCATCTACAGCGCTGCCGGCGAGGTGCGCTCCCGAGGGCTGGAGGTGGACCTGAGCGGCCAGCTCAGCGACCGCTGGAGCCTGATCGGCAGCTATGCCTACACCGATGCCGAAGTCACCAAGGATCCGGATTACGAAGGCAAGCGATTGCAGAATGTGGCGAAGAACAGCGGCTCGCTGTCGGCGGTGTATGACTTTGGCAGGATCATCGGCGGCGATCAGCTGCGGGTGGGCGCCGGGGCGCGGTATGTCGGGGAGCGGGCGGGCAACGCGGTGAATGATTTCGACCTGCCGAGCTACACCGTGGCCGATGCGTTCGCCACCTACGACACCCAGCTGGACGGGCAGAAGGTCAAGTTTCAGCTCAATGTGAAGAACGTGTTCGACCGCACCTACTACACCTCGGCGGCGAGCCGGTTCTTCGTGTCGATGGGAGATTCGCGGCAGGTGGTGCTGTCGAGCACTCTCGAGTTCTGACGAAAGATCGTGTCATCGTTCATCGCGAGCAGGCTCGCTCCCACAGTGGATGAGTGCCTAAC
>NZ_JAIQWX010000177.1 GCF_020164475.1 Pseudomonas sp. REP124 | reverse complement strand
GAGCGAGGCTTGCCCGCGAAGACGTCCGAATGGCTGGCTAAGGCCGATAAGCCCGCATGAACAACTCCACCACCTCCCGCACATGGCTCTCCGCCGCCTCTTCGGTCAATGGTTCGCCGCAGCCGAACAACAACCGAAAATTCGCCGCGCCTTTGAGCAGGCAGAAGAAGTGCTCCGCCGCATTCCTCGGCTTGTCGATGCTCAACTCGCCACTCTGATCCACCTTGCACAACAGCCGCTCCATGCCCTGCAACATGCGCTGCGGGCCGGCTTCGAAGAAGATCAGCGAAAGCTTCGGGTCCTGGCTGCCCAGGGCCATGATCAGGCGATGCAGGTTCACCGATTCATCGCTGTTGATCAGGTGATGAAAGCCGCGGGCGATGTTCAGCAGCACGGTTTGCACCGCCACGCCTTCCGGTAGCTCGAAAACCAGTGGCGGCAACTGCTCTTCGCACTTGGCCATCACGGCGGCGGAGAACAGCGTCTCCTTGTCATTGAAATGGCTGTAGACCGTGAGTTTCGACACGCCGGCTTCCGCGGCGACAGCGTCCATGCTGGTGTTGGCATATCCCTTGGTGAGAAACAGCGTCTTCGCCGCGTCGAGGATCGCCTGGCGCTTGGCCAGATCCTTGGGGCGGCCTGGGCCGTTGGGTACTGAAGGGTTATTCGGCATATGCGCTTTTATTACTGGACTGGTGAGTTTGCTATTAATAACATACTGGCCAGTATAATTATTCAAAGCACCATTAGCGAAAGGTCCTTCACCATGTTCCGCTATGTCTTGCCCCTCGCATTGCCAGTCAGCCTGGCTTTTTTATTGGCTGCGTGCGGTCACGAAGAGGCGCCGCAAACCAGCGTGCGCCCGGCCATGGTGGTCCAGCCAGAGCCTTCGGCGCAGGCGACGGAGAGCTACACCGGTGAAGTTCGCGCTCGTTACGAGCCAGACCTCGCATTTCGCATCGGCGGCAAAGTCAGCCGACGACTGGTAGAAGAGGGGCAACGGGTCAAGGCTGATCAACCTCTGGCCGAACTCGATCCCCAGGACGTGCGCCTGCAACTGGAAGCCACCCGTGCCCAGGTAGCTGCCGCCGAAGCCAACCTGAACATGGTCCGCGCCGAACGTGACCGCTACAAGACCCTGATGGATCGTCAGATGGTCAGCCGCTCGCAGTACGACAACGCGGAAAACCTCTACCGTTCCGGCGAAGCTCGTCTCAAGCAGATCAAAGCCGAATTCAACGTCTCGACCAACCAGGCCAGTTATGCCGTGTTGCGTGCGCCACAGGATGGCGTCGTGGCCAAACGCGCCGTTGAAGTCGGGCAAGTAGTCGCGGCGGGGCAGACGGTGTTCACCCTGGCCACCGATGGCGAGCGCGAAGTGTCGATCAGCCTGCCGGAGCAGAGCTTCGGTCGTTTCAAGGTCGGACAGCCGGTGTCGGTGGAACTGTGGACGCAACCGGGCCAGCGTTTCGCCGGGCACATCCGCGAACTGTCGCCTGCCGCCGATCCCAAATCCCGCACCTTCGCCGCACGCATCGCCTTCAACGCCGGCAAGGTCCCGGCCGAGCTGGGCCAGAGCGCCCGGGTCTATGTGCAGAATGCCGAGACCGTGCCGCTGTCGGTGCCGCTGTCTGCATTGACCGCCGAAAACGGCGTGACCTACGTCTGGGTCGTCAGCGCCAACAACACCCTGAAAAAGACCCCGGTGCGGGTCGGTGCCTTCGGCGAGAAAACCGTACCGGTGCTCGAAGGCCTCAACGCCAGCGACTGGGTGGTGGCCGCCGGCGTCCATGTGCTTCTCGACGGGCAGCAGGTGCGCCCGGTGGATCGCTCCAACCGCGTGGTCAATCTGGCGGACAAGGAGTAATCCCCGATGGGCTTCAATCTTTCCGAATGGGCGTTGCGTAATCGCCAGATCGTACTGTTCCTGATGCTGTTGCTGGCCATCGTGGGTGCACTTTCCTACACCAAGCTGGGCCAGAGCGAAGACCCGCCGTTCACCTTCAAGGCCATGGTGATCCGCACCAACTGGCCGGGCGCCACGGCGCAGGAAGTCTCGCGCCAGGTCACCGAGCGCATTGAAAAGAAGCTGATGGAGACCGGTGAGTACGAGCGCATCGTGTCGTTTTCCCGCCCCGGCGAATCCCAGGTGACCTTCATTGCCCGCGACTCCATGCATTCGGTGGAGATTCCGGAGCTCTGGTATCAGGTGCGCAAGAAAGTCAGCGACATTCGCCACACCCTGCCGCCGGGTATTCAGGGCCCATTCTTCAACGATGAATTCGGCACCACCTTCGGCAACATCTACGCGCTGACCGGCGACGGTTTCGATTACGCAGTGCTCAAGGATTACGCCGACCGCATCCAGATCCAGCTGCAGCGGGTCAAGGACGTGGGCAAGGTCGACCTGCTCGGTTTGCAGGACGAAAAGATCTGGATCGAACTGTCCAACGTCAAGGCCGCGACTCTCGGTTTGCCACTGGCGGCGGTGCAGCAGGCGTTGGAAGAGCAGAATGCGGTGTCCACCGCCGGCTTCTTTGAAACGGGTAGCGAGCGATTGCAGCTACGGGTTTCGGGGAATTTTCAGACAGTCGATGAGATAAAAAACTTCCCGATCCGGGTCGCGGATCGCACCTTCCGTATCTCTGACGTGGCCGATGTGCGCCGTGGTTTCAACGATCCACCGGCGCCGCGCATGCGCTTCATGGCCGAAGACGCTATCGGTCTGGCGGTGGCCATGAAAGACGGCGGCGACATTCTGGTGCTGGGCAAGGCGCTGGAAGTCGAGTTCGCCCGCATCCAGAAAAACCTGCCGGCGGGCATGCAGCTGCGCAAGGTGTCCGATCAACCGGCGGCGGTGAAAACCGGGGTCGGCGAGTTCGTCCAGGTGTTGGTGGAAGCGCTGGCGATCGTCTTGCTGGTGAGCTTTTTCTCCCTCGGCGTGCGCACGGGCATGGTGGTCGCCCTGGCGATTCCGCTGGTGTTGGCGATGACCTTCGCCACCATGTATTACTTCGGCATCGGTCTGCACAAGATTTCCCTCGGCGCGCTGGTGCTGGCGCTGGGCTTGCTGGTGGACGACGCGATCATCGCCGTGGAAATGATGGCGATCAAAATGGAGCAGGGTTTCGATCGGATCAAGGCGGCCAGTTATGCCTGGACCAGCACCGCGTTCCCGATGCTCACCGGTACGCTGATCACCGCCGCCGGGTTCCTGCCGATCGCCACCGCGCAATCGGGCACCGGCGAGTACACCCGTTCTATCTTCCAGGTGGTGACCATCGCGCTGCTGGCGTCCTGGGTGGCGGCGGTGGTGTTCGTGCCGTATCTGGGGGAAAAACTCCTGCCGGATCTGGCGAAAATTCATGCAGCCAAACACGGTCCTGATCAACCCGATCCATACGGCACGCCGTTTTATCAGCGAGTGCGGCGCGTGGTGGAGTGGTGCGTGCGTCGACGCAAGACGGTGATAGTGGCGACCGTGATTCTGTTCATCGCCTCTGTAGCCCTTTTCCGTTTTGTACCGCAGCAATTTTTCCCGGCGTCGGGTCGACTGGAATTGATGGTCGACCTGAAGCTGGCCGAAGGCGCCTCGCTGAGCAACACCACCGAAGAGGTCAAGCGTCTCGAAGCGATGCTCAAGGACAAAGCCGGAATCGATAACTACGTGGCCTATGTGGGCACCGGTTCGCCGCGTTTCTATCTGCCGCTGGATCAGCAACTGCCGGCTGCGAGCTTTGCCCAGTTTGTGGTGTTGGCGAAAACCATCGAGGAGCGCGAAACCCTGCGTACCTGGTTGATCACCACCTTGAACGAGCAATTCCCGGCCCTGCGTTCGCGGGTCACGCGTCTGGAAAACGGTCCGCCCGTGGGCTATCCGATCCAGTTCCGGGTGACTGGGGAACACATCGAGGAAGTCCGTGCACTGGCTCGCAAAGTGGCGGCCAAGGTCCGTGAAAACCCCCACGTAGCCAACGTCCATCTGGATTGGGAAGAGCCAAGCAAAGTCGTCTACCTGAACATCGATCAGGACCGCGCGCGGGCGCTGGGCGTGAGCACGGCGAACCTTTCGAAGTTCCTGCAGAGCTCGCTGACCGGTTCCAGCGTCAGCCAGTACCGCGAAGACAACGAGCTGATCGAGATCCTGCTGCGCGGCACCGTGCATGAGCGCACCGAGCTGTCGTTGCTGCCAAGCCTGTCGGTGCCGACCGACAACGGTCGTAGCGTTGCTCTGTCGCAGATCGCGACCCTGGAATACGGCTTTGAAGAAGGCGTGATCTGGCACCGCAACCGCCTGCCCAACGTGACGGTTCGCGCCGACATCTACGGCAAGGAACAACCGGCGACCCTGGTGAAACAGATCATGCCGACCCTCGACCCGATCCGCGCCGAATTGCCTGACGGCTACCTGCTGGATGTGGGCGGCACCGTGGAAGATTCCGAGCGTGGTCAGAAGTCGGTCAACGCCGGTGTGCCGATGTTCATCGTGGTCGTGCTGACGTTGCTGATGCTGCAACTGCGCAGCTTCTCGCGCACGGCGATGGTGTTCCTGACGGCACCGTTGGGCCTGATCGGCGTCACCCTGTTCCTGATGGTCTTCCGCCAGCCGTTCGGTTTCGTGGCGATGCTCGGCACCATCGCCCTGTCGGGGATGATCATGCGTAACTCGGTGATCCTGGTGGATCAGATCGAACAGGACATCGCCGCCGGCCTCAAGCCCTGGCAAGCCATCATCGAAGCCACCGTGCGCCGCTTCCGCCCGATCGTCCTGACCGCACTCGCCGCCGTCCTGGCCATGATCCCGCTATCACGCAGCGTGTTCTTCGGGCCAATGGCCGTGGCGATCATGGGCGGCCTGATCGTCGCGACGGCATTGACGCTGCTGTTCCTGCCGGCACTGTACGCGGCGTGGTTCCGCGTTCGCAAGGAGACGGTCTGACACTTTGCCTCGGCGGCCTGCGGGTCGACCAAATTCCGGCCGATGAACGCGGTCAAAACTGTGGGAGCGGGCTTGCTCGCGAAGGCGGTGGTTCAGTCGACATCAACATAGACTGACACACCGCTTTCGCGAGCAAGCCCGCTCCCACAGTATTTGGGTGATCCACGTGGGATCGATCAAGATCGCAGCCTGCGGCAGCTCCTACATAAACTTCGGAAACGTCTGATATTGAGGCGTGGTAATCACGGTGCTGTACTCGATCCCCATTTTTGAGGGCTACCGAGGCAGCACCCATGAAAAAACCACCCCGGCTGCAAGGCCGGCTCGACCCGGTGTTCGACCGGCTCGGTCAGTCTCCCCACAAGGAACGTCTCGCCGATTACCTTGCGCTGCTCAAGCCACTGGATGATCAAGGCCGCTATCGACCGTTTCACGAACTGCGCTACCGCTGGCCGTCGGGGCTGGATTCGAATCTGTGCTGGGCGCTGGTGAAGAAGGCTCGGGTTGCGCAGTACTCAAGCCTTCTGCCTCTGGGTGAGCCACCTCAGTGGAGCAACTTCGTGCTCACACCGCTGGCACAGAAGGCCATCTCGGCCGTTGACCGGCAAGCGACCACGGCGGCGCTGGAGTTCATGACCAGTCAGATCGGCGAGCACGCACACTTCAGTTATCTGCTCAACGACCTGATCGAGGACGAGGCCATCAGCAGCAGCCAGCTCGAGGGCGCGGCAACGACTACGCAGGTGGCCAAGGACATGCTCAAGCGCAAACGACTGCCGCGCACGCCGGACGAGCGGATGGTGATCGGTAATTTCAAGATGATGAACTTCGCCTGGGAACAGCGTCATGAACCCTTGAGCGCCAGACTGATCCTGGCCATGCACCGGGTGGGCGTCGAGGGTATCGATGATGCGCGTTACTCGCCGGGAATCTTCAGGTGCAACGATGACGTGGTGGTGCAGAACGGCGAAGGGCAAACCGTATATACGCCGCCTCCCGCAAAAGGGCTGACGGAGCGGTTGCAGGGATTGGCGAAATGGATCAACCAGCCCCACAGCGACATTGAGCAAAAGGACTACCTCCACCCGTTGATCAAAGGCATCGCCCTGCATTTTGCGTTGGGCTACGAACATCCCTTCCGCGACGGCAACGGCCGGGTCGCGCGGGCGTTGTTCTATTGGTTCATGTTCAAGAATGATTTTTCGGCGTTTCGCTACATTGCGATCAGCGTTTTGCTGCGCAGCGCACCGGTGAAGTACGGGCGTTCATACCTGAACACCGAGTCGGATGACCTGGACCTGACCTATTTCATCGATTTCCAGTGTTCGGTGGTGCTTCGGGCTGTAGGCCGTTTTACCGCGGCTTATCGGAAAAGTTTGGCGAACGCCGATCACTTTGATCGCTGGCTAATGGAATCGGGCTTTTTTCACCGACTGACCGAGAGGCAGCGAGCCGTATTTCAGGTGGCCAAGAGCGGGATGGCCAAGGAGTTTACGGCAGGCAATGTGAAGGAACATCTGGGGTGCTCTCACAACACGGCTTCGACGACCTTGAACGGGCTGGTCGATTTGAATGTGTTCGAGAAGAGAAGGATGGGGCGTGAGTGGGTGTTCTTTCTGCGGGGTGGTTTGGCAGTTTAATGTCCTGTGGGAGCGGGCTTGCTCGCGAAAGCGGTCTGGCAGTCAACATCATCAGAGACTGACACACCGCTTTCGCGAGCAAGCCCGCTCCCACAAGGCTTTGCGGTGAAGGTTAAAGTGCTCCGAACACTTTCTTCGCCAGGCTGGTCGCGGCGGCCGCAGGGTCTTTGCGGATGGTTTCTTCCTGTTTGCCGATCATTTCGAACAGGCCGTTGAGGGCTTGTTCGGTGACGTAGTTTTCGACGTTGGCGCTCTTGGCGTCGATCACGCCCATGGTCGCGGCCTGGCCGGCGAAGGAGTTGTATTGCTTGGCCAGGCCGACCTGGTCGGTGGCCTGCTTGACGATCGGCAGGAACTTGGCGCGGATCTGTTCGCGGCTGGTCTTGTTCAGGTACTGGGTGGCCGAGTCGTTGCCGCCGCTGAGGATGCCCTTGGCGTCTTCGACGGTCATTTTCTTCACGGCATCGACGAGGATCGGCTGGGCCTGGACCACGGCGGTTTCCGCGGCCTTGTTCATGCTGGCTTCCAGTTGATCGACCTGATCACCCATGCCGAACTGCTTCATTTTGCTGGCGACCTTGCCCAGTTTGCCCGGCAGTTCGATCTTCACGTCCGGGTTGTTGCTGAAACCGCCCGGCGTGCCCAGTTGTTTCACGGCCAGTTGCGCGCCCTGGGTCAGGGCGTCCTTGAGCCCGCCGGTGGCGTCTTTCTGTGACAGGTCGCTGAGTGACAGCGCCATCGCGCTGACACTGATCATCAAACCTGCGCACAGGCCGGCAAAGCGGAGAGTAGGGCGGAACATGGCAACTTCCTTTTTCAAAGAGACTTATTTCATTAGAGGCTTAGCGGGCAGCGTCAACGCGGACCTTCACCGGTTGTGGATCGCTGCCGTCCAGGCGCACGGCGTGGTTCTCGGTGGTGATGAACAGCAGTTTGCCATCGACTTCGATGCGAGCGTTGATCGAGTAGCGGTGATTGGCTTCGACCTTCGCCGGGTCATAGCTCAAGTGGAACGGCAACGGCACCTGGCCTTTGACCGGGCCACGCTGTTCGTCGATGACTTTGGCCGGGGCATCGGCGAGCGAAATGTCCTGCAGGCTGACGCTGAGGATCGCGGTGGGCGGCAGGGCGATGCGTTGCAGGTAGAAGACTTCGCCATCGAGGGACGCTTTGGGCGCCGGTGTGGGGTGTTGGCAGGCGCCGAGCAAAAGGGCGAGTCCAAGCAGAGAGAGTTTTTTCATGTGGCGTACCTTTGACGTTGGCACCAAGGGGAACTTGATGCCAACGTTAACTTAGCGAATTTCACCGTAATATCCCAGTCGATATATAACGGCGGGTACCGAAACTCGCTTGTCGGGTACGTGGTGTTTATCCGACGAAGTTAACCAGTACTTCTTGCCCTTTCAGATAATTTACACCCAGCTCAACGGCGTGATGTTGAGTGGTAGTGAAGATCAAGCGGTCTTCCTGGGTGATGCTTGCGCTGATGGTATAGGTATGCCCGCTGACGATATCGGCTTGTATATAAGTCAGGCTGAAGTTCAGGCCGGCGCTGTTTGCATTGGGCGTGACCTGAACGGCAAGGTCCTTGGCAGGCGCATCTGCGAGGCTGACATCCTGCAGGCGGACAGTGAGGGTCGAATTGGGCAGCAGCGCAATCCTTTCCAGGTAATGCACTTTGCCATCGATGGTGTATGTGGTTTCGCTAGACATGAAAATATCCTTATTTAATTGATCGTCGGGAATGACGAGCGACGAGAATAAGGTCAATGCCTGCTGCTTAAATGTAGGTGTATTCCTTCTACCTGGACGGAAGCGGGAATAGCTTGAGTCAGAAGCATCCTTGCTTCAGCCAGTGAATCAATCCCGAATATTCAAGCGCATTAGATCGGAGTTATCAGTTCCGCTGCATCTTCACTGCGATGCAACGCCACCTGACGGATCGACAGACGAATCTCCGCCGGCAACACCCGCTTGGCCGCGCCTTCTGCCAGTTCGCCCAGCAGTTCGTGATAACCCAGCTTGCCGGCCTCGTCGCGCTTGAGCACTTCGAGGTCGAGCATCGTCTGGATGAAATGGCGGAACAGGCTCTTGTCGAAGAACTCCGGCGCGTTCAGGCCGTGCAGGATCGACAGGCGCTGGGCCATGACCGTGCACAGGTCTTCCAGCTCTTCGGCGCTGATGCTGTTCTGACCGCTGTTGAGCAGCAGGGAAACGGTCATGTAGAAGCGCTGCAGGGTCTGGGCGATGCTCTTGGACAACAGGGTCAGCAGCACGAAATGCCGCGAACTTGGCGCCGGGCGCAGGTAGACCTCGTTCTCGAAACGCAGCAGGCCTTGCTCGACGAACGCTTCCAGCCATTGGTCGATCACGCCATCCAGCTCATCCAGCGACCAGCGAATGAACAGCTCCGATTGCAGGTACGGATACAGCGCGCGGGTGTAGCGCAGGATCTGTTCGCGGCTCATGCGCGAGGCACTCTGGAAGAAGCTCGCGAGCAGCGCCGGCAGGGCGAAGATGTGCAACACGTTGTTGCGGTAGTAGGTCATCAGGACGGCGTTTTGCTCGTCCAGATACAGAATCTTGCCCAGAGCGTCGCTCTGTTCCGAGAGCAGATCCATGTCCTTCACATGCTCGATCAGCGCCCGGCCATCACCTTCCGGCAGGGTGGTGTGCGGCGAGTAAGGCACCTTGCGCAGCAATGCCAGATACAGATCCAGCACCCGGGCCATGGCTCGATCGTCCAGGGCCAGGCGGCTGGTGGACAGCAGTGCCAGCGCCACCAGGTTGACCGGGTTGATTGCCGCCGCTTCGTTCAGATGCTGCGCGACTTTCTCACCAAGACGGTTGGTGGTTTCGTTGAGCCAGGCCGGCTTGAACTGCGGGCCGAGTTCCTGTTTGCGCCAGTCCGGCTGTTCGCTGTCGAGGAACTCCGCCAGCTTGATCGGCTCGCCGAAGTTCACCGCCACCTGGCCAAAGCGCTGCTTGAGGGCGCCGATGACCTTGAAAATATCGAAGATCGATTCTTTCTTCTTGCTCGCCCCGCGCAATTCGCCCAGGTAAGTGCGGCCTTCCAGTACGCGTTCGTAGCCGATGTACACCGGCACGAACACGATCGGCATCCGCGAGGAGCGCAAAAAGCTGCGCAGGGTGATCGCCAGCATGCCGGTCTTCGGTTGCAGCATGCGCCCGGTGCGCGAGCGGCCGCCTTCGACGAAGTACTCCACCGGGAAGCCCTTGGTGAACAGGGTGTGCAGGTATTCGTTGAATACCGAGGTGTAGAGCGGGTTGCCCTTGAAGGTGCGGCGCATGAAAAACGCGCCGCCACGGCGCAGCAGGCCGCCGATCACCGGCATGTTCAGGTTGATCCCGGCGGCGATGTGCGGCGGGGTCAGGCCGTTGCGGAACAGCAGATAGGACAGCAGCAGATAGTCGATGTGGCTGCGGTGGCACGGCACGTAGATCACTTCGTGCCCTGGGGCGATTTTCTGTACGCCTTCGATGTTGTTGAGCTTGATGCCGTCGTAGATCTTGTTCCAGAACCAGCTCAGCACCACTTCCAGAAAACGGATCGCGGTGTAGGTGTAGTCCGAGGCGATCTCGTTGCCGTAGCGCAGGGCCTGGGCCTTGGCCTTTTCCGGGGAGATGTTTTCGCGCTCGGCTTCATCGAGGATCGCCTGCTTCACCATCGGCTGGTTGACCAGGCCTTTGACCAGGTTGCGACGGTGGGAAATGTCCGGGCCGATCACGGCGGTTTTCAGGTTGCGGAAATGCACCCGCAGAATGCGCTGGGCCATGCGCACGGTACGTTCGTGGCCCTTGTCATGATTGATCAGCTCACGCAGATGGATCGGCGCGGAGAACTGCACGCGGGTCTTGCGCCCCAGCACGATGATGCTCAGCAGGCGACGCAGGCGGCCGGTGACGGCCCAGCTGTCGGCGAAGAGCAGTTTCCACGGGCTCGATTCGCTGTCCGGCGACTGGCCCCAGAACACACTGACCGGAATGATCTGCGCGTCTTCGGCGGCGTTTTGGCTCAGGGCGCTGACCAGTCGGGTCAGTGTTGGCGGCGCGCCGCGTTTGTCCTGGCGGCCGAGCCAGTCCGGGTCCGGGGTCAGGTAGAAGAAGGCTGCCGGTTCCAGCAGGTTACCCACCGATACCGGCAGCACCGGGCGCGGCAGGCCGGCCTTGCTGCATTCGGTGTCGACCACGGCGAGGTCGGTCAGCGAAGGGTTTTGCAGGACGTAGAACACCGGACGACTGCGGTCGAGGTTGAGGGTGAACGACGACTGGTTGATCGTCTCCGAGCGAACCCAGAGGTACAGCAGTCGACGCAGGGTACCAAACACAAGACGGCGGAACGGGGAACGGGTCATACGGCATCTGCTTGAGTGAAAAAAAACCGAGCGTTTGCTCGGGAGCCCGATAGTTTGCCGTATTCGCTGAAAATCGGCAAAAAGCGTCGAAGTAAACTCTAGTTGAGAGTTTTTGCGCGTGTCATATACTCGGCGCTCTGTCGCCTGCCTGCATTGGGCCAGCATGTGCGGCTGATGTTCCCGAGGCTTTCCTGCGAAAAGCCCGATCAATAATAAAAAAGGAGTATGAACAGATGGCAACACGTGAAACCGGCAACGTGAAGTGGTTCAACGACGCCAAGGGCTACGGCTTCATTCAGCGTCCGGATGGGGTGGACGTGTTCGTGCACTACCGCGCGATCCGTGGCGAAGGCCACCGTTCGCTGACTGAAGGTCAGCAGGTTGAATACGCGGTGGTGGAAGGGCAGAAGGGGTTGCAGGCTGAGGATGTGGTAGGTCTGTAAACAGCTCTTCACCTCACACAAAACCACTGTGGGAGCGGGCTTGCTCGCGA
>NZ_JAIQWX010000176.1 GCF_020164475.1 Pseudomonas sp. REP124 | reverse complement strand
GGTTTTGTAGGAGCGAGGCTTGCCCGCGAAGAGGCCCTCAAAGCAACGGCGCCACCATCGGTTCCTTGCGCGGCCACGCATCAAGCACCGCCTTGAACAGGGTCGCCAGGGGAATCGCAAAGAATACCCCCCAGAATCCCCACAGCCCGCCAAACAGAAGCACCGCACAGATAATCGCCACCGGATGCAGATTGACTGCTTCCGAGAACAGCAACGGCACCAGCACGTTGCCGTCCAGTGTCTGGATAATCCCGTAGACCGCCATCAGATAGATGAACTGATCGCTCCAGCCCCACTGGAACAGCGCTATCAGCAGCACCGGCACGGTCACCACCACGGCTCCGACGTAGGGCACCACCACCGACACGCCCACCAGCAACGCCAGCAGCGCCGCGTAGTTGAGTTCCAGAATGACGAAAGCGATGTAGGTCACGCCGCCGCAGATGAAGATCTCGATGACCTTGCCGCGAATGTAGTTGGCGATCTGCCGGTTCATGTCGTGGGCAACGCGGGTGATCAAGGCGCGCTCACGCGGCAGATAACCGCGCACCCACTCGCCGATCATGACCCGATCCTTGAGGAAGAAAAACACCAGGATCGGCACCAGCACCAGGTAGATCATGATGTTGACCAACAGCGGCAGGCTCGACAGCGAGAACGTCAGCGCCCACTGCCCGAACTTGCCAATCTCGCCCCGCGCCACATCAATGGCCTGCAGCACCTGTTCGTCGGACACCAGATGCGGGTAGCGTTCCGGCAGCAGCAATAGAAGCGATTGCCACTTGGCGAGCATGCCGGGCAGTTCGTTGAACAAGGTGATCAATTGATGCCAGAGCAGCGGCACCACGACCACGATGAACACCAGCAACACGCCCATGAACAGCGCGAAGACCAGCCCGACCGCCACTCCACCCGGAACGCGCAGACGCTCCAGACTCAGCACCAGGCCCTGCATCAGATACGCCAGCACCATCCCGGCCAGCACGGGCGCAAGCATGCCGCCCAGGGTCAGGACGGCGGTGAATGCGAGAAAAAGGAGGACTGCCAGAACCACGGCTTCTTCATCGGAGAAGTAGCGCTGAATCCAGTCGCGTAACACTTTGAACATCAATAATCCTTAAGAACAAACGTCGCGGGTTTCAGGCCTTCTTCAACCAATAGCGGTAAACGCCTGATTCGTCTTCTTCACGAAGCAGCGTATGACCGGCCAATCGGGCAAAGGTGCGAAAGTCGCGCTGCGAGCCTGCATCCGTGGCGATCACCTTGAGCACTGCGCCACTGGCCATGCGGTTGAGTTCCATCTTCGCCTTGAGTAACGGCAACGGGCAATTGAGGCCACTGGCGTCCAGTTCAACGTCATGGGCTACAGCGTCGGTCATTGCAACACTCCGGTACAGATGATTGAGCTGCCTAGAATATCTGGTCGCAAGGCTGGTGTCCGGCTACAGTAAGGTCTTTGTCGACTAAGGCTTTGTGCATGACTTTTTTGCGCCCTACCCTGCTGACGCTCGCTTGCCTGCTCGCCTCACCGGGCTTCGCCGACGATCTGCCGTCACTCGGCGACGCCAGTTCTGCCATCGTCTCTCCGCAACAGGAATACCAGTTGGGCCGCGCATGGCTGGCACTGTTGCGCAGCCAGGTGTCGCAGCTCAATGATCCGCAACTCAAGGACTATGTCGAATCCAGCGTGTATCGCCTGGCCGAGGCCAGCCAGGTCAATGACCGGCGCTTTGAATTCATTCTGATCAACAGCCCGCAACTCAACGCCTTCGCCGCTCCTGGCGGGATTGTCGGGGTCAACGGCGGCCTGTTCCTTAACGCCCAGACCGAAGGCGAATATGCCTCGGTAATGGCTCACGAATTGGCTCACTTGTCGCAACGTCACTTTGCCCGAGGCGTGGAAGCGCAACAGCGCATGCAGGTGCCGATGATGGCCGCGCTGCTGGCCGGGATCGTGATTGCCGCCGCCGGTGCAGGCGATGCAGGTATCGCCGCCATTGCCGGTACGCAGGCAGCGGCCATTCAGGAACAACGACGCTTCTCGAGGCAGAACGAACAGGAAGCCGACCGCATCGGTATTCTCAATCTGGAAAAAGCCGGCTACGACCCGCGCTCGATGCCCTCGATGTTCGAACGCCTGGGCCGCCAATATCGCTTCGACGCCAAGCCACCGGAATTCCTGCTGACTCACCCGGTGACCGAATCGCGTATCGCCGACACCCGCAACCGCGCCGAGCAGGCGCCCCAGGGCGGCATTGAGGACACGCTGCGTTATCAATTGATCCGTGCGCGAGTCCAGCTTATCTACGAGGAAACCCCGGGCCTGGGCGCCAAGCGATTCCGCGCGCTGCTGGATGAAAATCCGAAGAACGATGTCGCGCGCTACGGGCTGGCCATCGCCCAGATCAAGGGCGGCCAGCTGAACGAAGCCCGGGAGAATCTCAAACCGCTGCTCGCCAAGGCGCCCAACGAGATCATCTACAACCTTGCGCAGATCGACCTGGACATCACCAACAATCGACTGCCGGACGCTCAATCGCGCATGGACCGGATGCTCGCGCAGTACCCTGGCAACTATCCGCTGAACCAGGTGCGCGTCGACCTTTTCCTGAAACAGAACCGCACCGCCGATGCCGAGAAAGCTCTGGAAGGCCTGCTTAAGTCCCGTCCGGACGATCCGGATGTCTGGTACCAGGTGGCCGAGACTCGCGGGCTGTCGGGCAACATCATCGGCCTGCATCAGGCGCGCGCCGAGTACTTCGCCCTGGTGGGCGACTACCGTCAGGCCATCCAGCAACTGGACTTCGCCAAGCGCAAGGCTGGCAGCAACTTCCCGCTGTCTTCGCGCATCGATGCCCGTCAGCGTGAGCTGATGGAACAGGAGCGCATGATCAAGGACATGATGGGCTGACGACCTCGGACACCATTTGTTCCGGACATAAAAAAACCGCCTCTTTCGAGGCGGTTTTTCATTCAGCCGACAACCGGATTATTCAGCCAGTTTGAAGGTGATGAAGCTGGCGCGGCCCTGACGCAGAACGCGCATGGACACCGAACGATTCTTCGGCAGCGCCTTGGCGATCTCCGCGAACTGCTTGGTGGACTCAATCGCCTGGTTGTTCAGGTGGGTAATCACGTCACCCGGCTGCAAGCCGATCATGGCGGCAGGTCCATCCTGAACTTCCTTGATCACCACACCGCCCTTGAGGTCGTAGGTTTTCTTCTGCTCGGCAGTGATTTCGACCACCGAAACACCCAGGCGATTGCTGCTGCTCTCGGCACCGGATTTCGGCAAGGCGCTGAGGTCCTTGTCTTCATCAGGAATGTCGCCGACGGTCAGTTCGACGTTCTTGCGCTTGCCGTCACGAATCACTTCGAGATTGGCCTTGGCGCCAGCTTTCAGCGCGCCGACCAGATGCGGCAGATCGGCGGACATCACGATCGGCTGACCATTCATGCTCAGGATCACGTCGCCAACCTGCAGGCCGCCCTTGGCAGCAGGACCATCGTCCTGGATCTGTGCAACCAGCGCACCGGCCGGCTTATCCAGACCAAACGACTCGGCAAGATCCTTGTTCACTTCCTGAATCACCACGCCCAGCCAGCCGCGGCTGACTTTGCCACCGGTTTTCAGCTGGTTGGAAACGTCCATGGCCACGTCGATTGGAATGGCGAACGACACGCCCATGAAGCCGCCGGAACGGGTGTAGATCTGCGAGTTGATGCCGACCACTTCGCCATTGAGGTTGAACAGCGGGCCGCCGGAGTTACCCGGGTTGATTGGCACGTCGGTCTGAATGAACGGCACATAGTTTTCGTTGGGCAGGCTGCGGCCCACGGCGCTGACGATGCCTTGGGTCACCGTGTGGTCAAAGCCGAACGGCGAACCGATCGCCACGACCCACTGGCCGGCTTTCAGATCCTGGGATTTGCCCAGCTTCAGCACCGGCAGGTCCTTGCCTTCGATTTTCAGCAACGCCACGTCGGAACGGGTATCGGTGCCGACCAGTTTGGCTTTCATCTCGCTGCGGTCAGCCAGACGCACCAGAATTTCATCGGCATCGGCGATCACGTGGTTGTTGGTCAGGATGTAGCCGTCAGACGAAATGATAAAACCTGAACCGAGGGATTGCGCTTCACGCTGACGATCACCGCGAGGTGAACGCTGTTGCGGCGGCATGCCGCGTTCGAAAAACTCGCGCAGCATCGGCGGCAGGCCTTCGAGATCCGGCATCTGCTGGTTCACTTTGCGGTCCGGCAGTTTCTGCGTGGTACTGATGTTCACGACTGCGGGCGAAGCTTGCTCGACCAGCTGGGTGAAGTCGGGCAGATCGGCCGCTTGCGCGGAGACTGCCTGACCGAGCACCAGCACGGTGGCAAAAATGGAGAGATAAGCTTTCAAGCGTGGTATCGACATACGGCTCCCGTTACGACGAGCATGGTTAAGCGATATGGAACAAGGAACCCGGGAAAAGATACGCCGGTATCTTTGTTTCGGGAACAACAAACAAGGCCAGAGCCGAGGGGCTCTGACCTATAAAAAATTCTCGGGGTATTTGCAAACTGAAATGCTCACGAAACATTTCGATTTCAGCTCACTGCTTGGTGGTGGCAGCGTCGGTTCGCATCGATAGCGCGATTCGCTCGGCAGTGCCGACCGGAATCTCCCCGACCACAGTCACCATCATTTCGCCTTGCGGCGTGGTCATGCGGCGGGAAACGGCGACAGTTGGGCCAAGCTGAGTGCGGGTGTCAGTCACCGTGGCGCCATTCAATGGCTCCAGGAACACCGAAAAACGCGCCAGGCCATCATCGTACATCAGGCTGTTGATCTGGGTTTTGGTCTCCGGATCCTTGCGCGCCGTGCTGCTGGTCAGCTCGAAGCCAGGTGGCAACCAGTCTGAACGCCAGGTTTGCGCAGTCTTGACCGCGGAAGCCTTGTCGCTTTCAAGATTGACGGCTTTGCAATCGGAGCCCGGCTGCAGATCGCTGTCGGACGGAACGCTGGAAGTGTCCAGCTGGGTGAACTGAAACCTTTCCAGAAGTCGCCCCTTGTCATCGAGCAGCAATGACTTGAGCGGCAAACCGGTTTCCTTGTCCAGATGCAGTTCGAAACCGTAGCGGTGCTGATCACGAGGCGTCAGCGACACAATCACCGCCGGACGGCCGGCCACGCGCGACTTGCCGACGACAGCAAGGTCATACCAGTTCTTCAGCTTTTGTGGATCGAGTGCACGAGCCGAGGAGTTGGGGGAGTCCCCAAGCCCTGCTATCAGGGTGCCGCTGACGCATTGAGTACGTCCATCAATGCGTACGACTTCCTGCGCCGACCCGTCGAGCTGAAGCAATCGCTCGCGGACCTTGCCATCCTGGACGCGGTGCCAGATGTCATGGGTAGAAAAACTACCGTTGCGCTCGTAGACGAAAGTACCGTGAAAGCTTTGCTGCTGCTCGGCCTGGCCAAGACGGGTCAGCCAGTCCTGAGCTTCATCGGCGTGGGCTGGCACAACGAACCAGCCACCAAGCAGAAGCGTAAGTAGAGGTATGGCGCGCATGATCCTCCTTAACGGTTTTCCAGGCTTGCTGCACGCGCGTAAGGCAGAGCGCTCTCGGTACCTTTCAGTGCAGCCTGTTGAGCGTGTTGGCGCAAGTAGCCTGGAAGACGCTGATCGTGCCAGCCTGGCTGCCCTTGCAATACACCGTTGGCCATTGGGCCAGTAGCGTCCGAACTCTCACTATAGCCTGCCAGAACAGCCGGGCCCTTCACTTGTGGAGCGGCCAGGTTCTGCTGGGTCGATTGCTGAGCCAGTTCCACACCGGCGATTTCGTCCTGGTTATACAGACGAACACCTGCCAGTACGGCAACCGTTACCGATGCAGCAACGGCCAGACGACCCAGGCTGCGCCATGGACCACGGGTGGCTTTTGCCGGTACGGCTTCGTCGGACAGAGCCGCGGAAACTGCCGCTGCAATATCCAGGCGTGGCAGCAGAAGATCCTTGTGCATCGCCGCACGAGCAATCTGGTAACGAGCCCAGGTTTCACGGGTTTCAACATCGTCGCAGGCGCTGAGCACCCGACGCAATTCCAATTCGTCCGCTTCGTTATCCATCACTGCGGACAGCGATTCCTGCAGGGCTTCACGACTCATGGCGTTCCTCTCTTGGCTGTCGCCGCTGTCATTAGTTTTCCTGCAACAACGGCTGCAGGGCTTTATCGATGGCCTCCCGGGCGCGGAAGATCCGGGAGCGCACGGTGCCCACCGGACATTGCATGACGCTCGCAATGTCCTCATAACTCAGACCATCGAATTCACGCAAAGTTAAAGCCGTACGTAAATCTTCAGGTAGTTGCTGAATGGTTCGATGGACGGTGCCTTCGATCTCATCCCGCAGCAAAGCCCGTTCTGGCGACTCGAGATCCTTGAGGCCATGATCGCCATCGTAGAACTCTGCATCCTCG
This sequence comes from Pseudomonas sp. REP124, assembly GCF_020164475.1. Taxonomy (GTDB): domain Bacteria; phylum Pseudomonadota; class Gammaproteobacteria; order Pseudomonadales; family Pseudomonadaceae; genus Aquipseudomonas. Next base: position 5,099 of record NZ_JAIQWX010000176.1, on the reverse strand, counting down.
GAACTGACATCGCTATCCGGCGGCCGGCGGCCGCGTGAAACCAGATAGTTTTTCGCCGTGTTGATGGCGATGCGGTAAAGCCACGTATAAAACGCGCTGTCGCCGCGAAAATTTCCAAGTGCGCGATACGCCTTGATAAAGGCTTCCTGCGCCACATCCTGCGCTTCATGGGTGTCGTGCACGAACCGCACGATCAACCCGAGAATTTTGTGCTGATATTTCAGCACTAGCAGATCGAAAGCACGCTTGTCGCCGCGCTGAACGCGTTCGACCAGTTGCTGATCCTCTTCCTGGGTTAGCATGAACACTCCTCAATAAGCACGGAGGAGGCTTGCAAAACTAAACGACCGGGCTTGCAAACATAGACTCGGGCTTTTCGCAAAAGTTCTCCCCCTCCAGGCAAGTTTCCTGCGGGCTCTGATTCGGCACGCACGAAAAACGCAGCACGAGATATCCCGGCTGCGCGAATAATCTTCTTGTCAGTTTCACCGGCAGGATCCAATCACAATCCTCCACGATTCCGACCCTGTCCCTAAATTCAGGCAACCGCCTATTGATCTTGGGCCTTTGGCAAAAGTTCCACACATTTATAGCTGTGTGACATCAACATTGTGCAACTGTGAATGGAAAAAGACTGTTAAATCCCCGATACAGTCCTCAAGCAGGCAAGTCAGCGAAAAAAACATCCGACGAAGCGTCAGGTTTTTCTCGTCACAGTAGTTTCACAATGCCATATGTGCTCGGCTATTGTGCCGCCCCACCCCTCTATATACTAGTGGGCTGTGCGCAAACCTGACTCGCCTGTCCAGTTGTCCAGCGCTTCCCCCCTACCGGGTCGCCTTGAGCGGAATCCTGAAATGAGCCAACAGTTTCAACACGATGTTCTGGTAATTGGCAGCGGTGCTGCCGGCTTGAGCCTTGCGCTGACCTTGCCCGGTCATTTGCGCATTGCCGTATTGAGCAAGGGCGACCTCGCCAACGGTTCGACCTTCTGGGCCCAGGGCGGCGTTGCGGCAGTGCTGGACGACACCGACACCGTTGAATCCCACGTCGATGACACCCTCAATGCCGGCGGCGGCCTGTGCCACGAAGACGCCGTGCGCTTTACCGTCGAGCACAGTAAGGAAGCGATTCAATGGCTGATCGACCAGGGCGTGCCGTTCACCCGCGATGAACAGTTCAGCAGCGAGGACGGCGGATTCGAATTCCACCTGACCCGCGAAGGCGGCCACAGTCATCGCCGCATCATCCACGCTGCCGATGCCACCGGCGCGGCCATTTTCAGAACCCTGCTGACCCAGGCGAAGCAGCGCTCGAACATCGAGCTGCTGGAACAGCGGGTGGCAGTCGACCTGATCACCGAAAAACGCCTTGGTCTTGAAGGCGACCGCTGCCTGGGCGCCTATGTCCTCAATCGCAGCACCGGCGAAGTCGACACCTACGGCGCGCGTTTCGTGATCCTCGCGTCCGGCGGCGCGGCCAAGGTCTACCTCTATACCAGCAACCCCGATGGTGCCTGTGGCGACGGCATCGCCATGGCCTGGCGTTCGGGCTGCCGGGTGGCGAACCTGGAATTCAACCAGTTCCACCCTACCTGCCTGTACCACCCGCAAGCCAAGAGCTTCCTCATTACCGAAGCCCTGCGTGGCGAAGGCGCCCACCTGAAGCTGCCGAACGGCGAACGCTTCATGCATCGTTTCGACCCTCGGGCGGAACTCGCGCCGCGGGACATCGTCGCCCGGGCCATCGACCATGAAATGAAGCGTCTGGGCGTCGATTGCGTTTACCTGGACATCAGCCACGAGTCCGAAGACTTCATCAAGACGCACTTCCCGACGGTGTACGAGCGCTGCCTCGAATTCTCTATCGACATCACCAAACAGCCGATCCCGGTGGTACCGGCGGCGCACTACACCTGCGGCGGCGTCATGGTCGACCAGCACGGTCGCACCGATGTACCGGGCCTCTACGCCATCGGCGAAACCAGCTTCACCGGCCTGCACGGCGCCAATCGCATGGCCAGCAACTCGCTGCTGGAGTGTTTTGTCTACGCACGTTCCGCCGCGGCTGACATCCTTGAGCAGTTGCCGCAGGTCGCCGCGCCCGCCGCCCTGCCCATCTGGGATGCGAGCCAGGTCACCGACTCCGACGAAGACGTGATCATCGCGCACAACTGGGACGAATTGCGGCGGTTCATGTGGGACTACGTCGGCATCGTGCGCACCAACAAGCGCCTGCAGCGGGCTCAGCATCGGGTGCGCCTGCTGCTCGACGAGATCGACGAGTTCTACAGTAACTACAAGGTCAGCCGCGATTTGATCGAGCTGCGCAACCTGGCGCAGGTGGCGGAACTGATGATCTTGTCAGCCATGGAACGCAAGGAAAGCCGTGGCCTGCATTACACCCTCGACTATCCGAACATGCTGCCGGTGGCCCTGGACACTATTCTGGTGCCGCCCACCTACGCCGACTGAACTTGAGCCGGACCCGCAGGCGACGGTGCAAGTCCGCCGCCTGCGAATCCCGGGGCACGCAAATGGCCCTGACTCGCCGCTCACCGCGCAAACGGAAACGCAGCACCACGATCAACGGCAGCGCCAAGCTGTCCGGCCGCAGCTGCACCGGCTGCCACCCCTTAGACCGATTCCACAATTGCCAGCCGTCGGCATCGCGCCGCAAGCCTCGAAAAGCCTCGGGATGAGTCAACAGAATTTGACGTGGCAATGCCCAGACGCCGTGCGCAAGGCAGCAAACAGCGCCGAGCAGGCTGGCCCAGATTGGAAGGGAGATAAGAAAAAGCGAACCCAGCGCGAACAGCTGGGCCAACAGATATGCCGCCAGCAACTGCCGCGAGGCATGCCAGCGGCATTCGAACGAATTACTTGGGCTGGACACGATCCAGAATCATGCGAACCATGCGCTGAAGCTCCGGATCTTCCGACTCGGCGCGTTCCATGAACCAGCCGAACATGTCCTGATCTTCGCATTCGAGCAACCTGACGTAGCAGGCGCGATCAACCTCGTTGAGGTGCGGGTAAACCTCTTTCACGAACGGCACCAGCAACACGTCTAGCTCAAGCATGCCGCGGCGGCTGTGCCAGTAGAGGCGATTCAGTTCAACATCTTCGACCATGGAGCGCTCCTCAAATAGGGCCGCAAGTATACAGCCCCAGACCTGATCGAACAGTCGGCTTTGGTCGGGCACCGACGATCCTTTGTGAACTACCCATTTCAAGGGCGCCCCCTTATCATGTCCGCCAGACTCTTTACCCTGCGATGACCCATGGCCGATTCTGCTTTTTTCTGCACGCTGTCTCATGAAGGTGTTCTGGCGGTCCGCGGCGCGGACGCCGCCAAGTTCCTGCAAGGTCAACTGACCTGCAACCTCAACTACCTCAGCGACTCCCTAGCCAGCCTCGGCGCGCGCTGCACGCAGAAAGGCCGGATGCAATCGAGTTTCCGTATCCTGCTCGAAGGAGACGGCGTGCTGCTGGCCATGGCCAGCGAGCTGCTTGAACCGCAACTGGCGGACCTGAAAAAGTACGCGGTGTTCTCCAAGTCCAAGCTGACCGACGAAAGCGCCGTCTGGGTCCGCTTCGGCGTCGACCATGGCGATGCCGCGCTGACCAGCCTGGGCCTTGAGCTGCCGGCAGACACCGACAGTGTCGCGCGCAACGACGGGCTGATCGCCATTCGCGTATCCCCTGATCGCGCAGAACTCTGGGCCGCCGCCGACCAGGCCGACGTCATCAAGGGCAAACTCGGCGCCCTGCTGGCCGAAGGTGATCTGAATCAATGGCTGCTGGGCCAGATCCGCGCAGGTATCGGCCAAGTGATGCCAGGCACCCGCGAGTTGTTCATTCCGCAGATGCTCAACCTGCAGGCGGTTGGCGGCGTGAGTTTCAAGAAAGGCTGCTACACCGGCCAGGAAATCGTCGCGCGTATGCAGTACCTGGGCAAACTCAAGCGCCGCCTGTATCGCGTGCAACTGGACGCCGGCAAACTACCTGAGCCCGGTACCCAACTGTTTTCCCCTGCTCATTCAAGCTCCATCGGCGAAGTTGTGCTGGCTGCCCGTGCAGAACAGAACATCGAACTGCTGGCGGTGCTGCAAGCCGAAGCCGCCGAAGCCGGTGACCTGCACGTCGGTGCACTCGATGGCCCGGCCCTGCAGTTGCTCGACCTGCCTTACGAACTCGACCGCGACCGCGAAATCCAGCGCTAAACACGGCACTTTTCAGCGACACCTTTTGGCGACACCTAGAGAAACGAAATGAGCGAGCTGGCGGAAAAGGTCCAAAGGGATTTGGTTGAGGCCATCGATAACGATGACCTGGTTCTGCCAACTTTGCCGGAGGTGGCGTTACAGATTCGCAAGGCCGCCGAAGACCCGGACATCGGGATCAGCGACCTGAGCAAAGTGATCGGCCGCGATGCGGCGCTGTCCGCGCGGCTGATCAAGGTGGTCAACAGCCCTCTGCTGCGCGCAACCCAGGAAGTCACCGACCTGCACACGGCGATCACCCGCCTGGGCATCAACTACAGCAGCAACCTGGCCATCGGCCTGGTCATGGAGCAGATCTTCCATGCCCGCTCCGAGGTGGTGGAACAGAAGATGCGCGATGTCTGGCGCCGAAGCCTGGAAATCGCCGGTGTCAGTTACGCGCTGTGTCGCAGCTACACCCAGCTCAAGCCCGATCAGGCAGCGCTGGGCGGGCTGGTGCATCAGATCGGTGTGCTGCCGATCCTGACCTACGCCGAAGATCACTATGAACTGCTGTCCGACCCGGTCAGCCTCAACCATGTGATCGACCAGATTCATCCGTTGCTTGGGGATAAACTGCTCAGGGTCTGGGAGTTTCCGGACGTTCTGGTGCAAGTGCCGCAGCTGTATCTGAACTTCAAGCGCGAATCGGCGCAGGTTGATTACGTCGACCTGGTGCAAGTGGCCAGTCTGTATTGCCACAAGGACACCGATCACCCGATTTCACGCATCGACCCCTTCAGCGTGCCGGCCTTCAACAAACTGGGGATCGACCCGGACAACAAGGTGATGTGTGCGGATCTGGAAGAAAACCGCTCGATGTTCTACTGACCCC
>NZ_JAIQWX010000175.1 GCF_020164475.1 Pseudomonas sp. REP124 | reverse complement strand
CGAGGCTTGCCCGCGAAGAGGCCCTGTCAGACTGCAGAGGTCTTACTTGGCCGCCACTTTCTCGGACTTGCCGTCATAGCGCTTGCGCCACTCGGTCAGGATCTCGTCGCGATTCTTCGAGGCCCAGGCAAAGTCGTTCTTGATCAGGCGCTGCTCGTAGTCTGCCGGCAATTCGGTCTGCGGCTTGGCGATACCCGGCTGGGCGAGCACGGCGAAGTTTTCCTTGTACAGCTCCATCGCCTGCGGGCTGGCCGAGAAGTCGGCGAGTTTCTTCGCTGCTTCTTCATGGGCTGTGCCCTTAATCACGGCAGTCGCTTCGATCTCCCAGCCCAGGCCTTCCTTCGGCAGGATGATGTCCAGCGGCGCGCCCTGGCGCTTCAACTGAACGGCCGGGTACTCGAAGGAAATACCGATCGGGAATTCGCCCGCCGCCGCCAGTTTGCACGGCTTGGAACCGGAGTGAACGTACTGGCCGATGTTCTGGTGCAGGTCGTCCATGTACTGCCAGCCCTGCTTCTCGCCGAAGGTCTGCAGCCAGGCACTGACATCGAGGAAACCGGTGCCGGACGAGGCCGGGTTCGGCATGACGATCTTGCCCTTGTACTCAGGTTTGGTCAGATCCTGCCAGCTCACCGGCTTGGTCAGGCCCTGTTTCTCGGCTTCGACGGTGTTGAAGCAGATGGTCGCGGCCCAGACGTCCATGCCGACCCAGGCTGGCGGGTTGGCGGCGTCGCGGTAGTTGCCGCCAATCTTGCCAAGGTCTTTCGGTGCGTAGCTTTGCAGCATGCCTTGCTGGTCGAGGATCGCCAGGCTCGAAGCGGCCAGGCCCCACACCGCATCAGCCTGCGGACGGGCTTTTTCGGCGAGCAGCTTGGCGGTGATGATGCCGGTGGAATCGCGTACCCATTTGATCTCGACGTCCGGGTTGGCTTTCTCGAAGGCTTCCTTGTAGGTCTTCAGCTGTTCGGCTTCGAGGGCGGTGTAGACCGTCAACTCGGTTTTCGCCGCAAAGGCGTTCAGGCTGAAAGCGGTGAGGACAGCAGCGGCCAGGGCCATAGGCTTGAACATGATCTTTTCCTGTTATTGAGTTGAGGACGCTTTGGGTTGGGTGTGCAGCGAATCAATGACCGGGCGCGGTCTGCCGCCAGGCCTGGGAGCGGCGCAGCAAGCCGCGCGAAGCCCCGGCCAGCAGCAGGGACACGCCCGCCGAGGTGAACAGAATCAGGGTCGACATGGCTGCCGCGCCGCCGACGTTGCCGGCGTCGTCCATGTTCAGCACCGCCACCGCCGCGAGGATGGTGTCGGGGCTGTAGAGGAAGATCGCCGCCGAGACCGTGGTCATGGCCGAGACGAACAGGTAGCGCACGATGTCCAGCAGCGCCGGAAGGCAGATCGGCACGGTGACCCGCAGGTAGTGCCGATACAGCGGCGCCTTGAGCGACAGCGCGGCGGCTTCGAACTCGGCGTCAAGCTGGCGCAGGGCCGTGGTGGCGGTCATCTGCGCGGTGGTCAGATAGTGAGCGATGGTGCAGACCACCAGCAGGGTCATGGTCCCGTAGAGCACGTGCAGCGGGTTGCCGGTGAGGTTGAAGAAGAAGACGTAGCCCAGACCGAGCACCAGACCCGGCACCGCCATCGGCACGAAGCTGAGCATGCGCAGCGTGAGGTTCAGGCCGCGCTGGCCTTTGGTTTTCTCCATCAGGTAGGCGCCGGTGAAGATCAGCGCACTGCCGATCAACGCCGAGCAGATCGCCATCTTCACGCTGTTGCCATAGGCCAGCCAGCCACCGCCCGCGGTATCGTTGAACTGGTAATGGTTGAGCGATAGCGACAGGTTGTACGGCCAGAATTTGACCAGCGACGAGAACACCGCCATGCCGAACACCAGCAGCAATGCGGTGCAGATCAGCAGCACGATCGCCAGGTAGCAACCGTCGCGAAGCTTGGATGGCGCCGGTTTGTAGACCTGCGCCCGACCGCTCATGGAGTCGCCATGACGTCGACGCAGCCAGGCATCGACAGCGAAGCTGAACAGCGCCGGCAGCAGCAACACCATGCCGATCAAGGCACCGCGACCGAACTGCTGCTGACCGACCACGGCCTTGTAGGCCTCCAGCGCCAACACTTGATAATCGCCACCCACGACCACCGGCACGCCGAAGTCGGTGATGGTCAGGGTGAACACCAGGCAGAACGCGGCGAACACGGCTTGGCGGGTGGCCGGCCAGGTGATGCTGCGAAAAGCCTTGGCGGGACTGGCGCCCATGCTGGACGCGGCATCGAACAGGCGCGCGTCCGCCAGGGACAGGGCTGACAGCAAAATCATCAGGGCGTGTGGGAAGGTGTAGATGACCTCACCCAAAACGATTCCCCAGAAGCCGTAGATATTGTCCGAGAGCAGACCACGGAGCATGCCCTGGTTGCCGAACAGATAAACCAGCGCAATGCCCGGCAGCATCGACGGCGCCATCAACGGCAGCAGAGAAATACCGCGCCAGATGCCTTTGCCCGGAATCAACGTGCGTTGCAGGGCGTAGGCAAACAGGTAGGCCAGCGGTACGACGATGGCCGCAACGCTGAGGGAAACCTTCAGGCTGTTGCCCAGCAGCCAGTGGAAGTTGGCACTGGTCACCAGCTCGCGAGCAGCGGCCAAGCCGCCGCCCTGCCCGGCTTCGGCACTGAAGCCGCGCCAGAAGATCGCCAGCAGCGGCATCAACACGGCGACACCGAGCAGCACCAGCAACAGGACCTTGCCGCCGACCACGAAAATCCGGTCGCCGATCTCGGCACGGGACACCTGTCGCACCTGCTTGCGCGGTAGCGGCAGCGCGATGTTCGCGCTCATCAGGCGAACACCTGCAGGCTACGCGGAGGCAGTGCGACCATGATCTGCTGCGCGCCCAGCCGCGGCATCGCTTCCGGCGCCAGTTCGGCCAGCAGGGCGTGACCCGGCAGATGATCAAGCTCGAAGCTCATGCGGCAGCGATTGCCGAGGAAGGTGATCTCGCGAACCTTGGCCGGGAACAGGTTTTCCTCGTGCACCAGCGGATTGACGTTGATCGCTTCCGGACGGCAGAACAGACGGCCCGAAGAAGTCTTGGCGCTGCCGTCAGCCAGGCGCATGTTCATCCCGCCGACCCGGGCGTGGCTGTCGCTGCCGCTGTCGAATGGCAACCAGTTGCCCTGACCAACGAACTCCGCCACGAACGGCGTGGCCGGGCGGTTGTAGATTTCCTGCGGGGTGGCGTACTGCTCGACCTTGCCGTTGTTCATCACGGCGATGCGGTCGGCCATCAGCATGGCCTCGTCCTGATTGTGGGTGACCATCAGGGTGGTGATCCCCAGTTCCCGTTGCAGCTGGCGCAGCTCGGTGCACAGATGCTCGCGGACACGGGCATCGAGGGCGGACATAGGTTCGTCGAGCAACAGCAACGACGGCGCAGGCGCCAGGGCGCGAGCCAGTGCGACCCGCTGCTGCTGACCGCCGGACAATTGGCCGGGGTACTTTTTCTCGCTGCCGATCAGGCCCACCAGGTCAAGCATCTGGCCGACACGCTGGCGCACTTCGTCGCGGCTGGCGTTGGCCAGGCCGTAGGCGATGTTCGCTTCGACGGTGAGATTAGGGAACAGGGCGTAGGACTGGAACAGGATGCCGTAGTCCCGGGCCTGGGGCGCCAGGTTGGAAACGTCGCGATCGCCCAGGTACAACTCGCCGCGATCCTGCCCCTCAAGACCTGCGATGCAGCGCAGCAAGGTGGTCTTGCCGCAGCCAGACGGGCCGAGCAGACACACCAGCTCACCGGCCGCCACGTCGAGGGACACGTTATCCAGCGCGGTGAAGGCACCGAAGCGCTTGTGCACGCCGCGCACCTTCATGGGCGCGCCGGGATTGGACAGGGCAGTGGCGATCGAGTTGTTCATGGACGGACCTCATCTAACAGATGCAGGCCATCCTAGAGTTGTAATGCGTCCGTCATATGGCAGTAAGGCAAAAACGGCCGATAGTGGTATTCGAGGATTTTGGTTGCAGGTTCAAGAGGTGTGCTGCCTGTGCCGACGCCTTCGCGAGCAAGCCCGCTCCCACAATGGAATGCATTTCAAATGTGGGAGCGGCGGTGCGACGATTCGACTTGCTCGCGAAGAGGCCGGCACAGTCGAAGGAGATCTCAGGCCGGGGACATTTCCTGCGCCACCCCAAGAAACGCCGCCGGCAACCGCGCGTTCTTGCGCTCTTTGAGGCAATACAGGTACTCCGGCAACAACGGCGCATTCTCGATGGTCAGCACCCGCAGTTGCGGATCATGCGGCACTTCCTGGCGGGCGATGAGGCTGATGCCGATGTTGCGCAGCACCGCTTCGCGAATCGACTCGCGACTACCGATCTCCAGCAAAGGCCCCAGACTCACCCCGGCACCCGCCAGCAATTCCTCGGTCATGCGCCTTGTCGTCGAGCCCGGCTCGCGCATCAACAAGGTATGCCCGGCCAGCGCGCTCAGCGGCACATGATCGTGAACGGCCAGCGGATGATTGCGATGCACCGCCAGCACCAGCGGATCGCTGCCCAAAACCCGGCGGATCAACCGCGCATCCTCGAGCAACTGCGAGGACGCCGCGACGTCGACCCGATATTCCTCCAGCGCTTCAAGCACCTGCTGGGAATTGCCGATCTCCACCGACACCTCCACATGGGGCAGGCGTTCGCGGAAGGTCTTCACCAGATCGAGAATGTAGTACGGCGCCGTGGCGGCAATACGCAAGGTGCCCTGGACCTGACCGCTGTTGCGCAGGAAAAATTCGATATCGGCCTCCTGCTGCATCAACGCCTTGACCATCGGCAGCAACCGCGCGCCCTCTTCGCTGACGCTCAGGCGGCGACCGCCGCGATAAAAAAGTTCCACTGCGTACTGGCTTTCCAGATGACGGATCTGGGTCGTCACCGTGGGCTGACTCAGGCCGAGCTTTTTCGCTGCTTGGGTAATGCTGCCCAGGCGGGCAACCATGTAAAACGCCTTCAGCTCGGCACTCAGCACAACCTTCCCTCTTCGTCTATTTGCGCAGCAGGCGCAAACCGTTGAACACCACCAGCAGGCTCACGCCCATGTCGGCAAACACTGCCATCCACATGGTAGCGAGCCCGGCGAAGGTTACCCCAAGAAAGATCGCCTTGATGATCAGCGCCAGGGCGATGTTCTGTTTGAGGATGGCCGAGGTGTCCCGCGACAGACGAATGAAGGTCGGGATCTTGCGCAAATCGTCGTCCATCAGGGCGACATCGGCGGTTTCGATGGCGGTATCGGTGCCGGCGGCGGCCATGGCGAAACCGATCTCGGAACGGGCCAGCGCCGGGGCGTCGTTGATGCCGTCGCCGACCATGCCGACGCGGTGGCCCTGTGCATAAAGGTCTTCGATGGCTTGCAGTTTGTCGGTCGGCAGCAAGTCGCCCCGAGCCTGATCGATACCGACCTGCGCCGCAATCGCCTGGGCGGTGTGGACGTTATCGCCGGTAAGCATCAGGGTTTTCACCCCAAGGTCATGCAATTGAGCGATGGCTTCGCGGCTGGATGCCTTGACCGTGTCCGCCACGGCGAACAGCGCCAGCGGGCCGGAGCCGTCGAGCAGCAGCACCACGGACTTGCCCTGTTTCTCCAGCGCGAACAGCTTTTCTTCCAGTTGCGGCGAGCACAGTCCCAACTCTTCAACCAGCCGGTGGTTGCCCAAGTGATAGGTCTGGCCGTTGATATCGCCGCGAACACCGCGACCGCCCAGCGCCTCGAAGTTATCCACAATCAGCGGGGTAAAGCTCTTATCCACAGCGGCGTTGGCGATGGCCAGCGACACCGGGTGATCGGAACGCCCGGCCAGCGCGGCCGCGAGTGCCGGGGCGGTGGCCTCGGTGGCGGGGTCGAGGGACAGGTAATCGGTCTGCACCGGTTTGCCGTGGGTGATGGTCCCGGTCTTGTCCAGCGCCAGATAGTCGAGCTTGAAACCACCCTCCAGGTACACGCCGCCTTTGACCAGAATGCCTTTGCGCGCCGCCGCCGCGAGGCCGCTGACGATGGTCACCGGCGTGGAGATGACCAGTGCACAAGGGCAGGCAACCACCAGCAGCACCAGCGCACGGTAGATCCAGTCGAACCAGGCAGCGCCCATGAACAGCGGCGGAATCACTGCGACGGCCAAGGCGAGGATGAACACCGCAGGCGTGTAGATTTTCGAGAACTGATCGACGAAGCGCTGGGTCGGTGCCCGCGCGCCCTGGGCCTGTTCCACGGCGTGGATGATTCGCGCCAGCGTGGAGTTGTTGGCGGCAGCGGTGACTGCGTATTCAAGGGAGCCGGCCTGATTGATGGTCCCGGCGAACACCTTGTCGCCGACGGTTTTCTCCACCGGCAGGCTTTCCCCGGTGATCGGCGCCTGGTCGATGGTCGAACTGCCGCTGACCACTTCACCGTCCAGCGCGATACGCTCACCGGGCTTTACCCGCACCCGCGCACCCAGATCGACGCTTTTCACTTCCTGTTCGACCCAACTGCCATCGGCCTGCAACACCGTGGCCTGCTCCGGCGTCATCTGCATCAATCCGCTGATGGCGTTGCGCGCACGATCCAGGGAGCGCGCCTCGATCAATTCCGCCACGGTGAACAGAAACATCACCATCGCCGCTTCCGGCCACTGGCCGATCAGGACCGCACCCGTCACCGCGATGCTCATCAGCGCGTTGATGTTCAGATTGAGATTTTTCAGGGCAATCCAGCCCTTTTTGTAGGTACCCAGGCCGCCGCTGAGAATCGAAACCAGGGCGATGATCGCTACGACCCAGTTCGGCGCGGCGCTTGTGAAATGGATCACTTCTGCCAGCAAGGCAGTGACACCGGACAGCGCCAGGGGCCACCAGTGTTTCTTTTCAGGCTTGGGTGCCGGCGCCTCGACGCCCTCTTCCAACGGCTCCGCCTGCATGCCCAGGGACTGGATGGCCTCGATGATCGGCGCGGTGCTCGGCAGGTTATGGGTCACGCCCAGCACCCGGTTAATCAGATTGAACTCCAACTGCTGAACGCCGGTCAGTTTTCCTAGCTTGTTCTGAATCAGCGTCTGTTCGGTGGGGCAATCCATTGCCTCGATGCGGAAACTGTCGTGTCGCGCATCGGCACTCGGCGTTTCGCTCAACCGGACCAGCGCAGGGACTGCAACCTTCGAAGAACAGCAGGAATCACCGCCGTGGGAGTGTTTGTGCACAGGCTGCAGTTTTTGACTGTGATCGTGCCCGTCGCCGGGTTTGTGAATATGCAGGGAATCGCTCATTGGGTTGCGTCCATAAGAGTACCTGTTGCCAAGTAAAGACCCTGTAGCCACTATAGGGTCAAGCACCCTTTTTGGAGATCGTCGTCATGAAGATCGGAGAACTGGCGAAATTGACGGATTGCGCGGTAGAGACAATCCGTTACTACGAGCGAGAGAGCCTGCTACCGGAACCGGCACGCAGCGACGGCAACTACCGCGTCTACACCCAGGCTCACGCCGAACGCCTGACCTTCATCCGCAATTGCCGCACTCTGGACATGACCCTGGAGGAGATCCGCAGCCTGCTGGCCTTTCGCGACAGTCCGCAGGACCAGTGCGAAAGCGTCAACGCGCTGATCGACGAGCACATTCACCATGTGAAAGCGCGGATTGATGGGCTGATGGCGCTGCAGACACAGCTGATCGACCTGCGCCAACGCTGCGGTGAAGGGCCGGAAATCGATCAATGCGGGATTTTGCAGCGGTTGGAAGTGAGTGGCGGGGTGGTGGCGACGGAAGTCGAGCACTCGCACGTGGGTAGAAGCCACGGTCATTGAGGCTCAACAAAAAACCAATGTGGGAGCGAGCCTGCTCGCGATGACGGTGTCACATACAACAATGATGTGACTGACAGACCGCTATCGCGAGCAGGCTCGCTCCCACAGTTGATTGGGGCTGGGCGTCAGACCGCCATCGGCGCGGTCATTGGCGCATGATGCTCGTAACCTTCCAGCGAGAAGTCGCTCGGCTCCACCAGCTCCAGCCACTCCGGCTGATACACACCCGTCTTGGCAAACTCCGGAACACGATCGCTGATCACCAGTTTCGGCGCCGCCAATGGCTCGCGCTTGAGCTGCTCATTCAGCATGTCCAGGTGGTTTTCGTAGACGTGGGCGTCACCAATGAAATAGGTGAACCAGCGCGGCGTGTAGCCGGTCAGGCGGCCGATCAGGCTCAGCAACGCGGCACCTTCGGTGAGGTTGAACGGTGTGCCCAGGCCCAGATCGTTGGAGCGGATGTAGAGGGTCAGGGAGATTTCCTTGGTCTCGACATTCGGGTGGAACTGGTACAGCAAGTGGCACGGCGGCAGGGCCATTTCATCGAGCTGGGCGCAGTTCCAGCCGTGGAACAGGATGCGGCGGCTGCCGGGGTCCTTGATGATTGTGTCGACGCACTGGCGCACCTGATCGATGGCCTTGTACAGCACCACGTAGGCCTGGGCGTCTTCCTCGCCTTCGGCGATCTGGCGATAGCCTTGTTCCAGCGTCTGCTTGATCGCGGCCGGGTTGCTCAGCGGGATCTGCTTGTACGCCGGCCATTTGCGCCATTGCACGCCGTAGATTTCGCCGAGGTCGTCGTCGCCCTGGCGGAACGGGTTGGCCAGCCACTGGGCGTTTTCGTTGGCGTTCTGGTCCCAGACCTTGCAGCCCAGCGCACGGAACTCAGCAGCGTTGTTCACGCCACGCAGGAAACCACACATTTCACCGACGGCTGACTTGAACGCCAACTTGCGGGTAGTGATCGCCGGGAAACCTTCCTGCAGGTCAAAACGCAGCATCGCGCCGGGAAAGCTGATGGTGTTTACGCCAGTGCGGTTGGCCTGCTTGGTGCCGTTCTTGATGACGTGGGCGACCAGATCGAGATATTGCTTCATGAGTTACCTGTGTCCTTGAACCCGCAGCTTTCGCTGCGGGATTCGAATTTATACGGCTGCCGCAGGCGTCGCCGGTGCACGGTGATAGGCCAGCCAGATCAGCCACAGACCGCCGAGGATCATCGGCACGCACAGCACCTGACCCATGGTCAGCCAGTTCCAGGCCAGATAGCCCAGCTGCGCGTCCGGTACGCGGACGAACTCGACGATGAAACGGAAGATGCCGTAGAACATCGCAAACATGCCGGACACTGCCATGGTCGGCCGCGGCTTGCGCGAGAAGATCCAAAGGATCAGGAACAGCGCCACACCCTCGAGCGCGAACTGATACAGCTGCGACGGGTGACGCGCCAGTTGCGCCGGATCGCTGAAAGGCGGGAAGACCATTGCCCACGGCACGTCGGTCGGCTTGCCCCACAACTCGGCATTGATGAAGTTGCCGATGCGCCCGGCACCCAGACCGATCGGCACCATCGGGGCAACGAAGTCCATCAGCTGGAAAAACGACTTGTTGTTCTTCTTGCCGAACCACAACGCCGCCAGCATCACGCCGATGAAACCGCCGTGGAACGACATGCCGCCCTTCCAGACCTCGAAGATCAGCGTCGGGTTGGCGAGGTAGGCATGCAGATCGTAGAACAGCACATAGCCAAGGCGTCCGCCGACGATCACCCCCATCGACATCCAGAACACCATGTCGGAGAGCTTTTCCTTGGTCCAGGTCGGATCGAAGCGGTTCAGACGGCGGGACGCCAGCAGCCAGGCGCCACCGATGCCAATCAGGTACATCAACCCGTACCAGTGGATTTTCAGCGGACCGATGGCCAGGGCCACCGGATCGATCTGCGGGTAAGGCAGCATTGCGACTCCTTAAAAGCGTTCAAATCTTCAAAATGCCCGGGCGACGCTGCCACCCGAGGATTAAGCCAGGATTGCGCGGTGCGTCAGAACAGGAAACTCAAGCCGACGCAGAACAGCAAAGCGGCAAACAGCCGTTTCAGCAACTTCGGCGACAGCCTGTGCGCCAGTCGCGCGCCGATGCGGGCAAACACCATGCTCGTCAGAGCGATGCCCAGCAACGCCGGCAAATAAACAAAACCGAGACTATGGGCCGGTAACAACGGATCGTGCCAGCCCAGAATCATGAAACTTAATGCACTTGCAAAAGCGATCGGCAGGCCGCAGGCCGAAGAGGTCGCCACCGCCTGCTGCATCGGCACGCTGCGCCAGGTCAGGAACGGCACGGTCAGCGAGCCACCGCCGATGCCGAATATCGCCGAAGCCCAGCCGATCACACTGCCGGCCACGGTCAGACCTACTTTGCCCGGCACGGTTCGACTGGACTTGGGTTTGACATCCAGCGCCAGCTGCGCGGCGATCACCAGGGCGAACACACCGATGATTTTTTGCAGGTTGGGTCCGGAAATCGCTTCGGCGGTCAGGGCGCCGAACCCGGCACCGATCAGGATGCCGACAGTCATCCACATAAAGATCGGCCAGCGCACGGCGCCGCGCCGGTGGTGCTCGCGCACGGCGTTGACCGAAGTGAAGATGATGGTCGCCAGCGAGGTACCGACCGCGAGGTGGGTCAGGATCGACTGGTCGAAACCCTGCAGGGTGAAGCTGTACACCAGCACCGGAACGATGATGATCCCGCCGCCCACGCCAAACAGCCCGGCAAGAACCCCGGCACAGGCGCCGAGCGCCAGATAGAGCACAAATTCCATGCGGTTTCCCCACCCATCCCCAAAACCGGAGCGGCATGGTAACGGATGCATGGCCTCGGGCTCCACTGGATGGCGATGGATACCCGCACGATGACTGCGTAGAGTGGGCAAAAAACACACAAGGACCGCCTTATGTGCCTGATTGTTTTTGCCTGGCGACCGGGTCATGCCCAACCGCTGATCGTCGCGGCCAACCGCGACGAGTTCTATGCCCGCCCGACCCTGCCGCTGGCGCAATGGCCGGAATCGCCGCAGGTCTACGCCGGTCGCGACCTGGAGGCAGGCGGCACCTGGCTCGGCATCGGCACGAACGGTCGGTTTGCCGCGCTGACCAATATCCGCGATCCCCAGCGTCCCGCGGGACGCAAATCCCGGGGCGAGCTGGTGGCGCGCTTTCTTACCGGAGAAGTGCCGATTGACGACTATTTGAGCGAAGTTGTTGCACGTTCTGCGGAATATGGCGGATTTAACCTGTTGGTGGGCAATGCCCATGAGCTTTGGCACTTCAATGCCCGGGAGTCGGAAGCGGTGATGCTGCCTTCGGGGGTTTACGGGCTGTCGAATGCGGGGCTGGATACGCCGTGGCCGAAGCTGCTAAAGGCACGAGCGGCGTTGAGCGAGGTGCTGGACGATCCGCAGCCGCAGGCATTATTAAATCTGCTGGCGGATTCGCAACAGGCGCCGTTTGCCGAGTTGCCGGATACGGGCGTCGGAGTGGCCACGGAGACGTTGTTGTCGAGTGTGTTCATTGCCAGTCAGAGCTATGGGACTCGGGCGAGTACGGCGCTGATCGTGCAGGCGGACGGGGCGCGGCATCTGGTCGAAAGGAGTTTCGGACCGTATGGCGGGCATCTTGGGGAGGTTGAGGTCAGGCTTAGTTTTTGAGTAGTTC
Source organism: Pseudomonas sp. REP124 (assembly GCF_020164475.1). Taxonomy (GTDB): domain Bacteria; phylum Pseudomonadota; class Gammaproteobacteria; order Pseudomonadales; family Pseudomonadaceae; genus Aquipseudomonas. The sequence goes on along the minus strand of NZ_JAIQWX010000175.1, from coordinate 29 downwards.
GGACTGACGGCTTCGCGGGCAAGCCTCGC
>NZ_JAIQWX010000174.1 GCF_020164475.1 Pseudomonas sp. REP124 | reverse complement strand
CGCGAAGCTTTTATCCAGACATGAAAAAGCCCGCAGCGACGGCGGGCTTTTTCAATAAGCGTGGAGCAGGCTCAGATAGGCCGGCTGCCATACTTGTTGTCAGGCTTCTTGGGCGGATCGGCGACCACGTTGGCCTCCACTTCCTGCACCTTGCCACCACGGGCCAGGAACTCTTCCATGGCCTTGGCCAGAGCATCACGCTCTTTGTTCTTGGCTTCGACACTCGGCAGCTCATCGACCGATACCGCAGCCTTGGACTTGCCTTTGGCGGTCGGGGCCGGTGCGTCTTCACCGCTGTCTTCAGCGACGTCTTCGGCCGCTGCTTCCAGGCCTTCTTCGGCCTCGTCTTCGTCGCCTACTTCGAGGTCGTCGTTTTCCAGATCATCGTCGCTCATGTTCTACCTCATGACTTGCGAAAAGCAGGTTAGTTATAGACCAGCTTAGCCTTCTGTCGAAGGCTGCCGGAAAAATTCAATAGTCGCTGGTGACCAGCGGCTCATGCCTCTTCACCGTGCAAGGTGGCGAGGACTTTACGAGCACCGCCAAAATCACGGTGCTCGCCCAGATAAACGCCTTGCCAGGTCCCTAACGCCAGTCGACCCGCCGAAATCGGCAGGCTGATCTGACAGCCAAGCACGCTGGCCTTGAAGTGCGCCGGGAGGTCGTCCAGGCCTTCGTCGTTATGCTCATAGCCGTCTGTTCCTTGTGGGATCAGACGATTGAAAAATCGTTCGAAGTCGCGACGTACTGCCGGATCGGCGTTCTCGTTGATGGTCAACGACGCCGAGGTATGCTGCAGCCACAAATGCAACAGACCGACCCGACATGCCTTGAGTTCAGGCAGGCCGGCGAGTAACTCGTCCGTTACCAGATGAAAGCCCCTGGGCCGCGCCCGAAGGGTTATCAGAGTCTGTTGCCACATACAGTTCTCCGCTCGTTCGGGGCGCATTCTAGCGCGGTCTGGGAAAAAACAAAGGCCCTTGTTTTTCTTGGAACGCGCGTGCCTCTGACCGTAGAAAACCACCTCGTCCAAACGTTCAAAAAGCTGCCGGAAAAAACCTTTCAGCCGCGCCCCTGATGACAAATCCAGGACAAAAAAATGCCCGGCAAGCCGGGCAAGTTTTTTGCGTGCGCGTGCTTACAAGTTGTAGCCGCGTTCGTTGTGAAGCGCCAGATCGATACCGACGGCCTCTTCTTCTTCAGTGACGCGCAGCCCCATCACCGCATCCAGCACCTTGAGGATGATGTAGGTGACGATCGCGGTGTAGATCACGGTGAAGCCAACGCCTTTGCACTGGATCCACACTTGTGCGGCGATGTCGGTCACGGTGCCGAAGCCACCCAGGGACGGTGCTGCGAAAACACCGGTCAGGATTGCGCCGAGGATACCGCCGACACCGTGGACGCCGAAGGCATCCAGGGAATCGTCGTAGCCCATTTTGCGTTTCAGGGTAGTGGCGCAGAAGAAGCACACCACGCCTGCCGCCAGACCGATTACCAGAGCGCCCATCGGGCCTACGGTGCCCGCCGCCGGAGTGATGGCGACCAGGCCGGCAACCACGCCCGAAGCGATGCCCAGTGCGCTTGGTTTGCCGTGAGTGATCCACTCGGCGAACATCCAGCCCAATGCAGCAGCAGCGGTTGCGATCTGGGTCACCAGCATCGCCATGCCGGCGGTGCCGTTGGCAGCAGCAGCGGAACCGGCGTTGAAACCGAACCAGCCGATCCACAGCATCGCGGCGCCCATCAAGGTGTAACCCAGGTTGTGCGGAGCCATCGGGGTGGTCGGGAAGCCTTTACGCTTGCCCAGCACCAGGCACGCCACCAGGCCTGCGATACCGGCGTTGATGTGCACCACGGTGCCGCCGGCGAAATCCAGCACGCCCCAGTCCCACATCAGGCCGCCGTTGCCGGACCAGACCATGTGCGCGATCGGTGCATAGACCACGGTGAACCAGATGCCCATGAACACCAGCATCGCGGAGAACTTCATGCGCTCGGCGAAGGCACCGACGATCAGCGCCGGAGTGATGATGGCGAAGGTCATCTGGAAGGTGATGAACACCGCTTCCGGGAACAGCGCCGCAGGGCCGGTCACGCTGGCTGGCGTCACACCGGCGAGGAAGGCTTTGCCCAGACCGCCGACGAAGGAATTGAAGTTGACGACGCCCTGCTCCATGCCGGTGGTGTCGAACGCGAGGCTGTAGCCAAAGATGACCCACAGCACGCTGATCAGACCGGTAATGGCGAAGCACTGCATCATCACGGAAAGAATGTTTTTCGACCGAACCATGCCGCCGTAGAACAGCGCAAGGCCGGGAATGGTCATGAACAGCACAAGGGCTGTCGCGGTCAGCATCCAGGCGGTGTCGCCGGAATTGAGGACTGGAGCCGCCACTTCGTCCGCCGCCATTGCAAGGCTTGGCATTACGATGGACAACAGGGCTCCTAGCCCTGCGAATTTACGCAGAGTCATTTTGTTTTCTCCTGGGGCGTTGGGTTTGGGGCGGCTTAGATTGCGTCGGTATCGGTTTCGCCGGTACGGATGCGAATCGCCTGTTCCAGATTGACCACGAAGATCTTGCCGTCACCGATCTTGCCGGTGTTGGCCGCCTTGGTTATCGCCTCGATGACCCGGTCCAGATCCTTGTCGTCAATGGCGACATCAATCTTCACCTTTGGCAGGAAATCGACCACGTATTCCGCGCCGCGATACAGCTCGGTGTGACCCTTCTGCCGACCGAAGCCTTTGACTTCAGTGACGGTAATGCCCTGCACGCCGATCTCGGACAGCGACTCGCGCACGTCGTCCAACTTGAACGGCTTGATGATGGCAGTGACTAGCTTCATGAAAACTCTCTCCCGAATTGGTGGACTTGCCCCAGGAAAACAAACCCGTCTCAAGTCTAAGCGCAGTGCCTGGCTTTGTAACGCTTCGTCGGCCTTACCCGCCCATCCGACGCCGCTGACCGTTCCTTGCAAAACACTCCCCGTGTTCCGCCTGGCGCACTGCATTCGTCACAGCGACTGCATCAGTGCATGGGTTACTGGTGTCTTTGCAGAAAGCTTGCCATCTCTACAAAATTCACGGTTTTCAAGTGCTTGCCAGCGGATGCCCGCCGATTCGCGGAAACACCCGGCAAGATACGCACAACAACGGTGCGGCGCCGTCCGTCCGCATGCGCGAAAAGCGTGCACGTTTTCCCGGTGAAAATGACTATGGATGGTGCGTGATACACTGCCCGCCATCGTTATCAGGACACTCACCATGCTCGCGCCAAAAGACTTCCTCGACGCCCTGAGCGGCACCGCCTCCCGCCTCTTCAGCGGCGACACCCCGTTGCCGAAAGCCGAAATCGAAAGCCAGTTCAAAATGCTGCTGCAAAGCGCCTTCAGCAAACTGGACCTGGTGAGCCGCGAAGAATTCGACAGCCAGATGGTCGTCCTCGCCCGCACCCGCGCCCGCCTCGAAAGCCTGGAAGCCAAAGTCGCCGAACTGGAAGCGAAGCTCACCCCGCCCACGGAATAACGCTCTGCCCTTCTGTGGGAGCGAGCCTGCTCGCGATTGAAGGCCGGAACGGCCTTCAGCTTCACCTGTAGGAACTGCCGCAGGCTGCGATCTTTGATCTTTAGCCCTGCAACATTCTCGGCAACGTCCTACAAAAATCACACCGCCGTCCGATTGCGTCGAAAAGCCCCCGGTTTTTATGCTCATTCCCAGCTGGATGTTCAGCACTGGGTTTGGCGACCTGGAAAACCCCGACGCACCGCGACCACATTCGAACAAGGGAATTATTCCCATCTCGAGTCATGGCGGCTTTGCGTGGGAGACCTTTTGGTCTGCCGGTTTCGGGATTCTCCGGTTCGCCAACCCGCGCATAGCTGCCACCCTTTTCGTTTGGCGACGATCAGAGGCAGTTTTATTCATTCCATCCCGAGACTTCACCATGGACGAAAACTACCTGACCCCCTACACCTTCACCCGCCATAAACTCCAACTCCACGCCCTCCTCATACAAAACCAACCCTGGTTCTGCGCTCGCGATCTTGGCCGCCTGCTACGCATCTACTTAAACGACCGACTCCTGCGAAAACTCGACCCAGATCAGCACCAGATCACCAGAGTCCTGATCCACGACCACATCGAAAACACCCTGCTCATCAGCGAATCCGGCGTCTACGCCCTGCTCATCTACCACTACTCCCCCGAATACCGAGCCCTGCGCGAATGGCTCACCCACGAAGTCGTCCCCACCCTGCGCGACACCCAACACCCCACCACCACCGAACGCCCACAACTGAGCCTGCTCAACTGGCCACGAATGTCGTTGAGCTTGTTGCACTGGAATAACCAGCCGTGGATCAGGCTGCAGGATGTGCCACAGATGCTGGCGGATGGGGAGCAGGAAAAACGCCCGCTGGTGGGATCGTGGTGGAAACGTGTTTCTCGGATGCTGCAGTCGCTATAACGTCAGAGGCGTCATCTACGCCTTAATGCCAGTCAGTTAAAGATTAAACAGACGATGAGGTCATTGTGGCGAGGGGATTTATCCCCGTTCGGCTGCGCAGCAGTCGCAAACCCTGCCAATGCGGTGTAACAGAAAGACTGCGGTGGCAGATTTTGGGGCCGCTTCGCAGCCCAACGGGGATAAATCCCCTCACCACAATGTCCTCATTGCTGTTAAAGCTCTTAACTGACGGGCAATGAACCACTCCTGATCTGCGCTCTACGCAAATCGTAAGTCGATTGAAGATTCATCCAGAATTCGGGCGTGGTTTTGAAGACTTTGGAAAGCTTGATTGCCAGATCGGCATCGATCCTGATCCGGCATTCCGTCAGCCTCACCACCTCACTCAAAGGCTCATGCATTGAGACGGCCAGATCCAAAATGCTCATGCCCAACGGTTTCATAAACTCCTGACTCAGGATCTCTCCGGGGTGGACCGGGCGCATACCGTTGCTGCTCATGTTCGTCTCCAGACGCAGTATTCAGCGGCCAAGCTGATGCATCAGCTATGACGAGACAATCCCACTCAACCCTTTTCACCGATGTCCTTCAACTACTTGGGAACGATCCTACAAAAACGAGGCCTTGCAGCCGATTACGCTGACCTTCATGGCGGTTGCGTGTGGGAGGCCTTCGGGTCTGCCGGTATTCGCTTGGCCGGCTCGCCAACCTGCACGCAGCTGCCACCCTTCAAAAGAGCCTGAATCTCACCCCAACGAAACTGCATGAATACCACCCTGTAGGAGCTAGCTTGCTCGCGATGGTCGTTAACGATAACGCGGGGTTTCTGTGGTAACGCGTCGTCCTTGAGCCCATCGCGAGCAAGCTCGCTCCTACAGGTGGCAACATCCTGCGAAGGTTTGCTCTCGTCTTCGCCCCGCGAAATTTCCGCCTTGTGTCTACCCTTGAAAAACCCGCAGGAAGCGGCCCCCATCATTTCAAGGAACGATCATGGCTCTCTCCATTGTCCACAGCCGCGCCCAGGTTGGCGTGGATGCTCCCGCCGTTACTGTTGAAGTCCATTTGGCCAATGGGTTGCCGTCGCTGACCATGGTCGGCTTGCCCGAGGCGGCGGTGAAGGAGAGCAAGGATCGCGTGCGCAGCGCGATCATCAATTCGGGGCTGCAGTTTCCGGCGCGGCGGATTACGTTGAATCTGGCGCCGGCGGATTTGCCCAAGGATGGTGGGCGGTTCGATCTGGCGATTGCCTTGGGGATTCTGTCGGCGAGTGTGCAGGTGCCGACGCTGACCCTCGACGATGTGGAATGCCTGGGCGAGTTGGCGTTGTCCGGCGAGGTGCGGCCGGTGCGCGGGGTGTTGCCGGCGGCGCTGGCGGCGCGCAAGGCCGGGCGGACGCTGGTGGTGCCGCGGGCGAATGCCGAGGAGGCGTGTCTGGCGTCGGGCCTGAAGGTGATTGCGGTGGATCATCTGCTGCAGGCGGTGGCGCATTTCAACGGGCATACGCCGGTTGAGCCTTATGTTTCGGATGGTTTGTTCCATGCCGCCAAACCTTATCCCGATCTCAATGAAGTTCAGGGCCAACAGGCAGCCAAGCGCGCGCTGCTGATTGCGGCGGCTGGGGCGCACAACCTGCTTTTCAGCGGACCACCGGGGACGGGGAAGACGCTACTCGCCAGTCGATTGCCTGGGTTGTTGCCGCCTCTGACTGAGCAGGAGGCCCTGGAAGTGGCGGCGATCCAGTCGGTTTCCAGTGGCGCGCCGCTGACCCATTGGCCGCAGAGACCGTTTCGCCAACCCCATCACTCAGCATCGGGCCCGGCGCTGGTCGGTGGCAGCTCAAAACCGCAACCCGGCGAGATCACGTTGGCCCATCACGGTGTTCTGTTTTTGGACGAGCTTCCGGAATTTGATCGCAAAGTGCTGGAGGTTCTCAGGGAGCCGCTGGAGTCGGGGCATATCGTGATTTCCCGGGCCAAGGAACGCGTGCGTTTTCCGGCGCGCTTTCAGCTGGTGGCGGCGATGAATCCGTGTCCCTGTGGATATCTTGGTGAGCCGACTGGCCGCTGTTCATGTACGCCGGACATGGTGCAACGCTATCGGAACAAGCTGTCGGGACCGCTGCTGGATCGCATCGATCTGCACCTTACGGTGGCCCGGGAAGCTACAGCGCTGAACCCTACGCCCAAGCCCGGAGATGACAGCAACAATGCGTCTGCGCTGGTCGCCGACGCCCGGGAGCGCCAGCAGAAGCGCCAGCGTTGTGCGAATGCCTTTCTCGATCTGCCGGGGTTGAAGCGGTACTGCAAGTTATCCACAGCGGATGAGCATTGGTTGGAAACTGCCTGTGAGCGGTTGACCCTGTCGCTGCGCTCGGCGCATCGATTGCTCAAGGTGGCACGGACGTTGGCGGATCTTGAGCGGGTGGATGAGATCAGCCGGGAGCATCTGGCTGAGGCGTTGCAGTATCGGCCGGCGACTCAGTAAGGCTGAAAATTGAGTCGCCCACATCGCGAGCAGGCTCGCTCCCACAATGGATCGCCTGACACCGGACTAATGTGGGAGCGGGCTTGCTCGCGAAAGCGGTGTGTCAGCCAAATCAATGGTGACTGACACGCCCTCTTCGCGAGCAAGCCCGCTCCCACAGGTTCAGTGCGATGCCTGCGCCTTACCGAAACCGATCAACCTCAGCCCGCAGATCCGCCGCCAGCTTCTCCAGCTCCTTGGCCGTCACCGCCAGATTCGACACCACTTCACGTTGCTCGCTGTTGGCCAGCGCAATGCTTTGCAGGTTGCTGCTGAGCAAGGTCGCGGTGCTGCTCTGTTCCTGGGTCGCGGTGGTGATTGCGGCGAACTGCTGACCGGCCGAGCGGCTTTGCTCGTCGATGCGTGCCAGCGCGGCAGCGACGTTGGCGTTGCGCGACAAGCCTTCCTGCATCAGCACGTTGCCCTGCTCCATGGTGCTGATGGCGTTGCCGGTCTCCTGCTGGATGCTGTGGATCATGCCGGAGATTTCATCGGTGGCCTCACGGGTGCGCGAAGCCAGGTTGCGCACCTCATCAGCCACCACCGCAAACCCACGACCTTGCTCACCGGCACGGGCCGCTTCGATGGCGGCGTTGAGCGCCAGCAGGTTGGTCTGCTCGGCGATCGAGGTGATCACCCCGACGATGCCGCCGATTTCCTGGGAACGCTGGCCGAGGGTATTGATCACCGTTGCCGTGCTGTTCAGGGCGCCAGCGATTTGTTCCAGGGACGAAGACGCCTCGTCCATGGAGGTGCGACCGATCTGTGTTTGTTGGGCGTTTTCCTGGGCCAGACGCTGGGTGCTGCCCATGTTGTCGGCGATGTTCAGCGAGGTCGCGCTGAACTCTTCCACGGCGCCGGCCATGCTGGTGATTTCCCCCGACTGCTGCTCCATCCCTTCATAGGCACCGCCGGACAAACCGGACAAGGCCTGGGCACGGCTGTTGACCTCCAGCGAAGCACTACGGATGTGCTGGACCATGGTCGACAGCGCCTCGCTCATCTGGTTGAAAGCACGGGACAGCTGGCCGATCTCGTCATTGCTCGATACGTTCAGACGCACACTCAGATCCCCTGCGCCCAAGGCTTCAGCCTGACGCACCAGATCCCCCAGCGGCGCGAGTTTGCTGCGCAACAGCCAGACCGCTGCACCGACCGCCAGCAACATCGCCAGCAAGCTACCAATGGCCAGGCGAATACCGACACTCCAGGTCACGGCGCTGATTTCGCTTTTCGGCATGCTCGCCAATACCGACCACGGCCCGTCCGCAAACGGCACCACGATGCTGTAGAAATCTTCGGCCTTATCGCTCCAGAACTCGCCCTTGCCCGGGGTTTTCGCCAGTTCTACTACGGTCGGGACCGCCTGATCCAGCGCCTCGACACCGGCAATCGGCACCAGCCACTTGCCCTGTTCGTCGAGCAAAGACAGAGAGCCGGTCTGGCCGATGCGGAAGCGCTTGAGGTTTTCGAACTGGGCCTTCTGCGCGTCGGTGTAGTCGAAACCGACGTACAGCACCGCGATCACCTTGCCGCTGCTGTCACGCACCGGGGTGTACTGCGACATGTAAAAGCGTTCAAACAGCAGCGAACGTCCCACGAAACTTTGCCCTGCCATCAAACGCGCATAGGCCGGGTTCGCGTGATCCAGCACGGTGCCAATGGCACGGCTGCCGTCCTGCTTGCTGACGTTGGTGCTGACCCGAATGAAATCCTCGCCGCTGCGCACGAACACCGTGGCCACGCCCGCAGTCATCTGCTTGAACTGGTCCACTTCCTTGAAGTTGTTATTGAGCACTTCACTGCCCAGGTGCAGGCCCGGAGTCTGCGCGCCCGCCACGGTCACCGGCTGATCCGGATGCACACTCAGACCTTCACCGAAGCGCTTCTCGAACAACCCGGCCAGACGCTGGGTGCTTTCACGCAAGGTGGCGTGGAAGGTGGTCAATTGGTCGGCCAGCAACCGGGCCTCACTGGCCAGGTGTTCTTCGCGGGTGGCGAGGTTGGCGGAGTCCAGCGAACGCAGGGCGAACAAGGTACTGCCGGTGATGACGACCGCCAGTATCACAGCAAGGGCAACGCCCAGCTGTGAGGCGATCCGGGCACGGGGATGAGACATGACTGCTCCTGGCCGAGCAACCGGATCATCCTGATCTCGATAGACGCTCAGCAAAATTTCTAATAATTGGGGGTGGCGCGTCGGACCTGCACGAGGGTCCCACAAGCAGATTTTCGGCGGCGCGCGGGAATACTTGAGTGATTAATAGGGATATGGCTCGAACGTTTCAGCCAAGACGTACGACATCAGGCAATTCCATGGCCCGGACTTCGTTTTGCAGGAAGTCGGAGAGCCTTCGCATGCGCTCACCACCCGGACGGGTTTTCGGCCAGACCAGATAGTATTTCTCACCACTGGCGACTGCCGTCGGCCAAGGCAAGCTCAAGCGACCTTGCGCCACGTCCTCAGCGACCATCAGCAGATCGCCCATCGACACGCCATAACCCCGCGCGGCGGCGATCATGCCCAGCTCCAGCGTATCGAACACTTGCCCGCCCTTGAGCGACACCTGCTCGGCCATTCCCATGCGTTCCAGCCAGTTGCGCCAGTCACGCCGGTCCGGTGTGGGGTGTAGCAGTTCGGTGTTGGCCAGGCGCTCGGCATCCCAAGGCGGATCGACCGGCAAATTCGGCGCCCCCACCGGAATCAATTCCTCAGGGAACAGGTAGCTCGCCTCCCAGTCCGGCGGGAAATGGCCATTGCTCAGCAACACCGCGCAATCAAACGGCTCTTCGTTGAAGTCCACCGAATCGATGTCCATCCAGGCGCTGGTCAACTGCACTTCATTGCCCGGCTGCAAATGACGGAAGCGACTCAGGCGCGCCAGCAACCAGCGCATGGTCAGGGTCGACGGGGCTTTCATGCGCAGGATGTCGTCTTCGGCGCGCAAGGTATTACAGGCGCGCTCCAGTGCCGTGAAGCCTTCGCGGATCCCCGGCAACAGCAGGCGGGCCGATTCGGTGAGCTGCAGGTGACGGCCGCTGCGATGAAACAGGCGGCAGGCGAAATGCTCTTCGAGGGTGCGGATATGCCGGCTGACTGCGCTCTGGGTAATCGACAATTCCTCCGCGGCGCGTGTGAAAGAACTATGTCGCGCCGCCGCTTCAAATGCGCGCAGGGCATACAAGGGCGGAAGACGACGGGACATCAGGAAAGCTCCTACAAAGGGATTCGCCTACCCTAACAGAATCTTCCTTGCATGAGTTTGACTCATGCCATCCATCCTTTTTATCCCTTTGTGCAAAGTCTGCAGAGCGCCGAGAATCGATCCTTTCCTGTCCACTTTTACTCTCGAGCGTGATGACCATGCAGCATCCAGCACGTACTGAACTCTGGGCCATATTGCGGCTGTCGGGGCCGCTGATCGCCTCGCAGTTGGCGCACATGCTGATGGTCCTCACCGACACTCTGATGATGGCGCGTCTAAGCCCCGAAGCGCTGGCCGGCGGTTCGCTGGGTGCGGCGAGCTATTCGTTCGTGTCGATTTTCTGCATCGGCGTGATTGCCGCGGTCGGCACCCTGGTGGCGATCCGTCAGGGCGCGGGGGATATTCTCGGCGCGGCGCGGCTGACCCAGGCAGGTGTCTGGCTGGCGTGGTTGATGGCGATTGGTGGCGGGCTGCTGCTTTGGAACCTCAAACCGGTGCTGCTGCTGTTCGGCCAGACACCGACCAACGTCGAGGCGGCCGGGCAATTTCTGGTGTTCCTGCCCTTCGCCCTGCCCGGATACCTTACCTTCATGGCCCTGCGCGGCTTCACCAGCGCCATCGGCCGGGCGACGCCGGTGATGGTCATCAGCCTGGGCGGCACGGTGGCCAACTTCCTGCTCAACTACGCGTTGATCACCGGGATGTTCGGCCTGCCGAAACTGGGCCTGATGGGCATCGGTCTGGTCACTGCGATTGTCGCCAACCTCATGGCCCTGGCGCTGGCCTGGCACATTCGCCGGCATCCGGCCTACGACGCCTATCCGTTGCGCCACGGCCTGCTGAAGCTCAACCGCCAGTATCTGAAGGAGCTGTGGCGCCTGGGCCTGCCCATCGGCGGCACCTATGCGGTGGAAGTCGGGCTGTTTGCGTTCGCCGCGCTGTGCATGGGCACCATGGGCAGTACGCAACTGGCGGCGCATCAGATCGCTCTGCAAATCGTGTCGGTGGCGTTCATGGTACCGGCGGGAATTTCCTATGCGATCACCATGCGCATCGGCCAGCACTACGGCGCCGGGCAATTGCAGGATGCGCGATTGGCCGGGCGGGTCGGCATCGGCTTCGGCGCTGTGGCGATGCTGTGTTTCGCCATGGTGTTCTGGCTGTTGCCGAACCAACTGATCGGCCTTTTCCTGGACCACAACGACCCGGCGTTCCGCGAGGTCATCAACCTGGCGGTGAGCCTGTTGGCGGTGGCGGCCTGGTTCGAACTGTTCGACGGCACGCAGACCATCGCCATGGGCTGCATTCGCGGGCTCAAGGACGCCAAGACCACCTTCCTGGTGGGCCTGGCCTGCTATTGGCTGATTGGCGCGCCGGCGGCGTGGTGGATGGCGTTCCACCTGCACTGGGGGCCGACGGGGGTCTGGTGGGGCTTGGCGCTGGGGCTGGCGTGCTCGGCGATCAGCCTGACGCTGGCGTTTGAGTGGAAGATGAAGCGGATGATCAAGCGTGAGCCGGTCACAGCACAAAACTTCGAGGTCGCATAAACCCTTGTAGGAGCGAGGCTTGCCC
>NZ_JAIQWX010000173.1 GCF_020164475.1 Pseudomonas sp. REP124 | reverse complement strand
TAGGAGCGAGGCTTGCCCGCGAATGCCGCACCACAATTTCAAATATTCAACGGTGCGTGGCAATCCAGATCAACAACCCCGCCTGAAACACCGCAAACGCCACCAGACAGGTAATGGTGAAACGCAACCCAGCGTCTTCACGCTTGTACTTGCTCACCTTCTCTTCGTGTTTCTTCAGCTTCACTTCCTGCTCGGCCAGGTTCTGCTCGGCCTGCTGGAGCATCTGCGCCGCCTCAAGAATCTCCACGACCTGCAGCTTTTCCGTATTCCAGTCGCCCAACAGGTCGCCGACCCGCACCTCACTGACGCTGCCCTTCAAATGCTGAGGATCGGCGTACACCACATCGAAGCCATGAACCCGCAGGAAGTGATCGCGGCGCAGACGAGTGTCTTCGCTCAGCGCATCCTTGTTGTTCAGGTCGGTGCCGTCGACGGTGTAGCCGGGCCAGCGTTTCTTCGCCCAGTTGATGCCTTGCGCCGCCATGTAACGGCCGATGCCGCGGTTCAGCGGTTCGATCTGCAGGCCGCTGTCGGGGCCGAAGTGCACGCGTTTTTCCGCGTGGTCGACCCACACGTCCAGATTGTTCTGCTCCTTGCGCACCCGCTGGCCTGGCAGGGTGATGGTCATGCGCAGCAAGCTGCTTTGCTTGTCATTGCGCTCGGCGTAACCGAATTCGACAAAGCGCAGGGGCCGCCCGCCGGTGTTGCGGTCAGTCTGCAACGGCGCCAGGCGGAGCATCTTGTGGTGCTCGACGTGGACGTCCGCCCATGGCAGCTCGACCGCTGGCGGTGCTTCTTTTTCAGCGGTGGTGTCGGTTGAAGTCGGGGTGTCTGTCATAACGTCAAGATCCTGTCCAGGCTCAGCTTGTCACCAACCATTGCGTTGGCGACAAAGGCTTATCGGCCGTTTTGTTCAGGACTGGAGGGTAAACAGCGTTTAACGGATGGGAAGTCCGTCAATAAACCCGAGAATGTGTGTGCCCAGCTCGGCGGCCAGGGGCAGATTCGGGTCCTTGTAGGAGGCCAGCTGCCGTTTGACGTCGTTGGGCACGATGCGCAGGACATGGTTCATGCCTTCGATCAGCGCCAGTTGCGCGTCCGGTTTGGCGGCTTTCAACAACCGCGCGTCCTCGACCCCGACCTGAATATCGCTGCTGCCCTGAATGATCAGCGCCGGCATTTTCAGCCGGGCAAAGGCTGCCGCCGGGTCCTGGCGGAACAGCGAAATCAGGTACGGCTGCACGCTTGGGCGGAAAATAACCTGGAGCGGGGCTGGCACGTTGTCATCGGTTTTCCCGGCCTTGAGGCTGTCGAGCAGCTCATTGCTGCGCAACATCAAGGGTGGCGGCAAGCTACGGGCCAGTTGCTCACGCAGCACCTGATCGATCGGCCGCGCGCTGCCGGACATGGAAATCACCGCCGCTGCATCGACACTCGGTGCGGCGAGGCTGGCGATCAACGCGCCTTCGCTGTGCCCCAGCAGGATCAGCTTGCCGAAGCGCGGGTCGGCTTTGAGCTTGCGACCCCAGGCCTCGGCGTCGGAGACATAGCCTTCGACCGACAGATTGCGCTCGTCCGGAGTAGCCGCCAGGCTCGCCGCCACGCCGCGTTTGTCGTAGCGCACGCTGGCGATGTTGTGTTTGGCCAGCACCCAGGCCAGGCGCTTGAGGCTGTCGTTGCGCCCGCCGTCGGGATTGTTGCCGTCGCGATCGGTAGGGCCGGAGCCGGAAATGATCAGCACCACCGGTACTGGAGTGTCGGACTTGGGCAGCAGCAGCGAGCCGAAAAGCTCACCGTTGCCGGTGTCCAGGGTAATCGGCCGTTGCAGAACAGTGGCCTGGGCGAAGCCGGTAAACAAGGTCAGGGTCAAGAGCAAAACTCGCAGCATCATCAGGCCATCATCATCAGGATGCCGGTTGGACTCGCCAATCGGCGTTAGGTTCGAGGATGAACTGATTGGGTAGCCTGCGTATACTGGCGCGCATTACGTATTTGGGTTCGATTTCACGGAGCGTCCTGCATGTCCGGCAATACCTACGGCAAGCTGTTCACTGTCACCACCGCGGGCGAAAGCCATGGCCCGGCGTTGGTCGCCATTGTCGATGGCTGCCCGCCGGGCCTGGAGATTTCCCTTGAGGATCTGCAGCGTGATCTGGACCGGCGCAAGCCCGGCACCAGCCGCCACACCACCCAGCGCCAGGAAGCCGACGAAGTCGAAATCCTCTCCGGCGTGTTCGAGGGCCGCACCACCGGTTGCGCCATCGGCCTGTTGATCCGCAACACCGACCAGAAGTCCAAGGACTACTCGGCGATCAAGGATCTGTTCCGCCCGGCCCACGCCGACTATACCTACCACCACAAGTACGGCGAGCGCGATTATCGCGGCGGCGGTCGCAGCTCGGCCCGGGAAACCGCCATGCGCGTGGCGGCCGGCGCCATCGCCAAGAAATACCTGGCCAGCCAGGGCATCGTCATTCGCGGTTACATGAGCCAGCTCGGCCCGATTGAAATCCCGTTCAAGACCTGGGATTCGGTGGAACAGAACGCCTTCTTCAGCCCGGACCCGGACAAGGTGCCAGAGCTGGAAGCCTATATGGACCAGCTGCGTCGCGACCAGGATTCGGTCGGCGCCAAGATCACCGTGGTTGCCGAAGGCGTGATGCCGGGTCTGGGCGAGCCGATTTTCGACCGCCTCGACGCGGAGCTGGCCCACGCGCTGATGAGCATCAACGCGGTCAAGGGCGTGGAAATCGGCGCCGGTTTCGCCTCCGTAGCCCAACGCGGCACCGAGCATCGCGATGAGCTGACCCCGGAAGGTTTCCTCAGCAACAACGCTGGCGGCATCCTCGGCGGGATCTCCTCCGGTCAGCCGATCGTTGCCCACCTGGCGCTCAAGCCGACCTCGAGCATCACCACCCCGGGCCGCTCGATCGACATCAATGGCAACCCGGTGGAAGTCATCACCAAGGGCCGTCACGACCCGTGCGTCGGCATCCGCGCCACGCCGATCGCCGAAGCGATGATGGCCATCGTGCTGATGGATCACCTGTTGCGTCACCGCGGGCAAAACGCCGACGTGCGCGTGAGCACGCCGGTGCTCGGTCAGCTGTGAATGGCCGATCTGCATGATTGATATGAAAAGCGCCGCAGTCTGATGGCTGCGGCGCTTCCGTACTGGCGGCTCTCCAGTTTCTATCTGTTCTATTTCGCCTTGCTCGGATCGACCGCGCCGTTTCTGGCGCTGTACTTCGATCATCTGGGGTTTTCTGCTGCGCGCATCGGCGAACTGGTGGCGATCCCGATGCTGATGCGTTGCGTGGCGCCGAACATCTGGGGCTGGCTCGGTGACTACACCGGCCGGCGCCTGGCCATCGTGCGCTTCGGCGCGGTCTGCACGCTGCTGACCTTTTCGCTGATCTTCGTCAGCAAGACCTACGCTTGGCTGGCGATGGTCATGGCCCTGCACGCGTTCTTCTGGCATGCGGTGTTGCCGCAGTTCGAGGTCATTACCCTGGCGCACTTGCAGGGGCAGACCTCGCGCTACAGCCAGATTCGCCTGTGGGGCTCCATCGGTTTCATCATCACCGTGGTCGCGCTGGGGCGCCTGTTCGAATGGCTGAGCCTGGACATTTATCCGGCGGCGCTGGTGCTGATCATGGCCGGCATCGTCCTGAGCAGCCTCTGGGTGCCCAATGCGCAGCCTGTCCAGGGTGCAAAGTTGACGGGTGATGGCTTTCTCGCCCAGTTGCGCAGCCCCGGCGTGCTGGCTTTCTACGCCTGCGTGGCGCTGATGCAGATGAGCCACGGTCCGTATTACACCTTTCTGACCCTGCACCTCGAGCGCCTGGGTTACAGCCGAGGGGTGATCGGCATGCTCTGGGCCGTCGGCGTGGTGGCCGAAGTACTGATGTTCATGGCGATGAGCCGGATCCTTGCGCGCTTTTCCCTGCGGCGTGTGCTGCTGGCGAGTTTCCTGCTGGCGGCGCTGCGCTGGGTGCTGCTGGGCTCGCTGGCGGAGTTTCTCTGGGTGCTGCTGTTTGCCCAGGTCCTGCACGCGGCGACCTTTGGCAGTTTTCACGCCGCTGCCATTGCCTTCGTGCAACGCAGCTTCGGCCCGGGTCAGCAAGGGCAGGGCCAGGCGCTATATGCAGCCCTCGCCGGAACCGGCGGCGCAGTAGGCGCGCTGTATTCGGGCTACAGCTGGAATGCCCTGGGCGCGGCATCAACCTTTAGTATTGCCAGTCTCGCAGCCGTCGCGGCAGCCGTTATCATCGCCACACGTATGCAAGAAGGAGCGCCTTAATGAGCAGCCTGTCCGTTTTTCACGTCTCAAGTCCCGAAGTTCCCAACAAGGTGCTGACCCATTTCGAAGATATCGCCTCGACCCTGGCCGAGCAGGGCGTGCGCTTCGACCGCTGGCAAGCCGCGACGAAGCTCCAGCCGGGCGCCAGCCAGGAAGAACTGATCGCCGCCTATCAGGCGCCAATCGACCAGTTGATGACAGAGCGCGGCTACGTCACCGTCGACGTGATCAGCCACAGCAACGATCACCCGCAGAAAGCCGAATTCCTCGACGAACACCGCAAGAGTGAGGACGAAGTACGCTTTTTCGTTGCCGGGCGCGGTTTGTTCAACCTGCACATCGACGATTACGTCTATGCGGTGATGTGTGAGAAGAATGATCTGATCCTGGTGCCGGCCGGCACCAAGCATTGGTTCGACATCGGGGAGAATCCGCATTTCGTGGCGATTCGCCTGTTCAAGAACCAGGAAGGCCTGGTGGCGAACTTCACCGGGGACAATATTGCCAGCCAGTTCCCGCGGCTCGATGACATCACATAACCTGTAGGAGCGAGCATGCTCGCGATGAACGTTCAGACACCGCTGGGCATCAGGTTTCCAGCGTTATCGTTAACGACCATCGCGAGCATGCTCGCTCCTACAGGAAAGCAGAAATCCGCTCTAGTCAGGCCGAGTGATAGGTCGGCAAGGCAAACCGCTGCTGGCTCTGCAACATCGAAATCTGCGGCAACTCGCTGGCCTGCTCGGCCAGGTCGCGGCGGATGGCGCTGATGACCCACGACAACTGGTCGCCATTGTGCAGCTGCTGATAGGAAATCGAGCGCTTGAACACTCTGTCCTCGGCACCCCGCAAGGTCAGCAGAATCCCGCCGTCAGGACGAGGCTGGGTGATGACTTCGTAGTTGGAGAACAGGGATGCGAATTTTTCCTGGATCAGGTTCATGTCTTTCAGCTCCGTGATGACTTGAATAGGCAAGCATGCACAGAGCGTTGCAGTGATTGTGCCAGTATCAGGCGGTGATTAAATTCCTTTAAAAACAGCAAGTTAGGTTTAAAGCTGATTTTTGCTTTCGTGCAATTTGCAAGAACAGCCATCGTGCATCCTGCATTTTGCGAGGTTCTCGGCGGCTGGATTGAACCATTTGAAGTCCTCGCGCTCGCGATCTCCAACACCGCTGTTGCAGATACAAAACATTTCAAAAACCGCGTGTACAGCTCAAGAACCCTTGACGTATTTTCGGGCTTCATTAAACGCCGCCCGACAATAAGAAGAGCGAACGGGAGCCGCCATGCGCCGCACGCCAAGCGACACGATCACCTGGAGCATGATGCTCCGCAAGCTGCCTTCGATCGCCAAGGCCCTGCCACGGGTGGTCAAAGGCATGAAGGTCGCCAACGTCAAGGACCCGAATCAACCGTGTGGTCTGGCCTGGAGTTTCGAACAGGCAACCTTGCGCAACCCTGATGGCCCGGCACTGCTGCACGATGAGCTTTCGCTGAGTTATACACAGGTCAACCAGTGGGCCAATCGCATTGCCCACCATCTGATCGAACAGGGCATCGGCAAGGGCGATGTGGTGGCGGTGTTCATCGAGAACCGTCCCGAGCTGCTGGTGACGATCCTTGCGGTGGCCAAGGTCGGCGCGATCAGCGCCTTGCTCAATACGTCGCAGACCCGCGACACACTTGTCCACAGCTTGAATCTGGTAGCGCCGGCGGCCATCGTCGTTGGTGAAGAGTTGGTGCCTGCGTTTTTGGCGGTACGCGAGTCGGTGTCGATCCCGGCGGCGCACTGCTGGTTCGTTGCCGACCAGAACACCTACGATCACCCAGGCATTGCGCCAGAAGGCCTCATCAATCTGATGACCGTCAGCATCGACGGCCCCGTCGACAACCCGGCCAGCAGCCGGCAGATCTTCTTCGACGACACCTGCTTCTATATCTACACCTCGGGCACCACCGGATTGCCCAAGGCCGGTGTGTTCAAGCACGGTCGCTGGATGCGCAGCTTCGCCAGCTTCGGCATGGTCGCGCTGGATATGCAGCCAACGGACATCGTCTATTGCACGTTGCCGCTGTATCACGCCACGGGCCTGTGCGTGTGCTGGGGTTCGGCCATCAGCGGCGCTTCGGGCTTTGCCTTGCGCCGCAAGTTCAGCGTCAGTCACTTCTGGAGCGACGTGCGCAGGTACCGCGCGACCACACTGGGATACGTCGGCGAACTGTGCCGTTATCTGGTGGATCAACCGCCCGGCGAGGACGACAACCGGCACCAGGTGACCAAGATGATCGGCAATGGCCTGCGCCCCGGCGCCTGGCACGAGTTCAAGACGCGTTTTGGCGTCAGGCACATCTGCGAGCTGTATGCCGCCAGCGACGGCAACATCGGTTTCACCAACATCCTGAATTTCGACAACACGGTGGGGTTCTCCCTGATGTCCTGGGAACTGGCGGCCTACGATCATGACAGCGGCGCGCCGATTCGTGCCGCCAACGGTTTCATGCGCAAGGTCGGCAAGGGCGAGCAGGGCCTGTTGCTGGCGAGGATCGACGACAAGGCGCCGCTGGACGGCTACACCGATCCGCAAAAAACCGAGAAGGTCGTTTTGCACGATGTATTCGCCAAGGGTGACCGCTACTTCAATACCGGCGATCTGCTGCGCAACATCGGTTTCGGCCACGCCCAGTTCGTCGATCGCCTGGGCGATACCTATCGCTGGAAGGGCGAAAACGTCTCGACCACTGAAGTCGAGAACATGCTGCTCAAGCATCCGCTGATCTCCGAAGCCGTGGCCTATGGCGTGGAAATCCTCAACACCAACGGCCGGGCAGGGATGGCGGCGATCACGCCGGCCGAATCCCTGGCGACCCTGGATTTCAGCGCGCTGCTGGCGTTTCTGCGACAACAGCTGCCAGCCTACGCGGTGCCGCTGTTTCTGCGGGTGAAGCTGAAAATGGAGACCACCGGGACCTTCAAGTACCAGAAAACCCGGCTCAAGGACGAAGGCTTCGATCCCGCCCGCACCGGTGGCGACCCGATCTACGCCTGGCTGCCTGGCAGCGATACCTACGTACAGGTCACCGAGCCCTTGCTGACGGCGATTCAGGATGGTCGTTACCGTTATTGAGCCGCTATACCCATGTATCGGAAAAAAGAAGTGACAGTGCCGGGGCCGCTCGGGAAACTGTCGGCTTTCCGAATGACAGAACCTGGAGTGTCCAATGTCAGACCAAAGCCGTCAGATGACCCCCGAAGAAGCCGCCGAGTTTGCCGAACAGGTATTCAACAAGGCACGGGAGGGCGATGCGGCCATGATGGCAGCGCTGCTGAGCAAGGGCCTGCCGGCGAACCTGCGCAATCACAAGGGCGACACTCTGTTGATGCTGGCCGCATACCACGGCCACGTGGAAACGGTGAAAGTCCTGCTCGAACACAAGGCCGACCCGGAAATCCGCAACGACAATGGCCAGAGCCCGATCGCCGGCGCAGCCTTCAAGGGCGACCTGGCGGTGGTCACGGCTCTGGTCGAAGGCGGCGCGCTGGTTGAGGGTTCGTCGTTCGACGGCCGAACGGCGCTGATGATGGCGGCCATGTTCAACCGCGTCGCCATTGTCGATTACCTGATCAGCAAAGGCGCCGACCCTCGGGCCAAGGATGCCAATGGTGTGACGGCGCTGGATGCGGCGAAGACCATGGGCGCTACCGATACCGTTGCGCAGCTGGAAAAATTGCTGGGCTGATTGGTTCAAAAACTCTGTGGTGAGTGGATAAATCCCCTCACCACAGGTTTGCATTCCAACCGCATGACCGGTTCCGCAGCACCTCGCCAAATGCGTTATCCTTCGCGCCCTCAAAATCCCCTCGCTACAGGATCCGCCCCATGAAAGCCGCACTCGTCGAACTCATCAGCAAAATCAGCTCCGGGTGCATGGGCGAAGACGAAATCCTCAAGGTCGCTGACGAAGCGGCCCAGGCCTATGCGGATCCTGAAGCCTTCCTGAGTGCCAACCCGGACATCAACTTCGATGACACCTTCCCGATCCCGCTAGGCGAATGGGTGGTCATCGGCAGTCTGCCCGACACCGTGCTGTTCCAGGCCGACACCTACGTAGACCTGTTCGCCCAGATCGTCGCCTCGTTCGGCCCCGGCGTGGAGTTCAACCTCAAGCCCAAACAACTGGCCAAGACCGAGGCGCTGACCGCGCTCAACCGCATTCAGGTGCAAATGAGCAGCATGAACAAGGAAAACGGCGGCTACACCCTGATGAACCTCAGCCAGTTGCTCGACGATGAACTGCAGATGGTGCTGGTCTACGGCAACGACGTGCCACGGGTGCTGGAATTGTGCGCGCAGGTCGGCATTGCGGCGGCGCCGGCCCTGGAAGCCCTGAAAGTAGCGATCCACGTCTGAGTCGACAAAGCTGTCAATAAAACGGAACCCTGGACAGAGCCGGCTATCCTAATGGCATACCACTCTTGCGGAGCATTGCCATGGGTTCCACCTTCAACAGCCTGGTTGGCCTGATCATTCTTGCCCTGGATATCTGGGCAATCATCAACGTCCTGAAAAGCGGCGCCGAAACCGGGATGAAAGTCCTCTGGGTACTGTTGATCGTCCTGCTGCCGGTGCTGGGCCTGATCATCTGGGCCATCGCCGGGCCGCGGGGGGATGTCAGGATCTGACCCCGACCCTGTAGGAGCGAGGCTTGCCCGCGAAGACGGCGGACCAGACAACAGTGATGGTGCCTGACACATCGCCTTCGCGGGCAAGCCTCGCTCCTACACAGATGCACAGATCCGCCGGAACATTAGCCAGCCGACTTGGTCGAGATAGATGTAAGCCCACTTACGGGTTTGATCGAGGAGGCTGCGATGTCAGAGTGGAAAGTCACTTTCGTGGATGATCATGGACAAACGATCAACGAAGTCTTTGAGTGCGAGGAATGCCCGAGTCACGAGCAGGCCGCCAAACTCATCAAGGAACGGTTCCTTCCTGTTGCCGCCAAGCTGGATCTGAATGATCTGGAAGGGCGAACCGTCGACGCCAGCGTCAAGAATCTCAAGACGCAGAACAGCATTCAAATCCTCGGCATCACGCCAATCTGAACACTTCCTGTCGCATTCTCACCCAGGCCTTGGCAGCGCCTGTGTCCTGGGGCTACTCTGCAATCGAGATCAGCGAATGGATCGCTAAGGTCTGGTCTTGTCAGCTACATGCTTGTTTCCCGCCGGCACCTGGGTGCCGAATCGCCCGCAGCCATGGTTGCGCGCGCAGGGAGTACGGAAAGTCTATCCATCGGTTTTGAGGAGGACGTTTCATGAGCACAGCCTATCAAGAAGACATCAGCAGCAGCGTGCTGCGCCGCATGAAAGAAGGCGGTTTCGATTTTTCAAGGTTCCACCCCATCGAGTTCTACGCCATTTTCCCGGACGAGGAGCGGGCACGCAGGGCGGCGGATCATTTTCATCAGGGTGAATCCCTCAATTCGCAAATAACCGTGCGCGACGACGGTGCCTGGGCGCTGGAGTTGAGCAAGGTCATGTACGCCACTTATGACGACATCGGCGACTTCGAACAGGGTTTCGAAGCGGTGGTCGAGCCATTGGGCGGCATCATTGAGGGCTGGGGTGTGAAACAGGAGGTACGAGGGCGACTCGCATAACCTTATGAACAGTAACGATCGCAAGCGCGGCTGACCTTCGGGTCGGCCGTTTTGTTTTCAACACGTTTTTGCAGGGCTGCCGAAGGCTGCGATCTTTCGCTTGGCGTCGACCAAAAAAAAGGCCACCTGAGCAGGTGGCCAAACGGTAAGACCGGAAAGGAGGGAAAACCGGTCGGGAGGTGGAAGCTGTCAACTTCGCCGCCTTGGATCGACGAAGTTTTTTCAGCGGATGCACGGATTATCCACAGCCCCGATCGGGTGGTGAAATCGACTCTGACTATGCGGGCGATAGACAATCACCGGGGAACCGGATCAGGCGCGAACAGTCAGGGCTTAATCTTGCGCCCCGCCATATGCTTCAGGTAACCCACCAACATCCCCAGATCCTCATCCGGCAGCACCTCGGCCGAGAAGCCGGGCATCTTCGCCTGTGGCCACTGGCGCAAACTCTGCGGATCGCGAATGTAGCGCTTGAGGAAGTCCGCACCGAAGTACTCGGTCGGGTTGTACGGAATGTTCAGGTCGGGTCCGAACTGCGAATCCCCGGCACCGTTCAGTCGATGGCAGGCCAGGCAGTTCTTCTGAAACAGCGCAAACCCCTTGTTTACCGGATCGTCCGCCTTCAGCGCCGGATCAGGCAGCAGAGCCGGAAAGCGCTCGGCCACCGGCGCCAGACGCTTGATGCTGGCGACCTCGAATGGCCATTGTTCGGGGCTGATGTTGCCCGCCTTCGGATCGGTCCACACCAGATAGAACGGGCCTGCGCTGTGCTTGCCTTCCGACAGCGGCGGCCAGGGCTTGGCCGGGTCTTCGATCGCCAGCCAGGCCCGCGCGCCTTGTGTGTTGAGCAGCGGCGCCGCCGACAGCTCCGCGGCAAATCCGTCCAGCGCCACCGCCTGCAGATGGTCTTCGGGCTTCACGTTCGTCAACAGCGCCGACAGCGGAACCGCGCGGTAGCTCATGTCGCGTTTATAGGAAACATCGTTGGGGATGGTGATGGTCTGGGCCTGAGGGTGCTTGAGCAGTTCCTCGGTCTGCCAGGTGCGACTGTCTGCGCCCAGCTCCAGGTTCAGCTGTGCGGCATACAGAGGCGTGCTGAGCAGCAAGGCCCCGAACACAATGAGCGTTTTCAAAGGATCGCCGTCCATGTCGTGGAAAATGCCGCAAAGGTTGGCACAGCCACGCTGGCTCGGGTAGCGAGCCAGTCACATTTTTGTTGTGGCGATATACAAGTCTGGAGCCGTGATTTCACAAACCGACTAGCCGATCACCTTGGTCAGGTTCGGCAGAATCAACAACAGCGTAGTGGCAAAGAGAATGAGACCCGCTTGACGAATTTTCGATTGTTTGAACATGGCTGACCGCCTTCTTTTTGTTATTCCTGATGCCTGCCTGCATATCTCCATGTCGGCAAACGATGCACTTCCTGTATGAACGACCGTCTCGGCAAAACCCGACGACAACTTCGTACACCTTCACCTTAGAGCCCGCGTCACTCGCGGTTTAGATCCATTTAGTATGGTGTTCTGACTCAAAGCTATTAAAAAGGCATGAGGCCTATTGCCAGCTTCTTTGCCGGCCTTTTTCTAGACACCTGCGCGTGTTCAATCGCTTCAGCGGGCTCCTGATGACCGTCCGTCTGAGCGTGACCGTCAATGTCGATGAGCGCTGCGGTCATTGAATCGGCGGTGGCTCGGAATAAGGTGAAGGCTCCTTAAAAGCGCAAAAGTTCGCAGCCTTCGGCAACTTTTCTGAAGAACGGCGCGATACCTGTGGGAGCGTGGCTTGCCCGCGATGGTGGCAAACGATGACGCGGGGTACC
>NZ_JAIQWX010000172.1 GCF_020164475.1 Pseudomonas sp. REP124 | reverse complement strand
CTCCATCGCGAGCATGCTCGCTCCTACAGGGATCGTGTTTACAGGGACAGGGTCCGGTTCGAGGCCTTGATGAACTCTTGCTTCAAATCCTCAAAACTGTGCACCGCCGGGAATTGCGGGAATTCGCGGATCACGTTGTCCGGCGCGTGGAACAGAATTCCGGCATCCGCCTCGCCCAGCATGGTGGTGTCGTTGTAGGAGTCGCCAGCGGCGATCACCCGGTAGTACAGGCTCTTGAAGGCCAGGACCGACTGACGCTTGGGATCTTTCTGACGCAGCTGATAGCCGGTCACGCGCCCGGTGTCATCGGTGATCAGACGGTGGCAGAGCAAGGTCGGGAAGCCCAGCTGGCGCATCAGCGGTTGGGAGAATTCGTAGAAGGTGTCCGACAGGATCACCACCTGGAAGCGCTCGCGCAGCCAGTTGACGAACTCGATGGCGCCGTCCAGCGGCTTGAGGGTGGCGATCACCTCCTGGATGTCGGCCAGCTTCAGACCGTGCTCATCGAGAATCCGCAGGCGCTGCTTCATCAATACGTCGTAATCGGGAATGTCCCGGGTGGTGGCCCTGAGGGACTCGATTCCGGTTTTTTCAGCGAAGGCGATCCAGATTTCCGGGACCAATACACCTTCCAGATCCAGACATGCAATTTCCACAAGACACTCCCATTTGTATTGTTTATTGAGTCGAGCGAGGCCGAACTCTAGCGACTCCACCCTCACCGCGCAACGCAGAGGACGCCCCGGCCGACGCAGCTTTTTGTTACCATCGGCCCCATATAGAGCGCCCAGCGCCACCGACCTGTAGGAAGCCGCCCTGATGAGCCCAACGTTCGACGTCGTGGAACTCGCCACGACCTATGCCAACAAATCCCCCCAGGACATCCTGAAACTCGCGTTCGCCGAGTTTGGCGATGACTTGTGGATATCTTTCAGCGGCGCCGAGGATGTGGTGCTGGTGGACATGGCCTGGAAGATCAACAAGAACGTAAAGGTGTTCAGCCTCGACACCGGTCGCCTGCACCCGGAGACCTACCGCTTCATCGATCAGGTGCGCGAGCACTACAAGATCGACATCGAACTGGTGTCGCCGGACTACACCAAGCTGGAACCCTTCGTGAAGGAAAAAGGCCTGTTCAGTTTCTACAAGGACGGCCATGGCGAATGCTGCGGGATTCGCAAGATCGAGCCGCTGCGCCGCAAGCTCTCCGGCGTCAAGGCCTGGGCCACCGGCCAGCGACGCGACCAGAGCCCGGGCACCCGCAGCGCGGTGGCAGTGATGGAAATCGACACCGCCTTCTCCACCCCGGAACGCACCCTGTACAAGTTCAACCCGCTGGCGCAGATGACCAGCGAAGAGGTCTGGGGTTACATCCGCATGCTCGAACTGCCGTACAACAGCCTGCACGAGCGCGGCTTCATCAGCATCGGCTGCGAACCCTGCACCCGCCCGGTCCTGCCGAACCAGCACGAGCGCGAAGGCCGCTGGTGGTGGGAAGAAGCGACTCAGAAAGAATGCGGGTTGCATGCGGGGAATATCATCAGCAAATCCAAGGCGTAAGCCTCCTACCCGCCAATCCCCTGTGGGAGCGAGCCTGCTCGCGATGGTCGTCAACGATGACGATGAGCGCCTGACTCCCCGTGGTGTTCCGTGAATCATCGCGAGCAGGCTCGCTCCCACAGGAAAACCCAGCACCTCAAAATGTGTACACACGAATGTCACCATCGGTGCCATTTATGTGTGCACTTTTTGTTTCCGCGCCCTGAAAGGTTACATTTTCCCCTTCCGCCCCCCGCTACCGCTCTTCCGCAAATCCCCTCCCGAAAAATAAATACCTGCGCAATCAGTCACCTCGTACACCACGATTTTCATCGCCCCGCGCCTCCACTGATGACAAAACGAAATCACTTCTCCACGCCTCGGCTTCGAGGACTGGCATGGAACTCGCTTTAGTGCATACATGTTTTGTATACAATCATCTCAAAACATAAAAACACTTTAGATCCGCAAGCCTGAAGCGCCCTATCCCGTACAGGCTGCAGATGCCCCGTAACCAATGATGCTCGCCACCCGCGACGAAGATTGCCGAGCCCTGCGCTCATGCACAGTCATCGCGGCCTCGAACATCAGGAGCCTGCCGGAATGCGTACAAGTCTCTCTAACAACAATATTGCGCTGGATCTGCCCTCCTCCCACTCCACTCAACGAGATCAAACTCAGCAATGCCCCGTGGTACTCAGCCCTCGCCTGCATAACAACGATCTGGCGCCGACCAAGGTCGAAGGCCGGCGTTGGGGCAAATACAGCATCTTCGCCCTGTGGACCAACGACGTTCACAACATCGCCAACTACTCATTTGCCATCGGTTTGTACGCCCTGGGCCTGGGCGGCTGGCAGATCCTGCTGTCGCTGGGTATCGGCGCGGCGCTGGTCTATGTGTTCATGAACCTGTCCGGCTACATGGGGCAGAAAACCGGTGTGCCGTTTCCGGTGATCAGCCGGATCAGTTTCGGTATCCACGGCGCGCAGATTCCTGCGTTGATCCGCGCCGTGATCGCCATCGCCTGGTTCGGGATTCAGACGTACCTGGCCTCGGTGGTGTTCCGCGTGCTGTTGACCGCGATCCACCCCGGGTTCGCCGAATACGACCACAACTCGATCCTCGGTCTGTCGACCTTGGGCTGGGTGTGTTTCGTGGCGATCTGGTTCGTGCAACTGGCGATCCTCGCCTACGGCATGGAGATGGTGCGGCGCTACGAGGCGTTCGCCGGGCCGGTGATTCTGCTGACCGTCGCCGCCCTCGCCGCCTGGATGTACTTCCAGGCCAACGCGACCATCGCCTGGTCGATCCGCGAACCGCTGACCGGTGGCGAGATGTGGCGCAACATCTTTGCCGGCGGCGCCCTGTGGCTGGCGATCTACGGCACGCTGATCCTCAACTTCTGCGACTTCGCCCGTTCCTCGCCGTGCCGCAAGACGATCAAGATCGGCAATTTCTGGGGCCTGCCGGTGAACATCCTGGTGTTCGCGGCGATCACCGTCCTGCTGTGCGGCGCGCAGTTCCAGATCGATGGCCGGATCATCGAGAGCCCGACCGAGATCATCGCCTCGATCCCCAACACCTTCTTCCTGGTGCTCGGTTGCCTGGCGTTCCTGATCGTCACCGTGGCGGTGAACATCATGGCCAACTTCGTCGCCCCGGCCTTCGTGCTCAGCAACCTGGCGCCCAAGTACCTGACCTTCCGCCGCGCCGGCCTGATCAGCGCGACCATCGCCGTGCTGATCCTGCCATGGAACCTCTACAACAGCCCGCTGGTGATCGTGTACTTCCTGTCGGGCCTGGGTGCCCTGCTCGGCCCGCTGTATGGCGTGATCATGGTCGACTACTGGCTGGTGCGAAAAGGCCAGGTCAACGTGCCGCAGTTGTACAGCGAAGACCCGAACGGCGCGTATTACTACAGCCGTGGCGTCAATCTGCGCGCCGTGGCGGCGTTCATTCCCGCAGCTCTGATTGCCATCGTTCTGGCACTGGTGCCGGGTTTCCATCTGGTCTCGCCGTTCTCCTGGCTGATCGGCGCCGGCATCGCCGGAATGCTCTACCTGATCATCGCCAAGCGCGAACCGCACTACGCCGACGTCAGCGGTGAATCCATCGCCGTCGATAACGTCAGCCACTGACTCCATCGCGGCCCGGCAGTGTCGGGCCGCCGAACCACCCCGCTATAAGGACTTCCCATGCGTATTCTCGTGGTCAACGTCAACACCACCGAATCCATCACCCAGGCCATCGCCCGCTCGGCGCAGGCCGTTGCTTCACCCGGCACTGAAATCGTCGGCCTGACGCCGCACTTCGGCGCCGATTCCGTTGAAGGCAATTTCGAAAGTTACCTGGCAGCCATCGCCGTGATGGATCGGGTGATGTCCTACGATCAGCCTTTCGATGCGGTGATTCAGGCCGGTTACGGCGAACATGGTCGCGAAGGCCTGCAAGAGTTGCTCAACGTGCCGGTTGTGGACATCACCGATGCGGCGGCGAGTACTGCGATGTATCTCGGCCACGCCTACTCGGTGGTCACCACCCTGGATCGCACCGTGCCGCTGATTGAGGATCGCCTGAAACTGTCCGGGCTGTGGGATCGCTGCGCCTCGGTACGGGCCAGCGGCCTGGCGGTGCTGGAACTGGAACACGAGCCGCAACGCGCGCTGGAGGCCATCGTGCATCAGGCGGAGCAGGCGGTGACTCAGGACAAGGCCGAAGTGATTTGCCTGGGCTGCGGCGGCATGGCCGGGCTGGATGAGCAGATTCGTCAGCGCACCGGCGTGCCGGTGGTGGATGGCGTGACGGCGGCGGTGACCATTGCCGAATCGCTGGTGCGGTTGGGGTTGTCGACCTCGAAGGTGCGCACCTACGCGACGCCGCGGCCGAAGCGGATCATTGGTTGGGCGGAGCGGTTTGCCCGGTAGACCGCGTTATCGTTCTTCGCGGGCAAGCCTCGCTCCTACAGGGTTTGTCCTGGCACTACACAAACCCTGTGGGAGCGGGCTTGCTCGCGAAGGCGTCGGATCAGCCAACATCAATGTCGCCTGACACACCGCATTCGCGAGCAAGCCCGCTCCCACAATTGGATTTACGTCAGGCCCATTCGAGGGTTGGCAGGCCGAAGGCAGCCGGCCTGAACGCTTTCAACGTCCGCAAAATCCCATCGGCATGCGCGTACTTCTCGTCCGCCATCGCCGCATCCGGAATGGCGATCGCCGTCATCCCCGCCGCCTTCGCCGCCGTGACGCCAAACGGCGAATCCTCGAACACCAGGCAATCCTTCGGCTCGACACCCAGGCGCCGCGCTGCGGTCAGGAAGATATCCGGCGCCGGTTTCGCCGCGCCCACTTCCGGGTCGTCGGCCGTGACGATGGTGTCGAACAGCGCGAACCAGTCACGGTGCAACGTGGTTTTCTGGCCGAACGAATGGCTGCTCGAACTCGTGCCGACCGCGATGGGAATGTTGTTGGCCTTCAGATGCCGCACCAGTTCCTGCGCGCCCGGCATCGCTTGTGCTGTAGGAAAACGCTCGCGCATCAGCGGCTCGCGGATTACCAGGAATTCTTCGGCGGTAATCGGCAGGTCCAGGGCTTCGACCACGTAACGGGCCAGGTCGCCGGCGCCACGGCCGATGATGTGCTGCTTGATGCTCCAGTCGAAGGTCCGCCCATAACGCCCGGCAATCAGGGAGGTGACTTCGGTGTAGATGCCCTCGGTGTCCAGCAGCAAGCCGTCCATATCGAAAATCACGGCCTTGATAGGGCCGAACTCATCCAGCGCTGCATTCATCGCATCTGATCCGTTTTCAATGGCATCCGGGGCGGCGCGGGGGTGGCCGGCGCGGTGGCTGATTAAAGGATTCAGCAGGATAGCGAGCGTTGGGGATGCTGGGCAACGGGCAAAAAATTTGAGTTGAATGAACGGACGCCATCGCGGGCAAGCCCGCTCCCACAAGTTTTTATGCCGTTCTCAAAACCGATATACAAAACAAGACCCTGTGGGAGCGGGCTTGCCCGCGATGGCGTCAGACCAGACTGCACATTACCTGCGGATTATCCGCCGCTCTTCTCTTTGCTACCGCCCGAATCCTTGGACTGGCTAGAGGTTCCACTATCCGTCGACCCCTTCTCACTCTTGACCCCACTTTCCTTCTTCGGGCTGGTGCTGCTGCCATTGGCATCACCACCATTACCCCCACCAATCGATCCCGGCGGCAACGCATTCTCGGGCCCGGAGCCCGCGTTCATTTCCGTGGACGGCGGCATTCCGCCCTTGTCGACTGGCGCATCGTTGCCGGCAAACGCCGCCCATGAACACAGCGACATCAAGCCGGCCATTGCCATGGCCGTGATTTTTGACCTGATCATGGTGCACTCCTTTTCAATGCTGCTTACCTGACTGTTGGCAGCAGGCGCTTTTCAAGGTTGCCGCTCAATCGACAAGCGGTATCTGACGCGAACGGCCATCAACTCGGTTGGTCAGGGGGAGATTCGACATCGGTGCGCCTGACGTCTTCGTCGGGCACCTGCTCGATACCGGCGTCATCCTCGGGTGGTCGCTGGTCGCGATCCAGGGGATCGGTAGGTGAAGGGAGAGGATATTCGGGGGTTTCGTCGACGTCGGTGTCTCTTGGATCAGCGTTCATGGCGCACCTCTCAAGCAACAAGGAGCCTGAAAGGCAGGCCCTGACATTTCGAGGATTACGCGTTGCGCACGTTCGGCCGGGCAGACAACCGGTCAATCGTCGTTATCGTCTTCATGATCATGCTCGAGTTCGATATTGCCCACGTCACCGGCATCATCGGAATCGTTGAGTGGCACCGTGGCATCGTCCATCAGCGACCCCGGATCTTCATTGCCCGGATCGTTGATCAGCGGATCAATGACTGGACTATCTTCTGTTTTACCCGCAGTTTTCGAAGCCATGACACACCTCGAGTATTCGGAGATGAGGAGCGTTCAGCCCCTCACCTTGGCTCCTCACCAAAGCAACAATCAATGATGTTTGTTGCGATGCTTGTTCTTGTGCTTGTGACCACCGGAGTGGCGGTCATTGTCGGTACCCAGATTATTGCCGACCGCACCACCGGCTGCACCACCAAGACCTGCACCAATGGCCGAACCGGTAGAACCGCCAAGGCTGTTGCCTAGCACCGAACCGCCGGCGCTACCCAGGCCACCGCCGATTGCAGCTTCGGTGCGGCTGCCTTTGCGAGCACCGACCGCACTACCGGCGGCGCCACCGACGCCGGCACCCACCGCAGCACCAGTACTGCCTCCGACCTGGCCACCGACGACGTTACCAAGTACGCCGCCAAGGCCCCCGCCTACCGCAGCGGAGCCGTTATCGCCCGCCATGGCCAGAGGTGAAAGCAACAGCCCAAAAACCAAGGCCGGTATCAGGGAACGTCGAGTCTCTTTACCTTTGGCATTCGCTGTCATGGTGTGCCTCGAATCTTCAAGGGATGTAAAGATTTGAGGCTTGATCGGGAAAAACGTTCGCTGAAGTCGATTGATCAACCGGCGATGGCACGATCCACCGACAGCTTGCCCGCACCTTCAATCAGCACCGCGATGCTGCCACCCAGCAAGGCCAGGGCGAATTCGTAGCCGTTGTTGGCCATGAACAGGCCGTTGCTGATATGCACCGAAAAGATCGCCACCAGCGAAAGGAAGGTCAGGCCCAGCGCCGCAGGGCGCGCCAGCAGGCCAATGATCAGGGCCAGACCGGCGAAAAATTCGGTGCCGCCCGCCAGTGTCGCCATCAGGTAGCCCGGCGCCAGACCGATGCTTTCCATGTATTGAGCAGTACCGGCCAGGCCGTAGCCACCGAAGGCGCCGAAGAGCTTCTGCGAACCGTGTGCGGCGAAGATGATGCCGACGAAAATTCGCAGAACGGTCAGGCCGTAGCCAGCGCGGGTAAACAGTACCTTGTTGATCAGAGTGCTCATGCTGTGTCATCCATAGTGAGTGTGTGTTCGTTGGGCGCCATATTAATCGGTAAACAAAATAGCAAAAGCGCAAAAAACCGCTATAACCGTTCAGTTTATTCGATTATTTGCGTAGGGCGACCTTTTGCCCTTGGGGCTCCAACGATTCCCGCTCACGATCGAACGCCAGATAGTACTTGTTCACGCTATTAACATAGCTGACAGGTCCCATCCCCACCTGCTCCATGGCGATGCGCTCGACCTGGAAGAACCACTGATTGGGATTCAGCCCACGCCGCCGCGCTTCGGCGCGCATGCCCTGGACCCGCTCCGGACCGATGTTGTAGGCCGCCAGCACAAACGCCATGCGCTCGCGCTCGTTGAGTTTGGGGCTGGCGAAGAACTTCTTGCGGATCATCGCCAGGTATTTGGCCCCGGCCTGCACATTGTTATCGAGATCCTGAATATTGCTGACCCCGACCCGCTGGGCCGCCGACGGCGTGATCTGCATCAGGCCGGTGGGACCACCGCCACGGGCCTTGGGTTGCAGGCCGGATTCCTTGAACGCCAGCGCCGCCAGATTCAACCAGTCCATGCCCTGGGCAGCGGCGTGTTTCTGCAGCACCGGGCGCAGTTTTTCCAGGCGCTGGCGGTCAGCCTTGGCCAAGGGATAGTGCACTTGATAGAGGCGACGGTAGATGCGCAGGAATGCGGCGTCCTGGTCCGAGGGTTTCTTGTAGCCGGTGAGGAAGCGATCGATGCTGGCCCGCAGCATCGACGCATCGCGGCGCACGAACCAGTATTCCTCGCCCGGATCACTGATCTGGACCTGCCGGTCGATACGCAGCTTGGGCAGGATCTTGCCCCAGCGCTCGGCAATCGGTTGCTCGACGATGGTCAGGTGAAAGATCCCGCCCTGGACCATTTCCAGCACATCCTCGACTGCAAGGCTGGGATCGACCCATTCGATGATGACCGGCGGCAATTTGTGCAGGGCGAGTTTCTGATTGATCTGGCTGACCGCATCCCCGGCTGCGCTGCCAGTGGGCAGCGCCAGGGTTTTGCCCGACAGCTGTTCGAGACGGGTATAGCGGCGTTCCCCCTTGATGCCAACCAGCACCAGCGGCACGTCGCGGGCAATCGGCTCGCTGGTGCTGACGGCGTAACCGGCCCGCAGATCGAGCAATTCACCCGGCGCGACCAGGTCGCCCTCCCCGCGTTGCAGGGCGCCGAGCAGTTGATCCTTGCCCTTGGGGATGATCTTGAGGGTGATTTCCTGACCGTCGCGGGCGTGACCGTTGAGATATTGCTCGAAGGCGCGCAAGCGGTGGTATTCGACGCCGATGGGCTGGCCCTGAACTTCACCGGAGCTGTTGCGGCTCTGATTTACCAGCACGCGCAACACACGGCTGCTGCGGATTTCCGTCAGGTCGCGGACCTTGGCTGCGGGGACGGCTTGCAGTGGCCCGGGCAGCCGCGCCTGCGCCGAGATCGGCAGCAGCAGCGAACAGCACAGCAGTAGCAAAACCGAGGGACGAATCATCCACTCTCCGGCAAGAATTCGGGTCGACTGCATGAACGGACATGCAACCACATGGGAGAAATAGCGCGCATTGATCAAGGGCAAGGTGCGCAGAAAAAGTGCGAAAGACTGGCACAGTGATGGCACTCTGACCATCCTGTTTTGCGCATGGCTCTGTGGCACGGCTTGAAAGACAGCGATAACTGCTTGTAGTTCTTGGTTTTTCTTATAAATCTACAGCTCTGATATGCTTTTCGGCCTTGAGTCCGAGGTAGCACCATGCAACTCATCGATATCGGCGTCAACCTGACCAACTCCAGTTTCGACGACAAACACCAGGCGGTGCTCGACCGCGCTTACGCTGCGGGTGTCTGCCAATTGGTCTTGACCGGCACCAGTGTCGAGGGCAGCGAACAGGCCCTGGAGCTGTGTCGGCAACTGGATGAAAGTGGGCAACGGCTGTTCGCCACCGCCGGCCTTCACCCCCACTGCGCCAGCGACTGGAACGCCGAAAGCGCCCGTCAGCTGCGCGGTCTGCTCAAGGAATCCAGCGTGGTGGCCGTGGGCGAATGCGGTCTGGATTTCAACCGCGATTTCTCGCCGCGCCCGCAACAGGAAAAAGTCCTCGAAGAGCATCTGGCGCTGGCGGTCGAACTGCAGATGCCGGTGTTCCTGCATGAACGTGATGCCAGCCAGCGCCTGCTGGAGATCCTGCGCGATTACCGCGATCAGCTGCCGGCTGCGGTCGTGCACTGCTTCACCGGGGAACAGAAAGCGCTGTTCAGCTACCTCGACATGGACCTGCACATCGGCATTACCGGGTGGATCTGCGACGAGCGCAGGGGGACTCATCTGCATCCGCTGGTGAAGGAGATCAAGCGCGGGCGTCTGATGCTGGAGAGCGATGCGCCTTATCTGCTGCCACGCAGCCTGCGACCCAAGCCGAAGAATGGGCGCAATGAACCGGCGTATCTGACGGAAGTGTTGCGTGAGGTGGCGTTGCACCGGGGCGAAACCCTGGAAGACCTGGCCGCCCACACCACCGCCTGCGCGCGGGCGTTCTACCGGTTGCCCACAATATCTCAATAACCACCTCGTCCCTGTGGGAGCGGGCTTGCCCGCGATGACGGAGTGTCAGTCGAAACATCTCAACCTGATACACCGCCATCGCGGGCAAGCCCGCTCCCACAGGTTGATCGATATGATGTTGATCCATATCAACATTCGGAGCGCTGGATAGCGGCAAACTACTGGCACCTTGCCAAAACTGTTTCCGCTATCAGAGAAGACCTCCATGGGTGCCTGGCTTAGCAACATCTCGCTGAAATACAAATTCTGGGCGGTGAACGCCGTC
Organism: Pseudomonas sp. REP124; assembly: GCF_020164475.1. Lineage (GTDB taxonomy): Bacteria > Pseudomonadota > Gammaproteobacteria > Pseudomonadales > Pseudomonadaceae > Aquipseudomonas. The sequence goes on along the minus strand of NZ_JAIQWX010000172.1, from coordinate 1,449 downwards.
GCCTTCGTCACCACGCTGTTGCTGGTGCTGTACGCCGTGCATCTGGAACAACACGCCCGACACCAGGCAGCCCAGGCATCGGCCCAGGCTCAAGCTCGATTGCTCGGTGCCTGGCCCGCCGGACAGCCGCTGCCGAAATCTCCCCAGCTTCTGACGTTCGAACGCGGGCAGGCACCGGTGTTCGATGGCCAGCCAATTGCCGAATTGACCAGCGCCAACGGCTGGGTGGATATCAACAAGAAACCACTGTTAGGTGAAAACCTGCTGCTGGGCGCTGAAGTATTTACTCGGGGGGACGGCCAGCGAGTCGCTGTGATTGCCCAGGGGCCGAGCCTGAGTCAGGTGTTCGATGAGCGCTTCGTCAATTACGCGGTCGCCGTATTTATCCTGATGGCGGCGATGCTGGGTGCCTCGCAGTTGCTGATCCGTTTTTTGCTCAGCCAGCTCAATACCCTGAAAGACGTGATGCTCCATGTGGAAAAGACTGGCGACCTTTCGGCCCGGGTCCCGCTGGCCTGCAGCGACGAAGTCGGACAAATGGCCAATGCCTTCAACGCCATGCAGGCCGGTTATCAACGCGTGGTCAGCACCGTAGCCAACACCGCCCGCCAGCTGGACGAAGGCGCAGCGCGGCTGGCGTCGAGCATGAACGAAGTGCGCCACGGCATGCTCGGCCAGCAGAGCGAAACCGATCAGGCCGCCACGGCGATCAATGAAATGACCGCCACCGTCCACCACATCGCTCAACATGCCGGCGCCACTCGCGATCTCTCGCAATCGGCCGACACCCTGGCCGGCAGCGGGCAGGAGGTGGTCATGCGCGTTCAGAAGTCGATTGCCGGGTTGTCCACAGGGGTGCAGCAGACTGCGGAGATGATTCAGCGTCTGGCCGAAGACAGTCAGAAGATCAATGGCGTGGTCAACGTGATTCACAGCATCGCCGAGCAGACCAACCTGCTGGCCCTGAATGCCGCGATCGAGGCGGCCCGGGCCGGTGAAATGGGTCGCGGTTTCGCCGTGGTCGCCGATGAAGTGCGCAACCTCGCCAAGCGGGTGCAGAGTTCTACCGACGAAATCACCGTGATGGTTTCGGCATTGCAGGCCGGAACCCGTGACGCCGTGGATTTCATGCAGGAAAGCTCGTTCAAGGCCGATGACTGCGTGCAACAGGCCCAGGAAGCCGGCGCGGCGCTGGAACAGATCACCGGGGCGGTGGCGCAGATGCGCGAGAGCAATACACAGATTGCGGTGGCGGCCGAACAGCAGAGCCAGGTCGCGGAAGAGATGAACCGGGCGGTCGTGAGCATTCGGGACGTGACGGAAAACACCGTGCAGCAGACGGTGGGGTCGGCGACTACCAGTCATGAATTGGCGGAGCTGGCCGGGCAGTTGAGCAAGGCGATCGGGCAGTTGAAGCTTTAAGGACCAATCGCGAGCAGGCTCGCTCCC
>NZ_JAIQWX010000171.1 GCF_020164475.1 Pseudomonas sp. REP124 | reverse complement strand
GTGGGAGCGGGCTTGCCCGCGATGAGGCCGGGTCAACCGACACAGAATCAGCAGGTATCAGTTGAACTCATCCCCCACCGGATACCGGCTCGCATTCAGGCTCTCTTTGATCTTGCGCAGATGCGGCTGGAAATCCACGCCGCGGCGCAGGGTCATGCCGGTGGCCAGCACGTCCAGCACGGTCAGCTGGATGATCCGCGAAGTCATCGGCATGTAGATGTCGGTGTCTTCCGGCAGCGGGATGTTCAGGCTCAGGGTGCTGGCCTTGGCCAGCGGTGAGTTCTCGGCGGTCAGGCCCAGCACCGAAGCGCCGTTTTCCCGGGCGATGCGCGCCACTTCCACCAGTTCGCGGGTGCGGCCGGTGTAGGAAATGATCACGAACAATTCGCCGGTGTGCGCCACCGAAGCGATCATGCGCTGCATCAGCACGTCGGCATGGGCGGTCACGGCCAGGTTGAAACGGAAGAACTTGTGCTGCGCATCCAGCGCCACCGGGGCCGAGGCGCCGAGGCCGAAGAAGTGGATCTGCCGGGCCTGGATCAACAGGTCGACGGCGCGGCTGATCAGGTTCGGGTCCAGCGCCTGGCACGCACTGTCCAGCGAGGCGATGGCGCTGCCGAAGATCTTCTGGGTATAGGCCTGGGGATTGTCGTCGGCTTCCACCGCACGGCTGACATAAGCCGCGCCGCTGGCCAGGCTCTGGGCCAGTTGCAGCTTGAGTTCGGGATAGCCGCTGACACCGAAGGATCGGCAGAAACGATTGACCGTCGGTTCACTGACCGAAGCGGCCTGGGCGAGGGCGGCGATGCTGAAGCGGGTGGCCTGCTGCGGGTTGAGCAGGATCACTTCGGCGACTTTGCGTTCGGCCTTGTTCAGCTCTTCAAGGCGATTCTGGATCTGCTCCAGTAAATTTCGCACGCGGTCCATATAAGTATCCTTAACACCGGCGCCAATCAGCGGCGGCTCATGCAAAAAGGGCCTTTGGTCAGGCCCGTAACGGTGGCCTATCCTACTGTTGGCTCCGACTGACCACCATACGGAATCTGTATTTTGCGAAAATGTTGTGGTTATTACTACATTTTCCCTTGAGTGATGCCTTGAAAAAAGGTATTTGTAGCTTAACTTGATAAAAGAACAAACATCATGCTTTCGATTACGGTTGAACCGTGCACCTTTGCCTTGTTCGGCGCTTTGGGCGATCTGGCCCTGCGCAAGCTGTTTCCGGCCCTGTATCAACTCGATGGCGCGGGCCTTCTGCACGAGGACACGCGCATCATCGCGCTGGCCCGTGAGCCCGGCAGCGAGCAGGAGCATCTGACGTTCATCGCCTCCGAACTGCGCCGTTACGTCGGTGCCAAGGAGCTGGATGAAGCCGTGGTCGAGCGCTTCCTCGCTCGTCTGAGCTATCTGCACGTCGACTTCCTCAAGTCCGAAGACTATGTGGCCCTGGCCGAGCAGGCCGGCACTGCACAGCGGGTGATTGCCTACTTCGCCACACCCGCCGCCGTCTACGGAGCGATCTGCGAGAACCTGGCGAAAGTCGGCCTGGCGGAAAACACCCGCGTAGTGCTGGAAAAGCCCATCGGTTCGGACCTCGAATCCTCACGCAAGGTCAACGACGCCGTGGCGCAGTTCTTCCCGGAGAACCGCACCTATCGCATCGACCACTACCTGGGCAAAGAGACAGTCCAGAACCTGATCGCCCTGCGTTTCGCCAACAGCCTGTTCGAAACCCAGTGGAACCAGCACTACATCTCCCACGTGGAAATCACCGTGGCCGAGAAGGTCGGCATCGAAGGCCGTTGGGGTTACTTCGACAAGGCCGGCCAGCTGCGTGACATGATCCAGAATCACCTGCTGCAACTGCTCTGCCTGATCGCCATGGACCCGCCGGCCGACCTGTCCGCCGACAGCATCCGCGACGAGAAGGTCAAGGTCCTCAAGGCGCTGGCGCCGATCAGCCCGGAAGGCCTGACCACCCAGGTGGTGCGCGGCCAGTACATCGCCGGCTACAGCGAAGGCAAGCCCGTGCCGGGCTACCTTGAAGAGCCCAATTCCAACACCCAGAGCGACACCGAAACCTTCGTCGCCCTGCGTGCCGACATCCGCAACTGGCGCTGGGCCGGCGTGCCGTTCTACCTGCGTACCGGCAAGCGCATGCCGCAGAAGCTGTCGCAGATCGTCATCCACTTCAAGGAACCGTCGCACTACATCTTCGCCCCCGAGCAGCGCCTGCAAATCAGCAACAAGCTGATTATCCGCCTGCAACCGGACGAAGGCATTTCCCTGCGAGTGATGACCAAGGACCAGGGCCTGGATAAGGGCATGCAACTGCGCAGCGGTCCTCTGCAATTGAATTTTTCCGACACCTGGCGTAGCGCACGGATTCCCGATGCCTACGAGCGGTTGTTGCTGGAAGTGATGCGCGGCAATCAGAACCTGTTTGTCCGTAAAGATGAAATCGAAGCCGCGTGGAAGTGGTGTGACCAGTTGATCGCCGGGTGGAAGAAATCCGGTGATGCGCCCAAGCCGTACGCGGCCGGGTCCTGGGGGCCGATGAGCTCCATTGCACTGATCACGCGGGACGGGAGGTCGTGGTATGGCGATATCTGATTTGAAACTGCCTGAAGGCGTCAGCGCCCGTGGCTTCAAGAGCCCGGCGATGCTGGCCGAGGGTTTGGCGCTGAACGTGGCCAAGCAACTGAGCGACGCGATCGACGCCCAGGGCACCGCGACTTTGGTGGTGTCCGGTGGTCGCAGCCCGGTGGCGTTTTTCCAGCATCTGGCCAAGCAGACGCTGGACTGGTCGAACGTGGTGGTGAGCCTGGCCGACGAGCGTTGGGTGCCGGTGGAACACGCCGACAGCAACGCCGGCCTGATCAAGAAATACCTGCTGCAAGGCCCGGCGGCCAAGGCGCAGTTCCTGAGCCTGTACAACGCCAGCGCCAATCTGGAGCTGGCGGCCGAGCAAGCCGATCGTCTGCTCTCGGAGTTGCCGGCGATCGACGTGCTGGTGCTGGGCATGGGCGATGACGGGCACACCGCGTCGCTGTTCCCGGGCAGCCCGAACCTCGCTGAAGCCCTGAAGGCCGATGGCGTACGCCGCTGCTACCCGATGCTGGCGCCGACGGTGCCGCATCAGCGCCTGACCATGAGTCGCGCGCTGCTGGCTTCGGCGAAGCACAAGATTCTGTCGATTTCCGGTCAGTCCAAACTGACCACCCTGAATACCGCACTGGCCGGTGACGATGTCGCCGAACTGCCGATTCGCGCGTTTCTGCAACCCACGTTAGAGATTTACTGGTGCCCATGAGCCAAGGAACAGCCGCTATGAAAAACCCATCCCCGACCGTTTCCATGGCGGATAAAGTTGCCCTGATCGACAGCCTCTGCGCCAAGGCGCGGATTCTGCCGGTGATCACCATCGCTCGCGAACAGGACGTTCTGCCGCTGGCCGACGCCCTGGCCGCCGGTGGCCTGACTGCACTGGAAGTGACCTTGCGTTCGCAGTTCGGCCTCAAGGCCATCCAGATTCTGCGCGAGCAGCGTCCTGAGCTGATGACCGGCGCGGGTACCGTGCTCGATCGCCAGATGCTGGCTGCCGCCGAGGCTGCGGGTTCGCAGTTCATCGTTACGCCGGGCATTACTCGCGACCTGCTGGAAGCCAGCGTTGAAAGTCCGATCCCGCTGTTGCCGGGCATCTCCAATGCATCGGGCATCATGGAAGGCTATGGCTTGGGTTATCGCCGCTTCAAGCTGTTCCCGGCGGAAGTGAGCGGCGGCGTCGCGGCCATCAAGGCCCTGGGCGGCCCGTTTGGCGAAGTGAAATTCTGCCCGACCGGCGGCGTCGGTCCGGCCAACATCAAGAGCTACATGGCGCTAAAAAACGTCATGTGCGTGGGCGGTAGCTGGATGCTTGATCCTGAGTGGGTCAAGAACGGCGACTGGGCCCGCATCCAGGAATGCACCGCCGAGGCGTTGGCGCTGCTGGACTGATCTGCTTCATCCTGACACTCGTTGTGTGCTTTACGGCTTTAACGGTGCGCTTGGTCGGTGCGCCGTTTTTTTTTGCCTGCCATAAAGCGGATCCCGGCCTAACCGGAAAACTGTGGGAGCGGGCTTGCCCGCGATGGCGGTGTGTCAGGCGACATCGATATTGGATGTGCCGACGTCTTCGCGGGCAAGCCACGCTCCCACAGGGAATCGTGTTGTTCTCAAATGCCCCGTCAGCGCAGTGCCTTCAGAGCGGTGATCAGTTGCTGCATGTGCTCGCCGGTGGTGGTCAGGCCCGGGGTGATTCGGATGCAGGGGCCGCAGGCCGCGCCGGTGCGGACCACGGTGAACAGGTTGTAGTCCTTGAGCAGCCGCTCGACCATCGCTTGTTGATCGGCCTGTTCGGTAAAGCGCATCGAGGTAATCCCGCAATACAGCCGCGGATCGTCCGGCGTCAGCACTTCGATGCCCGGCAGTTCGCGCACCTCACGCACCCACATATTGCGCAGGTAGTTCAGTCGCGATCCCTTGGCCGCCGCGCCGCCCATGGCTTCGTGCTCTTCAAGCACCAGCGGCAAGGTCAGCAGGGCAGGGATGTTCGGGGTGCTGTAGGGCGTGCGGGCGCGAATGTCTGTCACAGGAAAATGCATCTCGCCCATGTCCGGATCAATGTCGGCCAGACGCTCCGGCGCGATGTAGAGGAAGCCCAGGGTCAGAGGCGCGCCGATCCACTTGTGCAGGTTGAACGCGGCGAATTCTATGCCCAGTTCACTGAGGTTGAATTCCAGCTGACCCAACGCATGGGCACCATCGAGAATCACATCAATGCCATGTTCCTTCGCGGCAGCGGCAATCGCCTGCACCGGCATCACGAGACCCGTGCGATGAGTGACGTGAGTCAGCGCCATCAGCTTCAGGCGAGGATAACGGGCGAAGGTTTCCCGATACGTCGTCACCAGACTGTCGAAGCTCGCCGGATGCTGGTGTTCAATCTCGATCACCTCGACACCACGGTGTTTCTCCAGCCAGCGCATGGCGCCTTTGACCGTGTCGTATTCCAGATCGCAGATCAGCACCTGATCTCCCGGCTGCAGCCGGTTGTAGTTGCGGATTAGCGACTGCAAGCCATCGGTCGCATTGCGCGTGAGGACAACCGCCTCGTCGGGCACGCCGATCAGAGCGGCGACTTGCGCATTGATCTTCGCGTTCTCGCCCTGCTCGAAACGCTGACGAACCTGCACCGAATTGCCGCGATTGATCAGCTCGATGTTGCGCTGATACTCCTCGACCACCGTGCGCGACATGCGTCCGAAGTAACCGTTTTCCAGGTTGATGGGACCGGGTTGCAGATCGTAGCGATCGGCGAAGGTCTGCCAGAAGGCTTCATCACGGGCGCGGCGGGTATTGTCTGGCATGGGCTACTCAAAATAGGAGGGCATTCAATGACGTGGGGCAGGCTTGCCATGTTTGACACGCAGCGGTTCGAGCAGGTCCGACAAACCGTTGTGATCGATTTCATGCATCAGCGCCAACAGGCCGCCCAACTCGCCATGGGGAAAGCCTTCGCGGGCGAACCAGTTCAGATACGGCCCCGGCAAGTCGGCGATGATCCGCCCCTTGTACTTGCCGAAGGGCATTTCGCGGGTAATCAGAAGTTCGAGTTTTTCAGGGTTCATCACTCAATTGTCCTGATTCATTGAGTCGGAAAAATACAGGCATTCTGCATGCAGGCCAATTGACAGATCATGCAAAAAAAACGGATACAGATTTTTCGGTCGATTCTAACTATTTGAAATATATAGCTTTATTAATCAAATCCAAGCTGGCATGCAGGCTGCAATATCCATTGCACCTTTCATCAACCGCAAGGAATTGAAAAATGACCGACATGAATAAAGAAGCGATTTCTGTACTCAACGACCTGATTGAAACCAGCAAGGACGGTCAGGAAGGGTTCAAGACTTGCGCTGAAGACATCAAACACCCTGAACTCAAAACCCTGTTCGTGCAACGCTCGGCCGATTGCGCCACTGCTGCTGCCGAATTGCAGAGTGCGGTGCGCTCGATGGGTGGCGATCCGGAAACCTCAACCAGCGTCAGCGGCGATCTGCACCGCCGCTGGGTCGATGTGAAGGCGATGTTCACCGGCAAGGATGAAGAGGCCGTGCTGAACGAAGCCGAGCGTGGTGAAGACCATGCCATGAAGGCTTATCGCGAGGCGATGGAGAAGATCAACAAGCACAACCTGGTGGGTATTCGTGATCTGGTCGAGCGTCAGTATCACGGTGTGCAGCGTAATCACGATCAGGTGAAGGCGTTGCGTAATCAGGCGCGTGCTCGTTCTTAAGCACTAGCTAAAGCGAGATCAAAAGATCGCAGCCTGCGGCATCTCCTACAAGGAGATGGCGTGGGCTGCGATCTTTGCGTGAATCAGCCGATGCTGATTTCCGGCAGGGTGGTCAGAGTCACGGACTGCTGTTTGCGTGGTGCGAGGATTTCGGCTTCGCCGTCGACCACCAGCTCATCGCGCTGGTTGAAGACGCGGGTGGCGATGCGCACGCGGAATTTCGGCAGTTTTTCGAGGATCTCCAGGCGCACGGTCAGGGTGTCGCCAATCTTCACCGGCTTCTGGAAGCTCATCTTCTGGCCGATGTAGATGGTGCCTGGCCCAGGCAATTCGCAGGCGACCGCGGCGCTGATCAGCGCACCGCTGAACATGCCGTGGGCGATGCGTTCCTTGAACATGGTGCCGGCGGCGTATTCGGCGTCCAGGTGCACCGGGTTGTGGTCACCCGACATCGCGGCGAACAACTGAATGTCGCGCTCTTCGACAGTCTTGCTGAAGCTGGCGGTCTGGCCGACTTCAAGGGCTTCGTAGGGGGTGTTGGTAACCTGGGTCATTTGTCTGAATTCCTGTGACGAAATAAAAAGATTCACAAAAAACTATTCGGTTCGGTGTGGCCGGGGCGTGCTCAAAGTCTGGTCGATCCACTCCAGCACATCGGCGGTCACTTCCTCGCGGTTGGTCTCGTTGAACAGTTCGTGCCGGGCCTGCGGATAAACGGTCAGGTGCAGGTGCTGGCTGCCAGCCTCGCGCAGCGCGCCGGCCAGATCTTTCAGACGCTTGCCTTCGCTCACCGGATCACATTCGCCGCCAATCACCAGCAACGGCAGGCCCGGGTCGATCTGGGCGAGATTGGACGTTTTACTGATTTGCTGCAACCCGCCGAGCAGGTCGATCCACAGCTGATTGGTGCAGCGAAAGCCGCAGAGCGGGTCATTGGCGTACAGATCGACTTCCGCCGGATCGCGGCTGAGCCAGTCGAAAGAAGTGCGCGTGGGTTTGAATTGTTTGTTGAATGAACCGAACGACAGCCATTCGATCAGCGCGCTGCGCCCCTTGGGGCCCTGGCGCAGGCGCTCGAAACGAGCGATCTGGCGCGCCGCGCGATAAAGCGCCACGGGTTGGAAGTTCGAGCCGCTGAGCACGGCGCCGTGCAGGCTGGCGCTGTGATGCAAAAGATACGCTTGAGCGATGTAGCTGCCCATGCTGTGCCCGAGCAGCACGATCGGCACGCCCTGATGCCGCTGGCCGATGTGCTGGTTGAGGCAGGCCAGGTCGCCCACCACCTTGGCCCAACCGTCCTGATCGGCGAAATGGCCGAGGGTGCCGTTTTCGGCAGTTTTGCCATGTCCGCGCAGATCCGGTGCGTATACGCCGTAGCCCTGGTCGCAGAATTCCTGCGCCAGACGCCCGTAACGACCGCTGTGTTCCGCCATTCCGTGGGCCAGCAGAATCACGGCCCTCGGGTTGCCCGCGGGCAGCCACTGATTGACGAAAAGCCGGTTGCGGTCGCTGGTGGTCAGCCAGAACGTGTCGTGGATCATCGCGGTTCCTTTGCTTGGGTTCACATCCCCCTGTAGGAGCGAGCACGCTCGCGATGAATGCCGGTACACCGCGGGGTGTCAGGCTGCCAGCGTGATCGTTGACGTCCATCGCGAGCGTGCTCGCTCCTACAGGGGGAGGGTGGAGTCGTTATAGACCATCCTCCACCAAACTGTCTGATCAGGCCACGCCGGGGCAACAAGATTCACGCGATCTATGACACCCGTGCGCATATTTGCCTGATTCGCCATTACTGCTAGTGTCGGAGAAGCTCCGCTTTTCTCCTTTTCGAATATGAAATGGAAATGACAGAGAAGCGGCCCCGGATCGGCTCAGGTAAAGAGGACAAGAACAATGCAACCTGATTTCTGGAATGACAAACGCCCGGCCGGCGTGCCACTGGACATTGATGTCGCTGAGTACAAGTCGGTCATCGAGGTGTTCGAGCGTTCCTGCAAGAGGTTTGCTGATCGCCCGGCGTTCAGCAACATGGGCGTGACCCTGACCTACGCCCAGCTGGAACGCTACAGCGCGGCCTTCGCCGGTTACCTGCAAACACACACCGATCTGAAACCGGGGGATCGCATCGCGGTGCAGATGCCCAACGTCCTGCAATACCCGATTGCCGTGTTCGGGGCCCTGCGCGCCGGGCTGATCGTGGTCAACACCAACCCGCTGTATACCGCGCGGGAGATGCGTCACCAGTTCAAGGATTCCGGCGCCCGGGCGTTGGTGTACCTGAACATGTTCGGGCAGAAGGTCCAGGAAGTGCTGGGCGATACCGACATCAAATACCTGATCGAAGCGAAGATGGGCGACCTGATGCCGAGCGCCAAGGGCTGGCTGGTCAACACCCTGGTGAGCAAGGTCAAGAAAATGGTCCCGGCCTACAACTTGCCCCAGGCCATTTCCTTCAAGAGCGCGTTGAATCAGGGCAAGGGCAAGTCGATCAAACCGCTCAATGCCGGCCTCGGCGACATCGCGGTGCTGCAATACACCGGCGGTACCACGGGCCTGGCCAAGGGCGCGATGCTGACCCACGGCAATCTGGTGGCGAACATGCAGCAGGCCCGGGCCTGCCTCAGCCAGTCCGCCAGCGACGGTCAGCCGCTGCTGCGCGAGGGGCAGGAGATCATGATCGCGCCGCTGCCGCTGTATCACATCTATGCCTTCACCGCGAACTGCATGTGCATGATGGTGACCGGCAACCACAACGTGCTGATCACCAATCCACGGGACATCGGCGGCTTCATCAAGGAGCTGAAGAAGTGGCGGTTCTCGTCATTGCTGGGGCTGAACACGCTGTTCGTCGCGCTGATGGATCACCCGGAATTCAAGACCCTGGATTTCTCCGGTCTCAAGCTCACCAACTCCGGCGGCACCGCACTGGTCAAGGCCACCGCCGAGCGCTGGGAGCAGATCACCGGTTGCCGCATCACCGAAGGCTACGGCCTGACCGAAACCTCGCCGGTGGCCTGCACCAACCCCTATGGCGACCAGTCGCGCATCGGCACGGTCGGCCTGCCGGTGCCGGGCACCACGCTCAAGGTGATCAACGATGACGGCGTCGAACAGCCCCTGGGTGAGCGCGGCGAGCTGTGCATCAAGGGCCCGCAGATCATGAAGGGCTACTGGCAGAAACCCGAGGCGACCAACGAAGTGCTGGATGCCGAAGGCTGGTTCAAGTCCGGCGACATCGCGGTGATCGATCCGGACGGCTTCGTGCGCATCGTCGACCGCAAGAAGGACATGATCATCGTCTCGGGTTTCAACGTGTACCCCAACGAAATCGAAGACGTGGTCATGGCTCACCCGAAAGTCGCCAATTGCGCGGTCATCGGCGTGCCGGACGAGCGTTCCGGGGAGGCGGTGAAGCTGTTCGTGGTGGCGCGGGAGGCGGGGGTCAGCCTTGAAGAGCTGAAGGCTTACTGCAAGGAGAATTTCACCGCGTACAAGGTACCCAAGCACATTGTGTTGCGTGAGTCGTTGCCGATGACGCCGGTGGGCAAGATTCTGCGGCGGGAGTTGCGGGATATCGCCTGATCGCTGAATGGCCGCGCTTCGCACGAATTCGCGGGCAAGCCTCGCTCCTACAGGTGTTGTGTGTTCACCCCTTTTGTGAACACCCCGAACCCTGTAGGAGCGAGGCTTGCCCGCGAAGCTTTTAGGGATAAAGCCCCCAATTTACGAGGCTTCCAGAGGGTAATGGAATTTTTGCTCTAAAATGACTGCTTGTTATTCTTGAGTCACAAATGTGACCATATAGGCCGCTTTTGGCTCTGTTCGACCCTTGGCAAAGCTGCTACTCTCGGCGCGCTTTGTGACTTCTCGGCCTGGAAAAAAGCCAGACTCACGTATAAACAAACACCAATAATAATCGCATCAAATGCGGTGCTGAATTCGCGTTGCTGAGGAGTGGGCTTCCATGAACGAAGACTTTTGGAAGGATAAGTACCCAGCTGGAATTGCTAGCGATATCAATCCAGATGAGTATCCGAATATTCAGGCAGTGTTGAAGCAATCCTGCCAACGCTTCGCCAACAAACCGGCGTTCAGCAACCTGGGCAAGACAATCACCTACGGTGAGCTGTACGAATTGTCCGGTGCGTTTGCCGCTTATCTGCAACAGCATACCGATTTGCAGCCCGGCGATCGAATCGCCGTGCAACTGCCCAACGTATTGCAGTACCCGGTGGCCGTCTTCGGTGCTATCCGTGCCGGGCTGATCGTGGTCAACACCAACCCGCTTTACACCGCACGGGAAATGGAGCACCAGTTCAACGACTCCGGCGCCAAGGCCCTGGTGTGTCTGGCCAACATGGCGCACCTGGCGGAAACCGTCGTGCCCAAGACCGGCGTCAAGCACGTGATCGTCACCGAAGTGGCGGACCTGCTGCCACCGCTCAAGCGCCTGCTGATCAACAGCGTGATCAAGTACGTGAAGAAGATGGTGCCGGCGTATCACTTGCCGAAAGCCATCAAGTTCAACGACGTGCTGAGCAAGGGCCAGGGCCAGCCGGTGACCGAGGCGAGCCCGGCCAGCAGCGATGTCGCCGTGCTGCAATACACCGGCGGCACCACCGGCGTTGCCAAGGGCGCGATGCTGACCCACCGTAACCTGGTGGCCAACATGCTGCAGTGCAAGGCACTGATGGGCTCCAACCTCAACGAAGGCTGCGAGATCCTGATCACGCCGCTGCCGCTGTACCACATCTATGCCTTCACCTTTCACTGCATGGCGATGATGCTGATCGGCAACCACAACATCCTGATCAGCAACCCGCGCGACCTGCCGGCGATGGTCAAGGAACTGTCGAAGTGGAAGTTCAGCGGCTTCGTCGGCCTCAACACCCTGTTCGTGGCCCTGTGCAACAACGAAGGCTTCCGCAAGCTGGACTTCTCGGCGCTGAAAGTCACCCTTTCCGGCGGCATGGCCCTGCAACTGGCGGCTGCCGAGCGCTGGAAAGCGGTGACCGGCTGCGGCATCTGCGAAGGTTACGGCATGACCGAAACCAGCCCGGTGGCCACCGTGAACCCGATCCAGATGACCCAGATCGGCACCATCGGCATTCCGGTACCTTCGACGCTGTGCAAAATCATCAACGATGCCGGAGCCGAGCAGCCGTTGGGCGAAATCGGCGAGCTGTGCGTGAAGGGCCCGCAGGTGATGAAGGGCTACTGGCAGCGCCAGGAAGCCACCGACGAAATCCTCGACAGCGAAGGCTGGCTCAAGACCGGTGACATCGCGCTGATCCAGCCTGATGGCTACATGCGTATCGTCGATCGCAAGAAAGACATGATCCTGGTCTCCGGTTTCAACGTGTATCCCAACGAGCTGGAAGACGTGCTGGCGACCCTGCCGGGCGTGCTGCAATGCGCGGCCATCGGCGTACCGGACGAGAAGTCGGGGGAATCGATCAAGATTTTCATCGTCGCCAAGCCGGGCGTGACCCTGACCAAGGAACAGGTGATGGAGCACATGCGCGCCAACGTCACCGCGTACAAGGTTCCACGCTCCGTGGAATTCCGCGACGCGCTGCCGACCACCAACGTCGGCAAGATCCTGCGGCGTGAATTGCGCGATGAAGAGTTGAAGAAGATCAACGCGAAGAAAGCCACCGCGTAAAACACAAAGCCCCGCAGATGCGGGGCTTTTTGTTGGGACAAGCTTTTGTGGCGAGGGGGCT
>NZ_JAIQWX010000170.1 GCF_020164475.1 Pseudomonas sp. REP124 | reverse complement strand
AGCCCGCTCCCACAGTGGATAGGGGAGCAGGCAAAAAAAAGCCCCGCATCAGCGGGGCCGTAAAGGTGCAGCAGTCATGCTTTCGGGCGGTTGTCCATTACGTGGCAGGCTTTGCCCTCGGATCGTTTGATCGAGTGGAACGGCTGCAGGACGATGCGGGTGCTGATGCCGATGTAGGTCTTGATGTGCTTGCTCAGCTCGCCGCACACGGCTTTCTGCTGGTCGTCGGTCAGGTGCTGGTGTTCGGCCTTGAGCTCTACGTGCACGTCGACGGTGTCCAGGTTGCCGTTGCGGTGCAGGTGGATTTCGTAGCACTCGGCCAGTTGCTTGATCTTCAGGACCTGCTCTTCGATCTGTGTCGGGAAGACGTTGACGCCGCGGATGATCAGCATGTCGTCGCTGCGTCCGGTGATCTTGTCGATACGGCGCATCGGCCGCGCAGTGCCCGGCAGCAGGCGGGTCAGGTCGCGGGTGCGGTAGCGGATCATCGGCAGGGCTTCTTTGCTCAGGGAGGTGAACACCAGTTCACCCATCTGGCCGTCCGGCAGCACTTCGCCGGTCACCGGGTCGATGATTTCCGGGTAGAAGTGGTCTTCCCAGATGGTCGGGCCGTCCTTGGTCTCGGCGCATTCCATGGCGACACCCGGGCCCATGATTTCCGACAGACCGTAGATGTCCAGGGCGGTGATGCCCATGCGCGCCTCGATGGCGCTGCGCAGTTCGGCAGTCCACGGCTCGGCGCCGAAGATGCCCAGGCGCAGAGCCAGTTTGTGCGGGTCGATGCCCTGACGCTCGATTTCATCGGCGATGTTGAGCATGTAGGACGGCGTGACCATGATGATGTCCGGCTGGAAATCCTTGATCAGCTGCACTTGCTTTTCCGTCTGCCCGCCGGACATCGGGATCACGGTGCAACCCAGGCGCTCGGCGCCGTAGTGCGCGCCCAGACCGCCGGTGAACAGGCCGTAGCCGTAGGAAATGTGCACCTTGTCGCCACGACGACCGCCGGCGGCACGAATCGAACGGGCCACCACATTGGCCCAGGTGTCGATGTCGTTCTGGGTGTAGCCAACCACGGTCGGTTTGCCGGTGGTACCGCTGGAGGCGTGCAGGCGCACGATCTCGTTCATCGGCACGGCGAACATGCCGTAGGGGTAGTTGTCGCGCAGGTCCGACTTGGTGGTGAACGGGAACTTCGCCAGGTCCTCCAGTGACTTGATGTCATCCGGGTGCACACCGGCTTCATCGAAGCGCTGACGGTACATCGGCACGTTGTTGTAGGCGTGGTTCAGGCTCCAGCGCATGCGCTCCAGCTGATGCTGGCGCAACTCGTCGACGCTGGCCGTTTCCAGCGGGTCCAGCACAGGATCAAGCACGGATTGGGAGATTGGCATGTTCATGGTTTCACTCGAATTGTTTTTGTGTTCCAGCCCTTTTGCACAAGGGCTTGAGTGCATGACCCAAGGATACCTCTCGGTTCCTTGGGAATCGCGTTTCTTTAACGGGATAGACGCTCGATGACCAGCGCGATCCCCTGACCTACGCCGATGCACATGGTGCACAGGGCGTAGCGGCCTTGACATTCTTCCAGCTCGTGCAGGGCGGTGGTCACCAGACGTGCGCCGCTCATGCCCAGCGGATGGCCCAGGGCAATGGCGCCGCCGTTGGGGTTGACCCGTGGATCAGTGTCGCCAAGGCCCAGCTCGCGCAGCACCGCCAGACCCTGCGCGGCGAAGGCTTCGTTGAGCTCGATCACGTCCATGTCCTCAAGGCTCAGGTTGGCCAGTTCCAGCACCTTGCGGGTCGCCGGGACCGGGCCGATGCCCATGATTCGCGGTTCGACACCGGCGGTGGCCATCGCCACCACGCGGCCACGGGCGGTCAGGCCGTGACGCTTGGCGACTTCCGGGCTTGCCAGCAGCAGGGCGCAGGCACCGTCGTTGACGCCCGAGGCGTTGCCGGCGGTGATGCTGCCGCCTTCGCGGAACGGCGTGCCGAGTTTGGCCAGCTGTTCCAGGGTGGTGTCACCGCGCGGATGTTCATCCTGCTCGACGATCTTGGCCGGGCCTTTGCGCTGGGGAATTTCCACCGCAACGATTTCCTTGGCCAGACGGCCATTGGCCTGGGCGGCCGCGGCGCGTTGCTGGCTGCGCAGGGCGAAGGCGTCCTGGTCGGCACGGGAAATGTTGAACTGTGCGGCGACGTTTTCCGCGGTTTCCGGCATCGAATCAATGCCGAACTGCTTTTTCATCAGCGGATTGACGAAACGCCAGCCGATGGTGGTGTCGAAGATTTCCGCCTGGCGGGAAAACGCCTGCTCGGCCTTGCCCATCACCAGCGGTGCGCGGGACATCGATTCCACGCCGCCCACCAGCATCAGGCCGGCTTCGCCACTGCGAATAGCCCGGGCCGCGGTGCCGACCGCATCCAGGCCCGAACCGCACAGGCGGTTGAGGGTGGTGCCCGGTACGCTGACCGGCAGCCCGGCCAGCAGCGCCGACATGCGCGCCACGTTGCGGTTGTCCTCGCCAGCCTGGTTGGCGCAGCCGTAGATCACATCGTCGACGCTGCTCCAGTCCACTTGCGGGTGACGGCGCTGCAGTTCGCGCAGCGGCACCGCGCCGAGGTCGTCGGCGCGCACGCCGCTCAATACGCCGGCGTAGCGGCCGATCGGGGTGCGTACGGCGTCGATAATCAGGGCGTCATTCATTCGGGGTCTCCTGCGTCAGCACCGGGCCGCGCACTTTGTAGGATTTGCCGTGGAACAGGGCGATCAACTGGCCCTGCTGGTTTTCAATGCGTACGTCGTAGTTGCCGGTGCGTCCCGAGCGGCTCTGCTCGACGCAGTCGGCGCTGAGCGTGTCGCCCAGGCGGGCCGGGGCGATGTAGTCGATGCTGCAACCGATGGCCACTGTCGCTTCGTTATAGCTGTTGCAGGCAAAGGCGAAGGCCGAGTCGGCGAGGGCGAACAGGTAACCGCCGTGACAAGTGCCGTGGCCCTGGACCATGTCTTCGCGCACGGTCATGCCGACGCGTGAGCAGCCGGGGCCGGCGGACAGCAGGCGCATGCCCATGGCCTGGCTGGCGTTGTCGCGCTGGAACAGGGCCTGCGCGCAGGCGCTCGCCAGGCTCATCGCTTCATGATTAGTCATGGAAATTCCTCCCTTCGGCGACCAGGCGGCGCAGCAGCAGCGACGGCCGGTAGCGTTCTTCGCCGTAGCTGGCTTGCAGGTTGTCCAGGGTGTCGAGGATGTGCGCCAGGCCGACCGCATCCGCCCAGGCCAGCGGGCCTTGCGGATAGTTGACCCCGGCGCGCATCGCCAGATCGATGTCGGCGGCCGAGGCCACGCCTTGCAGCAGGGCATCGGCGGCTTCGTTGGCGAGCATCGCCACGGTGCGCAATACCGCCAGCGCCGGGCTGTCGCTGAGCAGGCTGACTTTCAGGCCCGCCTGTTGCAGCAGGGCAACACCTTGTTCCAGCGCCAGCGGATCGATACCGGCCGCGTGGCTGATGGCGATGCGTTTGGCTGTGCCGTAATCCAGGGGCAGGTCCAGCAGAATCAGGTTGCGCAGGCCGTCTTCTTTCGCGCGCTGACAGGCCATCCGGCCGTCGCTCAAGGCCAGCACCGCGTCACCGACCCGCAGCACACCGCGACCATCGCGCTGGATGACGTTGACGCCTTGTTCACGCAGACGCGGCAGCAGGCCCCGGGCAGCGCCCAGATCGCCTTCCACCACGCAGCATTCCACGCTGGCACTGCTGGTGATTTCGCGCGCAGGCGGACGCTCGGCGCCCTGGGCGTAGGAATAGAAACCCTGACCGCTCTTGCGCCCGAAACGGCCACCGTCCACCAGTTCCTTCTGAATCAGCGAAGGCTGGAAGCGGGTGTCCTGGTAATAGGCGTCGAACACCGAGCAGGTCACGGCGTAGTTGACGTCGTGGCCGATCAGGTCGGTCAATTCGAAGGCACCCATGGCAAAGCCGCCGGCTTCACGCATCAGGGCATCGAGGGTCGGGCAATCGGCGGCGCCTTCCTGCAACAGGCGCAGGCTTTCGGCGTAGAACGGCCGGGCCACGCGGTTGACGATGAAACCCGGGGTGGAGCGGGTGTGTACCGGCTTCTTGCCCCAGGCCTTGGCGGTGTCGTACAGGCACTGCGCGAGTGTCGGATCGCTGGCCAGGCCCGAGACGATTTCCACCAGCGCCATCACCGGCGCCGGGTTGAAGAAGTGCAGGCCCAGCAGGCGCTGCGGACGTTGCAGCTGCGCGGCGATGCTGGTGATCGACAGCGACGAGGTGTTGCTGGCAAGGATGCAGTGTTCGCCGCAGATGTCTTCCAACTGGCGGAACAGCGCGCGCTTGACCTCGAGGTTCTCGACGATGGCTTCGATGATCAGGTCGCAATCGGCCAGGGCTTCGATGGCTTCCACCGCTTGCAGGCGGGCCACGGTGGCGCTGCGCGATTCGGCGGACAGCTTGCCGCTCTCGACGCGCTTGCCCAGTTGCCGGTCGATGCCTTCGATGGCCTGGGCGGCCGCGCCCGGACGGTTGTCCAGCAGCAACACCGGGTGCCCGGCTTGCGCTGCGACCTGGGCGATACCCGCACCCATGGCGCCGGCGCCGATCACGGCGATGCGTGCAGTTGTGTTCAATGCGGTCATGACTCAGCGCCCCTTGAAGCTTGGGGTGCGTTTTTCCATGAAGGCGCTGACGCCTTCGCGGTAATCCTCGCTGCGCCCGGCCAGACGCTGCAGGTCGCGCTCCAGCTCCAGCTGTTCATCGAAGCTGTTGCTCATGCTGGCGTTCAGGCTGCGCTTGATCAGGGCCAGGCCGTAGGTCGGCTGGGTGGCCAGGTGTTGCGCGAGCTTCAGCGCTTCGGCGCGCAGTTCGGCGTCGTCCACGCAGCGGTAGATCAGGCCCCATTGCTCGGCCTGTTCGGCGGTCAGGCGGTTGCCCAGCAGGGCCAGGGCCTTGGCGCGGGCCATGCCGACCAGACGCGGGAGGGTCCAGGTGCCACCGGAATCCGGGATCAGGCCGATCTTGCAGAAGGCCTGGATGAAGCTGGCCGAACGGGCGGCGAGCACCAGATCGCAGGCCAGCGGAATGTTGGCGCCGGCACCGGCGGCCACGCCGTTGACCGCGCAGATCACCGGCATCGGCAGGTCGCGCAGCTGGCGGATCATCGGGTTGTAGAACTTCTCGATGGACTCGCCCAGGTCCGGCACGGCGGCGCCCGGCGCGACGTTGCGGTCGCTCAGATCCTGCCCGGCGCAGAAGCCTCGGCCTTCACCGGTCAGCAGCAGCACGCGCACGTCCGGGTTCTGGCGCACCAGCTTCAGCGCTTCCTTCACTTCGCCATGCATTTGGGTGTTGAAGCTGTTGAGCTGGTCAGGGCGATTGAGGCTCAGCAGGGCGACGCCAGCGTCGATGGAAAACAGGATGTGTTCGAAATTCATGGTCTTGGCGCTCTCTTGGAGGTCGTTCGAATGCGGGATGACTGGATTACTGGCCAGTGAAAGTCGGTGTGCGCTTTTCCTGGAACGCCGCGATGCCTTCATTACGGTCGCGGGTGCCGGCCAGCACGGTGAAGGCGTGGCGCTCGAAGCGCAGGCCGCTGGCCAGGTCCGTGTCCATGGCCTTGAGCAGCGCTTCCTTGGCCAGGCGTACCGCCAATGGCGCCTTGGCGGCGATCTGGCGAGCGACCTGCAGGGCGCGTTCGACGGTGAATTCCGGTTGCGTGACTTCGCTGACCAGCCCGGCGCGCTGGGCCTGGCGGGCGTCGATCGGCTCGCCGGTCAGCACCATCTGCATGGCCATGGATTTGCCGACGGCGCGAAGCAAGCGCTGGGTGCCACCGGCACCGGGCATGATCCCCAGGTTGATTTCCGGCTGGCCGAAGCGGGCGTCCTCACCGGCAATGATGATGTCGGCGTGCATCGCCAGTTCGCAGCCTCCGCCCAGGGCGAAGCCGTTGACGGCGGCGATCAGCGGTTTGTTGAAACGGGTGATGGCTTGCCACGAAGCCTGGCGCGGGTCGTCGAGGATACCGACGAGGTCGCGTTCGGCCATTTCCTTGATGTCGGCACCGGCGGCAAAGGCCTTGCGGCTGCCGGTGATGACCACGGCGCGGGTCTCGGGATCGGCCTGGGCGATGCTCAGTTCGTCCGCCAGTTCGCCCAGCAACTGAGTGTTCAGGGCGTTCAAGGCTTGCGGACGCTGCAGGGTAATCAGGCGCACGCCGGATTCGATGGATTCGACGGCAAGAGTTAGCGGCATTGAAGACTGCCCTCACGGAGCGCGCTCGGCGCTTAGGCCGGCTTGTTATTGGATCGGCCGCAGGGGCCGGTTTTGCCGGAGTATACCTGCAATGTGATACGCAAAAGCAATACTGAAATTGATTTAATGTGTCTTATTGGTCGTGCGCCGCTTTTATAAAGGCAGCTTTCGATGTCGATGTCTCCCAATAAAATGCCCGAATTTATTGGCTTGAGTGCCGGTTCATGCGGGTCAGGTACGTTCGTCCGAAAGGCGGTTTTCAAGTGATACGCTTTTTTGTCTTTGTGCTGGCAAAAGCGATGTGATACAAAATGAGTCAATATCTGCATCGCTTTGTGAAGGAAGCTGCCATGACCTGCTACAGCCTCGATGGCCTGACCCCGGTGATCGACCCCACTGCTTATGTGCACCCGACGGCGGTGCTGATCGGTGACGTGATCATCGGCCCGCATTGCTACGTGGGGCCGCTGGCGAGCCTGCGCGGCGACTTCGGGCGGATCGTGCTGGAGGAGGGCGCCAACCTGCAGGACACCTGCGTGATGCACGGTTTCCCCGACAGCGACACGGTGGTTGAGCGCAATGGCCATATCGGTCACGGCGCGGTGTTGCACGGCTGCCGGATCGGCGCCGATGCGCTGGTGGGCATGAACGCGGTGGTGATGGACAACGCACGCATCGGCCCGCGTTCCTTCGTGTCGGCGGCGGCGTTCGTCAAGGCGGGTTTCGAGTGTCCGGAGCAGTCGCTGGTGATGGGCGCGCCGGCCGGCATCAAGCGCACCTTGAGCGATCAGGAAGTGGCGTGGAAACAGGCGGGGACGCGGGAGTATCAGCAGTTGGCGCAGCGGTGTCTGGAGCAGATGCGCGAGTGCGAGCCGCTGAGTGCGCCAGAAGCGAACCGACCGCGGATCAGTGACAGCGGCCTGCGTCCGAAGGGCAGTACCTCCTGAACACCAATAACCCTGTGGGAGCGGGCTTGCCCGCGATTCCGGTGGATCAGTGCCAATGATGTCGATTGACACGACCCCATCGCGGGCAAGCCCGCTCCCACAGGTAATGTGCCTTTCGGTATATTCCTTTTCTTTTTTTGCTCGGTACGCCCATGTCGTCCCTGACACCTTTGAACCAACTGATTACGCGCTTCCAGGAGCAGACGCCAATCCGCGCCAGTTCCCTGATCATCACCCTGTACGGTGATGCCATCGAGCCCCATGGCGGGACCGTCTGGCTGGGCAGCCTGATTCAATTGCTCGAACCGATCGGCATCAACGAGCGGTTGATCCGCACCTCGATCTTTCGCCTGACCAAGGAAGGCTGGCTGACCGCCGAGAAAGTCGGTCGCCGCAGTTACTACAGCCTGACCGGTACCGGTCGCCGTCGTTTCGACAAGGCGTTCAAGCGGGTGTACAGCACCAGCATGCCGGCCTGGGATGGTTCCTGGTGCCTGGTGATGCTGTCGCAGCTGACCCAGGACAAGCGCAAGCAGGTGCGCGAAGAACTGGAATGGCAAGGTTTTGGTGCAATTTCCCCGGTGGTGCTGGCCTGCCCGCGCAGCGATCGCAACGACGTCAACGCCACCTTGCTCGACCTCGGCGCCCAGGAAGACACCATCGTCTTCGAAACCACCGCCCAGGACGTCATGGCCTCCAAGGCCCTGCGCCTGCAGGTGCGCGAGAGCTGGAACATCGAAGAGCTGGCGACCCACTACAGCGAGTTCATCCAGCTGTTCCGACCGCTCTGGCAAGCGCTTCGCGAGCAGGAAAACCTGCAACCGGCGGACTGCTTCCTGGCACGGATTCTGCTGATTCACGAATACCGCAAACTGCTGCTGCGCGATCCGCAATTGCCGGACGAGCTGCTGCCCGGCGACTGGGAAGGTCGGGCGGCGCGGCAGTTGTGCCGCAACATTTACCGGTTGATTTACGCCAAGGCCGAGGAATGGCTGAACAGCGCACTGGAAACCGCCGACGGCCCGTTGCCGGACGTGGGCGAGAGTTTTTACCGACGTTTTGGCGGGTTGAAGTAATCCGTCGTCGCTGAAGGAGAGTCGCTGTTCAGGAGAACCCGTGTTTTGCCGTAGACAATAAAAACAAAGCCTGCGTGAGAGGCCTGCCATGATTTCAACAACCGCACAGCGCCAGGATGGGTTCGATCAGTGGATCCATCAGATCAACCAGATCTGTGGCGCCTTCAACGCTCAGCCCCTGGGCGCCGGGTTCGCCGGTCAGATCCGGGAATACCGCAGCGATGCCTTGAAGCTCAGCTTCGTCGATGTCCGCCAGGCGCGGCTGTACCGCACGCCGCGGGAAGTCTCGGCGGGCGAGGGCGGCAAGTACTTCGCGGTGTTCCAGCTCGACGGCACGGCGGGCATGGCCCAGGGCGACGACAGGGTGCTGCTGTCCGCCGGGGACATCACCCTGATAGACGCCGCCAAACCGAGTGATTTCACCTACAGCGACGACTCCCGGCAGTTGTCGCTGATCCTGCCTCATCAACTGGTGGAGCAGACCCTGCGCTTCAGTCAGGTCAAGTGCGGCCAGCGGATCGCCGGGACTTCGCCGATCGCCATGCTCTCGCACCGGCTGATCGTCGAGGCCACGCGGCAACCGGACATGAGCCGGCAGGAAAGCGAGGCGACCCTGGAGGCGATTGTCAGCCTGCTGCGCCCGGCGATCAGCCAGGGCGAGGACTGCACCGACCTGCACGAGCGCACCTTCCGCAAGACATTGAGTTTCATTGACCAGCACATCCGCTCCGAAGAGCTGTGCCCGGAATGGCTGGCGCGGGAAGTGGGCATGTCGACCCGCGGCCTGTACCGCATGTTCGCCAAGAAAGGCCTGGTGGTGGCGCGCTACATCAAGAACCGCCGCCTTGACCTGTGCGCCGAGTCCCTGCGCCAGTCGGGCAAGGAGCAGAAGCTGTCGGTGCTGGGGTATTCCTGGGGGTTCTCGGATTCGAGCTACTTTTCCACAGCCTTCAAAAGCCGCTTCGGCATTGCGCCCGGGGAGTATCGCAAGCAGCATGCGTAGGTGTTTTTGCTCCGATTTCTGTAGGAGCGAGGCTTGCCCGCGAAGAGGCCATCAGATTCAACATTGATGTCGGCTGAAAGCCAGTCTTCGCGGGCAAGCCTCGCTCCTACAGGGCCCGGGCCTGCCGCATCAACCTCCGTTCTTGAGCAACACTCCAAACGCCTCCAACTCACTCTTCTCCACATCCGACACCAGCACATACCGCAGGTGATTCTCCTGCCACGACACCACATTGAACCCGCGAATGGTCTGTGTCTGCCGTGGTTTTTCCGCCTCGGACGCAGGCAGGATGAAGACGTTGATGATGTGCTTGGCCCGGCCATAACTCAGGGCCGCCGTGGTCTGGTGTTGCAGGTAATCCAGGCGTCCGCCGAGCAGGGGGAAACCCTGTTCCTTGTAATCGAACACCGGGGGCGAGAAGTCGAGCTTGCCGGTGAACCAGGGCTTCACCGTATGGCGGTCTGACGACACCACATCATTCAAATGCTCACCCATCAACGAACGGACATGGCTGGACACTGCTTCATCCATCAAGGGCTGTTCGCTGCCCGGCGTCGCGACAAACAGCACCATCGCCAGGGCCAGCGCCGCTGCGGAAAACGCCGGAGCAAACCAGTTTCGCCAGCGCTCGATAACCGAAACCTTTGCCGGCTCGGCGGGAAACACCCGGGCCGTCAACGAAGCAGGCGCCTTGTAATAGGCCGCCTTCTGCTTCACGCCCATCACCAGCAGCTTCGCCTGATCATGCTCCCGCGCACACGCCGCGCACCCGGCCAGATGCTCGGCCACAGTCGCGCTCGTCGCGGGATCGAGTTCCTTGTCCAGATAGCCATGCATCAGCGTCTGGCAAGCGGTGCAGTCGAGTTCATTCATGGGCGTGCAACTTCATCAGTTCGAGCTTGAGCATGGCGCGAGCCCTGGCGAGCCTGGACATGACCGTACCGATGGGAATGTCGGCCACCAGCGCGATGTCCTTGTAGGGCAGGTCTTCGAGTTCCTTGAGCACGATCACCTCGCGATACGCCGGCGGCAGGGCGCACAGGGCTTGCTGGATCAGCGACGCGTTTTCGGTGTGGATGGCCAGCAGTTCCGGGGAGTGAGCCTGGCTGGGCAGTTCGTCCTCTTCACTGTGCTCGTCGCTGAACGCCACCCAGTGCCGACCCGCCACGGCCTTGAGCCAGGTGTAGCTCTCGTTGCGCACGATCGTCAGGAACCAGGCCTTGGCGTTGCCATCGGTGAAACGCTGCGAAAACCTGAAGGCTCGCAGGGCGCTTTCCTGCACGACATCGCTGGCGGCGCTGTCGTTGCCGGTCAGCCAGCGCGCCAGGTTGTAGGCGGCATCCAGGTGCGGCGCAAACAGTTCCTCAAATCGCTTCATAGTGGTTTCCGCACTTTCCCACCTCTATAACTGCGCCTCGCCGAGTTTTATTCCCCGAAAAAACTTTATTTTTTGACCGGGAATAAACCCTCGTATTGCCCGGTTTTACCTCGTGTCAGCGACATCACCCGCTACATGACTGTAGCTCTCCAGCGACGCAATACCGATGGACACTCATGCAAAGCAACTCTTGCGTACCGAGGACCTCTTGAATCCCGACCGGCGAACGCTGCTCAAGTGCTCGGCCTGGGCCGGGGCCGGTGTGATCTGGGCCCTGAGCGGCGGCATTCCCCGGGCTTTTGCTTTGGACGAAGCCGGACAGATCTCCGACCCCAAGGCGCTCGCCAGTTCCTTCCATTTCGTGCAGATCAGCGACTCGCACATCGGCTTCAACAAGGAGGCCAATCCGGAGCCGCTGAAGACCCTGCAGGTGGCCATCGACAAGGTCATCGCGCTGCCCAAACGGCCGTCGTTGATCCTGCACACCGGCGACATCACCCACCTGTCCAAGGCCGAAGAATTCGACACCGCCGATCAGGTGCTCAAGGGGTTGCCGGCGACCGTGCATTACGTGCCGGGCGAACACGACACCCTCGACGAGGGCGGCGGCAAGCTTTATCTGCAGCGTTATGGCAAGGGCACCAAGGGCAACGGCTGGTACAGCTTCGATGACCATGGCGTGCATTTCATCGCGCTGGTTAATGTCTTCAATTTCCAGGCCGGGCATGAGGCGAATCTGGGGCCTGAGCAACTGGCCTGGCTGGCGGACGATCTGCGGGCGGTGAGCAGCAGCACGCCGATCGTGGTGTTTACCCATATTCCGTTGTGGACGATTTATCAGCCCTGGGGCTGGGGCACCGAGGATGGCGATCAGGCGATTGCGTTGCTGCGCAAGTACGGTTCAGTGACGGTGTTGAACGGGCACATTCATCAGGTGATCCAGAAGGTCGAGGGCAATATCACCTTTCATACGGCGCGGGGCACGGCTTATCCACAGCCTGCACCGGGTACGGCACCCACGCCGGGGCCGATGACGGTGGCGGCCGATCAACTGCGCAATTACCTGGGCGTCACCGATGTGCGCGCGACCCAGGGTGAGCACCCGTTGGCACTGATCGATTCGACACTGGTTTAGGGAGGGGATGATGAAAGCGCGATTTCTGGCAGTGGTCTGCCTGATGTTGTCGATGCCGGTGTGGGCCAATGAGGTGAAGATCGACATCAAGGAATTCATGTTCGGCCCCATGTCCCTGACCATCGCCCCGGGCACCAAGGTGACCTGGGTCAACGACGACGAAATCCCCCACACCGTCGCCGAAACCCACAAACTGTTTCGCTCGGCGGCGCTGGATACCGGCGACAGTTATTCCTGGGAGTTCGATACACCTGGGGAGTTCGAGTACTTCTGCTCGCTGCATCCGCAGATGATCGGGAAGATCATTGTCGTTCAGTAGATTTGGAGATCACCGGTGGACCCTGTGGGAGCGGGCTTGCTCGCGAAAGCGGTGTGTCAG
>NZ_JAIQWX010000017.1 GCF_020164475.1 Pseudomonas sp. REP124 | reverse complement strand
CTTCGCAGCCCAACGGGGGCAAGCCCCCTCGCCACAGGTATGTGTCTGCTTCAGATAATGTGTTCGCATCAGCTATGCACCGGTGGCAGGAGTCAAGGCCCCCTGATCAACCAATCAAGCAACAACCGGGTATCGCTGCGCGGCTCCGGGGTGCGGGCTGGGCGAGAGGGTTGGCGCTGGACCAGACTGGCGCAGAACACCGGCCGGTCCGGGTCGCCGTCGAGGAAGCTGACCAGCCCGTCGCTGCCCGCCAGTGGCATATGCGACGGGTCGAGCGGGGCGTCCGACGCGGCCAAGGCGACCGGGATCCAGACCCCGCCACCTGTCTGGGGATCGCTCTGCGGCGTGGGCCACAAGTTGACCTGCATCCGGCCCCGATCATCCAGCACCGTGGGCTCTCCGGCCACGCCGCACACCCGGGCGGGTTGATAGCCGGGAATGTTTGGCCGGCTGTGAACGTGCTCGGGACGAAACACCGTCGACCAGGGCATCGCGCTGAAGTGATTGCGATAACGCGGCAGCGGGACGGGCGCATCGGCCGCCGGACTCGAACCTTGATGCCGCGTCTGGGTCACCAGCCACTGATCGTTGAATGGCGAAAACGGGTGTTCGGCCACCTGTACGATCTGCGCACTGCGCAATTGCCCATGATTGCTCTGACCGTGGATCTGCACCTGCCGGCATCGCAGGCGCTCCAGCTGCCGTCGGGCGAGTTGCTCGCGGTGACGCTGTTCGATGCCGGGGCGCGGTAGCGGCGATTTCTTTGGATTGAAGGGGTGATTGGCCGCGCTGTCGTCACCGGCCTCGACACCGCGTTCTCGGCTCTCCGAGTGTGCTGGCCGGGCTTGTGCGTCATGACGCTGGAACAGTTCGCTGATGGTCGGCGGGCTGCCGACGACGGGCGCGTTATCGAATGCTATCAACAACGGTTCCTGGGGAAAGCTCAGGCAGTCGTCGGCGAACACCAGCACATGGCCTTCGCGCTCATGCTCGAAGTGATAGTGGATGCCTTCTTCCTCGCACAATCGGTGCAGCAGGGCCAGGTCGGTTTCCTCGTACTGAATGCAGAACGGTCGCAACGGATAGCTTCCGGTCGACAGTTCAAAGCGGTAGCCGCTGTCGGGCAAGCCGCGTTCCGCAAGCAACTGGCGAAGGATCATCGGCACGCTTTGGCGTTCGAAGACCCGTCGAGCCCTGTACGTATCGAGGGCCAGCAGTTCAGGCACCAGCACCAGTTTGTAGGCGACCTGATAAGGCCCGCGGTATTCACGGCTGACGCTGTGCAGCACACCGTGGAACCCGGCGCCGTGGCCCAGGTCCAGGTGCGCCGGCCGGTGCAGCAAGGGTTCCAGGGACATGGCTGGCGCCAGGCCCAGGGCTTCGATGTCGAAGCGGTAGGGTTGATTGAGGGCTTCATGCCCGTGAAATTGCAGCACCTGCAAACTCAGATCGTGGTCGAGGAGGGTCAGGGTGAAGGGGCTTTCCTTGTCGTTATACATCGAGCGCACTTCTGCTACGGAGGACGGGCGCAGAGGGTACGAAACCCCAGCGGGTTGTAGTCACCGCAAAGCGAAGATTCAGAAATGCCCTACAAGGCTTGTAGAACTTGTCGACAGGACGCGAGAATTTTTGGTCGATTGCCAACTTTAGGCCGTATAAACTTGCCGCCATGCGTCGGCCAATAGATGTTTCGGCGCCTCAAGACAAGAGAGTGAGTAATGGGCGCACAGTGGAAGGTTAAACACAAAGAAGCGGCAGCCAACGCCAAGGGCAAGATCTTCGGCAAACTGGTGAAGGAAATCACCATTGCTGCGCGCAACGGCGCCGATATCGCCACCAACGCACACCTGCGCCTGGTGGTTGAACAGGCCAAGAAGGCCTCGATGCCACGCGAGACCCTGGAGCGTGCGATCAAGAAGGGCTCCGGCCAGCTCGGCGAAACCGTGCAATACCATCGCGTGACCTACGAAGGTTTCGCTCCGCATCAGGTGCCGCTGATCGTTGAGTGCGTGACTGACAACATCAACCGTACCGTCGCTGAAATCCGCGTCGCCTTCCGCAAGGGCCAGTTGGGCGCTTCCGGTTCCGTGTCTTGGGACTTCAACCACGTCGGCATGATCGAAGCTTCGCCGGACACCCCGGACGCCGATCCGGAAATGGCCGCCATTGAAGCCGGTGCCCAGGATTTCGAACCGGGCGAAGAGGGCGCGACCCTGTTCCTGACCGATCCCACCGATCTGGATGCCGTACAGAAAGCCCTGCCTGAACAAGGTTTCACCGTACTGTCGGCCAAGCTGGGCTACCAGCCGAAGAACCCGGTCAGCGGCCTGAGCGACGAGCAGATGGCTGAAGTCGAGGCTTTCCTGGAAGGCCTGGATAACCACGACGACGTGCAGGACATGTTTGTCGGTCTGGCCGGTTAATCTGCTGATTCAGTAGACCGCCATCGCGAGCAGGCTCGCTCCCACATTGGACTGCATAGCTCGGTCAAACTGTGGGAGCGGCGGTGCGACGATTCGACTTGCTCGCGAAAGCGGTCTGTCAGTCGCTACACATATTGCCTGTGCCGCCGTCTTCGCGAGCAAGCCCGCTCCCACAGGGGTTATGCGCCGGACACAAAATCGGTGGCAACAACCCGGCCCTTGTGGGAGCGAGCCTGCTCGCGATTGACCGCGCAGCGGTCACAGATCATTCAACGCCCGAACGATCTCCTCGAACCCCGGTCGCGCCAGCACATCCGGCTGACAGCAGCGCTGCTGCAATCTCTCCAGTTCCGCACGCGTCTCATCGCTCAATCCAGCGTCGATCCGCTCCAGCAATTCCCCCAGCAAAACCCCAAACGCCCGCACCTCGATCCGTTGCAGCGCCCGGCTTTCAGGGGTGTCCTCTGTCGCGTGGAAAGACGCCGCGCCAAAGTCGCCCAGCAGGCAATCGCCCTGCGCGTTCCACAGGATGTTGTGACCATAGAGGTCGCCATGGGTGATGCCTTGCGCGTGCAAGTGCCCGGCCACCGACGCAATGCCACGGGCGATGCGCAGGGCGACATCGGCGCTGAAACGGGTGTCTTCGGCGTAGACGTCGCGGCTGCACGACGCAAGGCTCGGCAACCCGGCGAGGTTGTGGAACGAGGGCTCGATCAGTTGCATCACCAGCCCGGCGGTTTGCTGCGGATGATCGAAAATCTGCCCTTCGATGCGGATCAGATTAGGGTGCAGGCCGGCGCTGATGCAGGCGTTCATCTCGTGCAGGGGCGAACCGTCGCTGGTCATTTCGCCCTTGTAGAGTTTGACGGCGACGGCTGTGGCGGGTTGGCCCGATCTCGTCCACGTCGCGCGATGGATCACCCCCGAAGCGCCCTGGCCGAGTTGCTGCTCGAGTTGCAGTTCAGACCATGGAATCGGCGCTGTGGCCTGCAGTGCCGCTTCGTTTTCCAGCGGATTACCCGCGTAGGCTAGCCAGCACAAGCTCGGCAGCGAGAGCAGCCATTCAGGCAATTCAGTCAGCTGGTTGGCGGCGATGCGGATCAGTTCGAGCCTGTGGCAGTTGCGCAGGCTTTCGGGCAGGCAGGTCAGGCGGTTGCCCGCGAGCATGAGTTTTTGCAGGTGCGGGCGTTCACCCAGTTCGTTGGGCAGGGACTCGACGCAGTTATCGGTCAGTATCAGCCAGCGCAACAAAGGCGGCAGCGCTGCAGCAGGTACGTGTTCGATACGGTTGGCCTTGAAACCGACCATGGTCAGCGCCGCGCACTGGCCGATGCAGGCGGGCAGTTCGGTGAACTGGTTGTCCGAGCAGAACAACACGCGCAAGCGGGTCAGGCGGTGCAGGTCGTCCGGCAGGCTGCTCAAGGCATTGCCGCTGAGATTGAGCACTTCCAGGGAATCGGCCAGATCGAAGATTTCCCCGGGAAACTCGGTCAGGCCGCAGCTCAAATCCAGCCGCGTAACGCCCGCCAGCGATCCGGCGCGCAGTTGTTCAAGGGTGTGCATGAAGAGGGTTCGCCGTTGATCGAGGGAATGGGCGGCATGATAGCGGGAATGAGGGTGGCCGTCAGACCGCCTCCCGAACCTCCACCAACCGCCCCAACCGACTGCGAGTGCGCGCCAGGTCGATCGCCTCGCCATCCAGGCTTTCCCGCAGCGAACGCTGGCCCAGCAGGATCAGGTGCTTGTCCTGGTCGTACAGAACATCCACCAGATTGATGAAACGCTGCTGGGCGGCAATTGAGCAGTCGGCCAGGTTGGGCAGTTCGTCGATGATCCAGTGGTCGAAGCGCCGGCACAGTTCCAGATAATCCATCACCGCCGTGGGCTGGTCGCACAGGTCGCTGAAGGTGAAGCCGACGGTGCGCCCTTCACAGTAGCGGGCGGGCAGGTGGCGTGTGCCGACCGGCAGGGCGATGGCTGGCGCATCGACAACAGGTACGTTCGCGGCCTGACGCTGAGCCAGCGTGGCGGGCCACACGTACTGGCCCTGGGTAAACAGCTGCTGCGCGTGAGTCCTGGCCTGACTGCGGTAGTCATGGGGCCCCCCCACCTCCATCACCTGCATCCGCGCGTTGATCAGGTCGATCACCGGCTTGAACCGCGCGTGGTACAGCGGATTGGGCAGCAGGCCTTCCGGCGGGTAGTTGGAGGTGACCAGCAGCAGGATGCCGCGGCGAAACAAAGCCTTGAACAGCCGCGTGATCAACATCGCATCGCCGATGTCGTGGACATGGAATTCGTCGAAACACAGCACCCGGCAATCGTTGAGCAATTCATCGAGGGTGGTGGCCAGGGCGTCAGGCTGATCGCGATGATCGAACATGCCCTGGTGCAGGCGGGCAAAAAACTCGTGGAAGTGCAGGCGCTGTTTCTCCGCCAGGGGAACGGCCTGGAAAAAACCGTCCAGAAGCCAGCTTTTGCCCCGACCCACGGCGCCATGCAGATAGAGCCCCGGCAGGGTCTTCGCCCCGGCACCCAGCAGCGACGTCGCATGCTGGGCCATGCAATCGATCACCCGTTGCTGGCTGTGGCTCAAGGTGTAGCCCTGGGAATGGGCCTTGTGGTGAAAGTAGTCGTGAATGACCCGACCGCTTGCGGTGCCGGGTGCCGGGGTTGTCGACGCCTTGCCGAACAGGCGGCGCAACGATGGCCAGCGCGATGCAGGTCGCGAGCGGTTTGGCGGTGGTACAGCCAATGTGAGTTCACCCCGTTTTCGTCAAGCAGGCTCCCTGAGCTGCGGGGACATAGTGTAACCAGCAGGTTAATTTGCTTCCAGTTGTGTCAAAAGGACGTGGGCGTTACTGGACAAAATCCTGCGGCATGTACAGCTAATTGCACGTCACTTCGGTGAGACTTTCCGCAATAACTGCGCGAAGTCCCTGTGTTGCCATGGATCCAATTTCCGCAACATCGCTGGCGCTTTTCCGACCCGTTGCTAACCTCAGTCCTACAAGACACCCCGCAATAAGGAATGGGGCCGTGAAAGGACGTGTGGTGTTGGCAGCCTTGGGTGCAGGACTCGGTACGCTGGTGTCGGCCGCCGAACTTCAGGTTCAGGTGCGGGTCGACGTGCAGCGCGGCTGCCAATTGGTCGGACAACAACGCGAAGCCGGCATCGAACAACTGGGCGTGCTGGACTTCGGCAGCACCGCGCGCCTGGACAATCCCGGCGGGCCGCTGGGTGCGGCGCTCACCAACGGGCGCCTGCCGCGCCTCGAATGCAACCCCGATACACCCTATCAACTGCGCGTCGACGGCGGCCTGCATGGTGGCGTCGGCGATGTGCGTTACATGGCCGGTAGCGCCGAACACAGCAAACCCATTCCCTATCGGCTCTATCAGGACCCGGCGCGGCGCATTCCGCTGGCGGTGGACGTGCCGGTGAGCGGTCGGGTGCCGGACACCGGTACCGTGGATCTGCCGTTGTACGCCCGCATCGAACCGCTGGCGGAGATTCCCCGGGTCAGCGGCTATTCGGACCTGGTGAAGGTGACGGTCATCTGGTGAATACACAGGCAACCCGATGGATTCGGGTTGC
Source organism: Pseudomonas sp. REP124 (assembly GCF_020164475.1). GTDB lineage: Bacteria > Pseudomonadota > Gammaproteobacteria > Pseudomonadales > Pseudomonadaceae > Aquipseudomonas. The sequence goes on along the minus strand of NZ_JAIQWX010000017.1, from coordinate 59,728 downwards.
GCAGGGAAGGGGGCGCCCGCGAGCGCCGCTTCAAACATCCTGAAGGAGTTGGGATTGGAGTGATGACGAGATTGTGCAAGGTGTTTGCCGCAGGCCTGCTGGCGCTGCTGGCCGGTAGCGCGCAAGCGGCGGTCAGCGGGCAGATCCACGCGCGGCTGACGCTCATTGCCGGCTGCGAAGTGACCAATGCCGGCAATCCCGACAGCCCGGTCAGCGCGCTCGGCACCCTGGATTTCGGTCAGCAGGGTCCGACATGGAGCGCCCCGATCAAGGCCAGCCTCGGCGATGAGGCCAGCGGCAAGTTGAACGTGGCCTGCAACCCTTCAGTCACCGGTTTCACCGTCTCCATCGACGGCGGCACCCACGGCGACGGTAACACCCGGCGCCTGAGCAACGGCCGCCTGACCATTCCCTATCAATTGTTCGTCGATGCCTCCGGCAGCCAGAGCTACAGCATCGGTCGACAACACAATTTCGCCGTCACCAGCGGGGCGCAGATACCGATTCCGGTATTCGGCTCGGTGGTGGCGAACACCCGCGCGTTACCGGCCGGGGTCTACACCGACACCCTGACGGTCACGCTGGACTGGTAACCCCGTAGAGGAAGGACACCATGCGTACGTGTGCATCAAGGATAGGTTTGTCATTGCTCGGCCTGGCGCTGGCGGGCGGTGTGCAGGCGGCGACAACGGTCACCGGGCAGATCACTTCCAGCCTGATCCTGATCAGCAGCTGCCAGGTCAACGGTGGCGGCGGCTCCACCAACCTGAACTTCGGTGCCTTGAATTTCGGCACCGCCAACAGCCTGTTCACCACTGCCACCGGACAGGTGCTGGGCGGTGGCGGCGGGGCGCTGTCGATTCTGTGCTCGGCCGGCACCACGCCGGCGGTGAAGATTCGCGCCGGCGCCAACGACGGCAAGTCGCCGGGCGGAACCCGGGCGTTGTTTGACGGGGTCGCCAACTACGTGCCCTACGATCTGTACACCGACGCCGGGCATTCGCAGCTGCTGGCCATCGACGGGGTGATCAACCTCGCCGCCAGCACCGGCGTGGCGCAGACCGTGAACATCTACGGCCAGGCGGTGGGCAAGGCCGGGCTGCCGGCGGGCACCTACACCGACACCATTTCCGTCGAACTGACGTTCTAGTGCGATGTTGCGCCAGGGCTGTTCGGCGCTGCTGCTCATATGCGCGGGCAGTACGCCTGTGCCGTTGACGGCGGCCACCAGCCAGAGCTTTCAGGTCAGTGCTACCGTGACCGCGGGGTGCCTGGTGGTGGGTGGGGTGTCCAGCTACGGCAGCCTGAATTTCGGCAGCCGCTCGGCGTTGGCCACAGGCACCGTGCAGGTGGCGCTGACCGGTGGCGTGCAGTTGCAATGCACGCCGGGGGTGACCCTGAACATGAGTGTCGATGGCGGGCAGTACAACAACGGTGGGCGCAACATGCAGCTCGGCACCGGCAGCAACCGGGTCGCGTATCAGCTGTTTCGCGATGCAGCGTTCAGCCAGAGCCTGGGGATCGGCCAGAGCGTGGCGGTGGCCTACAGCGATGCAAACAACATTCGCCTGCCGATTTACGGCCAGGTGCAGTTACCGGGCAATCAACCCGGGGGGACATACAGCGATGTGCTGCAGGTGCAGCTGTCGTGGTGACGGGATGAACGGATCATAAGGAGATGGTGGATGTATTTATCTTCGCTCATGCGTCATGGGCTTCTGGCCCTGCTGTGGCTGGGGGCGGCCAATGTGCAGGCGGCGAGTTCAGTGCTGATCTGGCCGATCGATCCGGTGCTGGAAGCCGATCAGCAGGCCAGCGCATTGTGGCTGGAGAACCGTGGCAACGAGACCGCCAATCTGCAGATCCGCGTGTTCGCGTGGAGCCAGAGCGGCTTCAGCGATCAGTACCAGAACCAGCGCGACGTGATCGGCAGTCCGCCGGTGGCGAAGATCGAGCCGGGGCAGAAACAGCTGGTGCGTCTCACGCGCACCAAGGAAATCCCGCCGGGGCAGGAACTGGCCTACCGCATCATCATCGATGAAATCCCGTCCGCGAAACCGCCTGCTGCGGACGACGGCAAGACTGCGGCGGCGATTCGCTTCCAGATGCGCTATTCGGTGCCGCTGTTTGCCTATGGCGCAGGGCTGTGGAGCAAGGAAGACACCACCCGTCCGCGCGATCCCAAGGGCATCGGCCTGCCGGACCTGAGCTGGCGCACGGTGGCGGTCGACGGCAAACCCTATGTGGAAGTGCGCAACCAGGGCGCGGTGCATGCGCGGCTGACCGACGTGGCGCTCAAACAGGGCGGGCAGAGCAAGCCGCTGGTGGAGGGGTTACTGGGCTATGTGCTGCCCGGCGCGATCATGCGCTGGCCGGCACCGGGCCCGGTGGCGGGCGAGTCGGGATTGCAGGTGCGGGTCAATGGGGCGGCGCAGGTGCAGAGTGTGGCGCCGGCGCGTTGACCTGTAGTGGGCTGAAAAAGGAGACAAGGTCCATTGATGGACAAAGCGGCAATGAGCCAGGGTCGGGCTCGCAGTTTCCGGTGTCCGTCTTGGGCCATGGGCTGTGTGTGTTGCCTGGTGGTCATTCATCAGGTGGAGGCCGGTGACCTGCCGCCTCCGCCCAGCGGCATGGAGGCTGTTGCCGATGCACAGTTGTTCCTGGAACTGGTGGTCAACCAGATGAACACCGGACGGGTCGTTGCGGTTGAGCAGCGCAACGGGCAGTTCTTCCTGTCTGCCAGCGTGTTGCGCGATACCGGCATGAAATTGCCCGAGGGCACAGGCGCCGAAGTCGGCCTCGATCAGGTGCCCGGCCTGCGTAGCGAGTACGACGGCAACGCCCAGCGTCTGCTGCTCGACGTGCCGCCGGACTGGTTGCCCGAACAGTTCGTCGGCCGTCGCGAAGCCTATCCGCGCACGCCGGCCCTGAGCAGCTTCGGCGCCTTGCTCAACTATGACCTGTACCTCAACGACACCGACGATGCCGGCACCTACCTGGCGGCATGGAACGAAGTACGACTGTTCGACAGCTGGGGCACGCTGTCCAACACCGGACAGTACCGCCGCACGCTGTCCGGGGAAGAGCTGGGCACGCTGAACAATCGCTACCTGCGCTACGACACCACCTGGCGTTTCTCCGATGACGACCGAATGCTGACCTATGAGGCCGGCGACCTGGTCAGCGGCGCCTTGCCCTGGAGCAGTTCGGTGCGTATCGGCGGGGTGCAGTTGTCGCGGGATTTCGGCGTGCGTCCGGATCTGGTCACCTATCCCTTGCCGCAGTTCGCCGGTGAAGCTGCCGTGCCGTCCTCGGTGGATCTGTTCATCAACGGCTACAAATCCAGCAGCGCCGAATTGCAGCCCGGTCCCTACACCCTGACCAACATTCCGTTCATCAACGGTGCTGGCGAAGCCGTGGTGGTGACCACCGATGCACTGGGGCGCCAGGTCTCCACCACCGTGCCGTTCTATGTCACCAGCAGCCTGCTGCAAAAAGGTCTGTCGGACTTTTCCGTGGCGGCCGGCACCCTGCGCCAGGACTACGGCCTGCGGGATTTCAGTTACGGCCCCGGCGTTACCTCCGGCAGCCTGCGCTATGGCCTCAGCGACAACTTCACCCTCGAAAGCCACGCCGAAGCCTCGGACTCCCTGGCCCTCGGCGGCGTCGGCGGCAACGTGCGCCTGGGCAATTTCGGCGTGCTCAACAGTGCCGTCAGCCAGAGCCGTTTCGACGGCGAAAGCGGGCAGCAACTGAGTCTCGGCTATCAGTACAGCAACCAGCGCTACAGCTTTTCGTATCAGCGCCTGCAACGCCGTGATCAATACGCGGACCTGACGCTGGTCGACACACCCTACGTGACCCTGAGCAAGCGCAGCGAACAGGCGACCCTGAGCGTCAACCTGAACGATTGGGGCAGCCTCGGTGCCGGCTATTTCGATGTGCGCGCGGCGGACGATTCACGCACCCGTCTGCTCAACCTGACGTGGAGCAAATCGTTGTGGCGCAGCACCAGTTTCTACCTGTCGGCCAACCGTGAAATCGGCGACAGCAACTGGGCGGTGCAGGCGCAACTGGTGATTCCGTTCGACCTACAGGGCAGCCTCGCGATCAGCAGCGAGCGCGGCAAGAACGGCGAGAGCCTGCAGCGGGTCAACTACAGCCGTGCCGTACCGACTCAGGGCGGGGTGGGCTTCAACCTTGGTTACGCCAAAGGGGACGGGCCGGATTATCGTCAGGCCGACCTGACCTGGCGCCTGCAATCGGTGCAATTGCAGGCCGGGGTCTACGGCACCAGCGAGGCCGAAACCCGTTGGGCCGACGCCAGCGGTTCGCTGGTGTGGATGGATCGACAGGTATTCGCCGCCAATCGCATCGATGATGCCTTTGTGGTGGTCAGCACCGATGGCTACGCCGACGTCCCGGTGCGCTACGAAAACCAGCCCGTCGGCCAGACCGATCGCAACGGCCACCTGCTGGTGCCGTGGAGCAGCGCCTACTACCGCGGCAAATACGAAATCGATCCACTGAACCTGCCGGCCAACGTGCGCAGTCCGAACGTCGAACAGCGCATCGCGGTGCGGCGTGGCAGTGGTTATCTGCTGGAGTTTCCGTTGAGCCGGGTGATTGCCGCGAGCATTGTTCTGGTGGATGCGCGGCAGCAGGAATTGCCTCTGGGCAGTGGCGTGATGCATGAGCAGAGCGGTACGCAGACCGTGGTGGGGTGGGACGGCCTGGTGTATCTGGAGAACCTGCAACAGCAGAACACTTTGCAGGTGACACTGGCCGATGGCAAAAGCTGCCGGGTGCAGTTTGACGTCGATACGAAACAGGAACAGATCCCGCTGATCGGGCCGTTGGTGTGTCAATGAAGGCTTTGAAGTTTTTGCTGCCGCTGGCGTTGGGGCTGCCGGGTTCGGCCTGGGCGTTGTGCTCGGTGGTCACCACTACGCCGGTGGGTTTTGGTTCGCTGAGTTCGATAGCCCTGCGCACCACGGCGCAGCCTGGTTCCACACTCAACGGGGGCTTGAGTTGCACCGGTTCGCTGTTGTCATTGCTGACTAACAATGATCACTTCTGGGCGACCGTGACCTCGACCCAAGGCGGATTGGTCGGCCCCACAGGAGACGTAATCGGCTACACGATCTACGCCAACAACAGCACCAGTTACCCGTTGACCCGCGGCATCGCATACGACTTCGCCCGCAACGGCATCATCGATGCGCTTGGTCTGCTCGGCGGCACGGTGCCGAAAACCGTACCGTTGTATTTCGGCACTACCATCGGCAGCAATGTCGCCGCCGGGGTCTACACCGAAACGTTGAGTATTTTCTGGAACTGGAATTACTGCTCGGGCATCGGTATCGGCGCTATCTGCATCGGACGCGACATCGCCAGCGGCACCACTTCGCTCACGGTCAACCTGACGGTGGCCAACGACTGCACCATCACCGCCCCGAACATCGCCTTTGGCAGTGCGCCAGTGGTCAGCGCCTTTGCGCCGGTGACCGGGCAGACCATCAACCTGGCGTGCACCAAGGGCAGTGCGTATACCGTCGGGTTGAGCGACGGGCAGAATCCGGTGAGCGTCGGCGGGCGTCGGCGCATGGTTTCCGGGAGTAATTATCTGGCCTACGACATTTTCAAAAGCGCCGGCACGACCCGCTGGGGCAGCGTCGGGGCTGCGCGTCGGGCGAGTTCGGATGCCGAGATCAATCCGGGGAACGGGTTGGGGACGGGAAGTCAGGTGTTCAATTACAACGCCAAAATCTACACCGATCAGACCACCCCGCCGGCGGGAACGTATCTGGACAGTGTGATTCTGGATGTGGGGTTTTAAGTCCGCACCCATTTCACGAGCCTGCCACGCCCCTTGTGGGAGCGGGCTTGCCCGCGATGGCGGCCTCACAGCCGACGCTTAAATCGCGGATCCACCCAGTTCAAAATGTGGGAGCGGGCTTGCTCGCGAAGGCGGCCCTAAAGCCGACTTGAATTATGCGAGTGTACCCAACCCATTTGTGGGAGCGAGCCTGCTCGCGATGAGTGTCCAGGCACCGCAGGCATTCAGGCAGCCAGCGCCATCGTTCACCACCATCGCGAGCAAGCTCGTTCCTACAGAGTGAGGCTACAGGGCTGTGGGCAAGGGCCTACAAAGTTGCCGGAATCGGCTGGCTTGTGGGGAATGGTGCTGCATTTTATCGTCTGGGTGTCGCAGCTTTTCGATATGGTGGCTGTACGTGGAAGGCCCTTGGGTCTGCCGGAATCTACCTTCCGGTTCGCTAATCTGCGTACAGCTGCCACCCTCATACCCCACATATCGATCGTTCCCACGCTCTGCGTGGGAACGATCATCGTAAGGGGAAAATTACCGCTCGATACTCCGATTCCAGCGCGCATTCCACTCCGGACGCTGCTGATTCACCTGATCCCAATCCACCGCAATCGCGGTCTGCAGATACTGTTTCATCGCCTCGACCTGCCCACGGGTACGGTCAGTAGTCGGCGTATTCGGGTTGGAAGGAATCTGGTCGCCATCTTCAAGCGCGGTCGCCTGGGCTTCCGGCGTCAACAGAAACGCAGCCAGTTTCTGCGCCAGTTCCGGCTGGGTGTTGTTGGCGATCGTGCATTCGGCGACGTTGAGAACCACCGCGCCTTCTTTGGGTTGCGCGTATTCCACCGGCATGCCCTTGAGTTTCAGGGCGGTGACCTGGGTCGGGGTCAGCGGGAAGAGGGCGGCTTCGTCGGTCTGGAGCATTTCCGAGATTTTCGCCGAGCTCGGAATGTACTCCAGCACGTTGCGCCCGATGCTGTTCGGCCAGGCCTTGAATCCCGGCTCGACGTCGGTTTCGCTGCCGCCCTGGATCCGGTTGAACATCAGGAAACCATGCAGGCCGAAAGTGGACGATGCCATCGACTGGAACACCACCTTGTCCTTGAAACGCGGGTCGGCCATGTCCATCCAGGAGGTCGGCGCGTTCCAGCCTTTTTCCTTGAACAGGCGGGTGTTGTAGGCCAGCCCGGTAACGCCGAGGCTGACAGCCACCGCCTCATCCTTGATCCGCCCCTTGGCCGGGATCTGCGCCAGGGTCGGGTTATCTTCGAGCTTGTCGCACAGACCCATGCCGATGGCGCGGTACATGATGCCGTCGTCGAGGAACATCACATGCATCTGCGGGTTGCCCTTGCTGGCCTGGACCTTGGCCAGGATGTCGGCGGAGGTGCCGGGCACGATCACCACTTTGACGTTGTTGGCCTTCTCGAACGCCGGCAGGACCTTGTCGGCATACAGCCGCTCCATGGTCCCGCCGTTCATGCCCAGGTACAGCGTCGGCTCGGCGTGGGCCTGGGTGACGGCGAGCAGGGCGCTCATGCAGGACAAACCGAGCAGAGCAGTGCGTTTGACGTTATTCATTGGCGCGACCTTCCTCTATCAAGCTACGGAGATGGAGTGAAAACGGGTGATGGAAAACGCATCCAGCGACGTCTTTGACGCGCCGCTACAGATGATTTCGGTGAGCGCCTGGCCCACCGCCGGGCCGATCTGAAAGCCCGCGCCGGCAAAGCCGAACGCATGCAGCAGACCTGGCTGGGTACGGCTATGGCCGATCACCGGCTGGCGATCGGGCAGATAACCTTCGGTGCCGCTCCAGGTACGGATCGCCTGGGCGCCTTCGAGAAACGGGTAGAGCTCGACTGCCTGGCGCAGGATTTCCAGCACGGCGCTTTGGCCGGGGCGGGCGCGGGCATCGTCGAGAGCAAAGCCCTGGCCGCCGCCCAACACGCAATTGCCCCGCGCGACCTGACGGGCATAGATGCCTCCACCCTCGACGCCGGTGCTGGCGTCCATCACCAGCGGCAGCGGTTCGGTGACCAGCATCGCCGGGTGCCCGGAGTGCATCGGCACCGGCTCGCCGAATTGCGCCGCCAGGGTCCCGGCCCAGGCACCGGCGCAGTTCAGCAGCCAGGGCGCACGCAGTTCCAGGCCGGTTTGCGTGCGTATGCGAAAGCGCTGGCCGTCGTGATCCACTGCGGTGACCGCGCATTGTTCGTGAACCTGCACGCCATGATGACGCGCAGCGCGGGCAAACGCCGGCGACACCAGCCTTGGATTCGCATGACCGTCATCCGGGCAATACGAAGCACCGACTGCCACGTCACCGACCCACGGAAAACGCGCGCGCAGTTCCTTGCGATCAAGTACCTGCAAGTCGAGGCCGAAACCCTGGCTGCGGTCGGCGTAGTCCTGCAGCGAGTGCAGATCGTTGAGGCTGCGGGCGAGCTTGAGGTGACCGCTGCGCTGGTATTCGCCGTCGATTCCGATCAACTGCGGCAACTGCCCCCAGATGGCGTGGGCGCGTTGCGACAGCGGCAATTGCGACAGCGGTCGACCCTGACGGCGCACGCCGCCGTAGTTCACGCCGCTGGAATGTGAACCGCAGAAGTCCCGTTCCAGCAGCACCACGCGGCGCCCGGTCATGCCGAGAAACAGCGCCGCCGAAGCGCCGACGATGCCCCCGCCAATGATCACTGCATCGACTTCGATCATGCTTCGATCTCCAGGCCAAAAGGCAGCGGCTTGATCGGTGCCTGGGCCCGCAGCCGGCCGATATCGGACACGGCGCGATGGCTCTGGCAGGCGATGATTTCCGCCGCGGCGGCTCCGCACATGCGGCCCTGGCAGCGGCCCATGCCGACCCGGCAGTGGGCCTTGACCCGATTGATTTCCCAGTGACCCTCACGCACGACCTGACGAATGTCGCCGGCGCGGACTTCTTCGCAGCGGCAGACCATCACGTCGTCGGCAAGGTTGGCGGCCCAGCCTTCGGGAAAGGCAAAGGCGCGCTCCAGACCCTCTCGGAAATCGCCGATTCGTTGTAGTGACTTCTCAAGGTGTTCGGCGCGGCCGGGCGGGATCAGGTAGCCGATGTCTTCCAGCAGGGCCAGGGCGGCGCGTTCGCCGGCCATTTCCGCGGCGTCGGCGCCCATGATTCCGGCGCCGTCACCGGCCAGGTAGACCTCGGCTACGGTGCTGCGCCCGGTCGAGTCCCGTTGTGGCAACCAGGCGCGGTTGAGCGGGTTCCAGGCGAAGTCGCAGCCGAGCAGGTCGGCGAGTTGGGTTTCGCTGCGCAGGCCGTGGGCGAAGGCGACGGCATCGCAGTCCAGGTGGTGTTCGTCCTTTGCATCGCACCAGCTCAGCGCTTGTACGCGGTCCGTGCCGTCGATGCGTTTCAGGGTGGCGCCCTGATGCACCGGGATGCCGCGGGCGGTGAGCCAGCCGCGGTAATAGATGCCTTTGGCCAGGGTGGCCGGCTGCGCCAGCAGGCCGGGCAGGGCACGGGCCTGGGCGCTGAAGGGTGAGCTGTCGAACACCGCGACGACGTTTGCTCCGGCCTTGGCGTATTGATAGGCGACCAGGTACAGCAACGGACCGCTGCCGGCGAACACCACGCGCTCACCGATGGCGCAGCCCTGGAATTTCAGGGCGATCTGCGCAGCGCCCAAGCTGTAGACGCCGGGCAGGGTCCAACCGGGAACCGGCAGGATCCGGTCGGTGGCGCCGGTGGCGACGATCACCCGGGAGAATTCCAGGCGCGCGGCGCGGCCGTTGTGCAGGGTGTCGAGGGCGCCGTCTTCGGCGTTCCACACCAGGGTGTCGGGGCGGTAGTCGAGCTGTTCGCGCAGGTCGTCTATGGTCTGGTGCAGGGCCTTGGCCTTGCGTGCCTCGAAGCCGTACAGCTTGACCGGCGAGCGCTTGAAATTGGCCGGCTGACGCCGATAAATCTGCCCGCCACCGCGCGCGGCTTCATCCAGCAACACCGGGCGCACGCCATGGGCCATCAGGGTTTGCGCAGCACGAATACCGGCCGGGCCGGCGCCGATGATCACAACGGGCTTCATGCGCACCTCGGTTGTTGGGCAGATGAGTGATTGGTGGTGACTGTCCCGGCCTCATCGCGGGCAAGCCCGCTCCCACAGTGGACTGAGTCGCGCCGCCGATTTTGTGCCTGGCCCGTCCCCCCTGTGGGAGCGGGCTTGCCCGCGAAGACGGCGGCACATTCAACAATGGTGTTGGCAGACAGACCTCTTTCGCGAGCAAGCCCGCTCCCACAGGGGATTGGCGGTAGCCGCAGGTTTTGTGTCTGGCGCTTGAGCCTCTTCATAAACACCGCCCCGGTTCGCGATCGATCTGCTGTCCGGCTTCGAGCAGGGTGGCGCAGGCGCGTACGCGGCGGCCGTCGCCCAGGCGGACCCAGCAGTCCTGGCAGGCGCCCATCAGGCAAAAGCCGGCGCGGGGTTCGGCGCTGAAGTCGCTGCCGCGCAGGTGTTCGCTGTTGGTCAGCACCGCGGTCAGCAGGGTGTCGCCGAGCAGGCCGCGGGCCGGTTGGCCGTCGAGGGTAAAGTCCAGGGCCGGGCGGTCGCCTTCGGCCAGTCGTTTCAGCAGAGCCATGGCGCCCTCATTGTTTGCCCACCAGGACCCGATCCAGGCCGTACACCCGATCGAGCAGAATCATGGTCACCGCGGTCAGCGCGATCACCAGTGCCGACACCGCCGCCATCATCGGATCGATGGATTCGGTGGCGTACACATACATGCGCACCGGCAGGGTCTGCGTGGCCGGCGAGGTGACGAAAATCGACAGCGTGACCTCGTCGAAGCTGTTGATGAACGCCAGCAGCCAGCCGCCAGCGACCCCCGGCAGAATCATCGGCAAGGTGATCTGGCGGAACAGCGTGAAGCGCCCGGCCCCCAGCGATTGCGCGGCGTGTTCGGCGCTGCGGTCCAGGCCAATGGCCGAGGCCAGCACCAGACGCAACACATAGGGAGTGATGACCAGCACATGGGCGAAGATCAGCCAGGCGAAGCTGCCGTTGACCCCCATCAGGGCGAACAGCCGCAGCAGCGCCACCCCCAGCACCAGGTGCGGAATGATGATCGGCGACAGAAACAGCCCGTTGAAGAAATCCCGCCCGGGGAATTCGAATCGGGTGATCGCCAGCGCCGCCGGTACCGCAATCATGGTGGCCAGTGAGGCCGCGCTAAAGGCGAGGATCAGGCTGTTGTAGAACGCATCGACAAAGTCGGCGCGCTCGAACACCGCGCGAAACCAGCGCAGGGAAAAATCGGTGGTCGGCAGACTCAGGGTGTTCTCCGGGGTGAAGGCGACAAGGCACACCACCACCAGCGGGGCGAGCATGAAAACCACCACCAGAGCGTGAAACAGCAGGGCGAAAGGACCGTTCCTGGACATGGCGGATTATCCCAATGACTTCTTGTAGCGGCCTTCGATCATGCGGTTCCACGACAGCATGATCAGCAGGTTGATGAGCAGCAGGGCGACGGCGATGGCCGCACCCATGGGCCAGTTCAGTTCCGACAGGTACTGGTCGTAGATCAGCGTGGCGACCATCTTCAGGCGCCGCCCGCCGAGCAGGCCGGGAATCGCGAAGGAACTGGCGGCCAGGCCGAACACGATCAGCGTGCCGGACAGAATCCCCGGCATGACCTGCGGCAGCACCACCTGGCGAATCACCGTGAACTGGCTGGCGCCCAGGGATAGCGCGGCCTGCTCGCCGGCCGGATCGAGTTTCTGCAGCGAGGTCCAGACCGGAATGATCATGAACGGCAGCATCACGTGGACCAGCGCGATCACCACCGCAAACGGCGTGTACAGCAGCTTCATCGGCGAGCCGCCGAGGGCTTGCAGGACCTGATTGACCAGACCGTCGGCGCCCAGCAACAGGCTCCAACCGAAGGCGCGCACCACCACCGAAATCAGCAGCGGGGTGAGGATCAGTATCAGGAAGATCGAGCGCCACGGGGTGCCCATGCGACTGAGGATGTAGGCCTCGGGCACGCCGATCAGCACGCAGAGCAGGGTGGTCAGGGCGCTGATCCACAGGGTGCGCAGAAAGATCTCGTAGAAATACGGATCGCCCAGCAGGCTGCTGTAGTGCTCGGCGGTATAGGCCTCGGCATTGATCCCCGAGCTGTAGTCGAAAACGTTGAACGACAGCACCAGGGTCAGCAGCAGCGGGATCACCAGCAGGCTGACGTACAGCGCCAGGGCCGGCGCCGACAGCCAGTAACCCTGGCGCCCCTGGCGGATGGCGGCGAGGGTACTCATGCCGTCACCTCGTCGACGCTCAGCACTCGCAACAGCGCCGTGTCCCAATCCAGACCCACCGCTGTGCCCTCATTCAACGGGGCCGATCCGTCGTTGCGGCGCACCACGCTGAGTTCGCCCAAGGGTGTCGATACTCCGTACAGCCATTGGCTGCCGAGGAAAAAGCGGCTGCTGATCTTGCCTTGCAGGCGACCGTGGCCGGCGTCGCGCAGATCGATTTTTTCCGGGCGCAGGCTCAGGGTCAGTTCGCCCTGGCCGCGATTGCACACCTGCGCCACGCCGGCGCTGTCGCGCTCGCCGGGCAACAGATTGGCCTTGCCGACGAAGCCGGAAATGAATTCGGTGCGCGGGTGTTCGTAGAGGGTGTAGGGCGCGTCGATCTGGGTGATGCGCCCGGACTGCATCACCACCACGCGGTCACTGATCGACAGCGCTTCGGACTGATCGTGGGTGACCATCAGCGTGGTAATGCCCACTTCGCGCTGGATGCGGCGGATCTCGAATTGCATCTCTTCGCGCAAATTGGCGTCGAGGTTGGACAGCGGTTCGTCGAGCAGCAGCACCGGCGGCTGGATCACCAATGCCCGGGCCAAGGCCACACGCTGGCGCTGACCACCGGACAGTTCCCGTGGATACCGCTCGGCGTGCTGATGCAGGCGCACCAGTTTCAGCACCCGCTCAACGCGCTGCTGGATCTCGGCGTTCGGCACCTTGCGCATGCGCAGGCCGAAGGCGACGTTGTCCCTGACGGTCATGTGCGGGAACAGCGCGTAACTCTGGAACACCACGCCCAGGCCCCGGCTGGCGGGCTTGGCGTGAGTGATGTCACGACCGTCCAGCACGATGCGTCCGCTGGTGACTTCGACGAAGCCGGCGATCATTTGCAGGGTGGTGGTCTTGCCGCATCCGGAGGGGCCGAGCAAGGACACGAATTCGCCTTTCTCGACCGAGAGATCGGTGGCAACCACGGCGTCGATTTCACCGTAGCGTTTGCCGAGTTTCTGAAGTTGCAAAAAAGCCATGAGTGCGCCTCCACCTGAGATTGTTATGCGCAGCCTGAAGGCGCGCTTTTTTGTATGGGCAGATACGAAAAAATGTTTGCGGGGTGCGTTGGCGCTCGATGTGAGTCGGCTGCCGCTGTTGTTCGAATCGCCCCTGTCTGGACGCAGATTAGGACGAAGACTAGGATGGGCTCAATGGCCTATTTCACTGAATCGATGACTATTTTCAGTTTCATTCGGTGAGTAAATTAAATATCGGAAAAATCAATGTCAGATTCCATTGAGCGGAATGAAAGCAAAAATGAAGTCGGTGTCGGCGCCGTTTCGCGCCTGTTTGCCGTGTTGCGGGCGCTGGGTGACACCGTCGAGGGCGGCGAGCGGGTGACGCAACTGGCGCAGCAAATCGGTTTGTCGCAACCGACCACCCACCGCCTGCTGCGCAGCCTGATGGACGAAGGCATGGTCGAGCAGGACGGGCGCAGCAAGCGCTATCGCCTGAGCCTGGACTTTTTCGCCCTGGCCGCTCGGGCGGGCAACAGTGGCAACCTGCGCGAACTGGTGCGCCCGTCGTTGCTGCGGCTGTCGGCTTCGCTGGGCGACTCGCTGTTTCTGCTGGCGCGCAGCGGCTTCGATGCGATCTGCCTGGACCGCAGCGAGGGCCCGTTTCCGATCCGTACCTTCACCGGTGATATCGGTGGGCGGGTGGCGCTCGGTGTGGGGCAGGGCAGCCTGGCGATTCTGGCGTTCCTGCCGGAGGAGGAGCGCGATACGGTGATCCACTACAACCTGCCGCGGCTCAAGGATTTCCATCTGTATGACGAAGTGTTCCTGCGCTCGGAGGTCGAGAACGTGCGCAAGCTCGGTTATGCCGGGCGCAACACTGGCGTGTTGCAGGGCATGGCCGGGGTGGCGGTGCCGATCCTCGACCGCGAGGGCCGGGCGGTGGCGGCGTTGAGCGTGGCCACCGTGACCGACCGACTGGGCCCGGATCGCCTGCCGACCGTGGTGGAGATGCTCAAGCGCGAAGCGGCGCTGATCGGGCCGCGGATCAATCCGTTCGATCCGTTGTTGCGGCGGCCGTCGCAGGTGTTTGGCCAGAGCTGAGTTTTACCCACCAGCACAGATCCCCTTGTGGGAGCGGGCTTGCTCGCGAATGCGGAGTGTCAGGCGACAAATGTTTATCTGATACACCGCATTCGCGAGCAAGCCCGCTCCCACAGGGGTACGCGGTGTTCAGAAATTCACTGTCTGTCTGAGCATCCGCGCCGCCGGCGTGTCCGTCGGGCTCACCATCGCATAGTTGTAACCGCCCCCCGACCAATACTCGGCCTGCAACCCGCCATCACTGCGACTGCCCCTGGGCAACATGAAATTCTTCGGCCCCGGCGGGCGCACGTAGAAGCTGATCTTGTTGCCGCCCTGATTCTCGTACACCACCATCGCCGCCGGCCCCTGTTCGGTGCTCAGCAGGCGACCGCTCACCGGTTTGAAACCGGCACCGGTCAGATCCGGCAAGCGATTGGCCTGGGTGAAGTAACGGTCGAGCCAGCCCTGCATGTCACCGTCATCGCCCGCCTTGTAGTCCGCGGGCAACATGCCTTGTTCGGCAATCAGCCGGTAGGCCTGCATGGCATCGGCCATCGGTTGCGCCGCGCTGAGCAGGGTCATTTCCCGGGCCTGCCAGCCGCTGACCCCGCCGATGCCGACGGCGATCAGCAACACCGCGGCGCTGGCCAGATGGCGTCGGAATTGGCTTTTCAGACGGCTGCGGATCTGCAGCGGGTCGAGGTCCGGATTGGCCGGTTGCTGCAAGGCGCCGCTCAGGGCCGCGCGCAGTTGCTGGGCGTCCTGTTGCCAGGCGCGGACTTGAGCGGCGGTTTCCGGATGGCTGGCGAGAAAGGTCTCCACCAGCAGCCGGTCGGCGTCGCTCAGTTGGTGGTCGATGTAAGCGTGCAGGTCGCGCTCGCTGGGGGGCATGCTGATCATTTGAGTCTCCGCAGAGCTGGGCGGGTGATTTCGCCATCGCTGAGTTGGCGCAGGGCCTGGCGGGCCCGGGACAGGCGGGACATCACGGTGCCGGTGGGTACGTCGAGAATCTCGGCGACCTCTTTGTAACTCAGGCCTTCGACCGACACCCACAACAGCAGCGCGCGCTGTTCGGTGGGCAGTTGATCGAAGGCGTTGAGGGTCGATTGGGCGATCACGGTGCGCTCCACCGAAGGCTGCGCGTCGTCGCGCCCGGTGAAGAACTCGAGCATCCGCGCATAACGTCGCGAGCGCCGGTGAGCATCGAGAAACTGCCGATAGAGGATCGCGAACAGCCAGGCGCGCAAATCGCCTTCAGGGCGTTTGTCACCCCAACTCGACAGCGCGCGCTCAAGGCACGACTGCACCAGGTCATCGGCGCTGCTCGGGTTGCGTGTCAGGGACCCTGCAAAACGCCGCAATCTGGGAATGATTTCTCTCAGTTGTTCGTCGATATCGTTCATGGAGTTCTGGCTTGTCACTACGCTGAACCAGGAAGACGCCCGGCACTCGAGGTTATTCCACGTCTGAAAAAATAAATACCAGTCGATGGAATAAACCCGAGTGGGGTTCGTCTGCCTGATTCTTCTCACTTGTGGCCGCAGGCCCTGGAGTCTTTCATGGTAGATCGCTCATCACCGCCAACCCGGCCGCCCTTGAGTGCCGCGAGCCTGACGCTGCGCCTGGCCGGCATTGCCGTGGTGGTCGCCGCCGTGGCCGGGGCTTTTGCCTACGTCAATGGCACCCTCGACCCACAACGCCTGACGCCGAAAAAACTGGTCAACGTGCTGGAAACCAACAACGGCGTGCACCCGGGGTTCCGCCGCAATCACGCCAAGGGCGTGTGTGTGATCGGCCACTTCGAGAGCAGTGGCGAGGCGCGCAGTTACTCCACCGCGCAGGTGTTCAATGAGGCGCGCACGCCGGTGGTCGGTCGTCTGGCCTTGCCGCCGGGCAATCCCTACACACCGGACAGCGCGATACCAATCCGCAGCATGGCGCTGCGCTTCACCCAGGCCAACGGTCAGCAGTGGCGGACCGGGATGAACAGCATGCCGGTGTTCCCGGTGGGCACGCCCGAGGCGTTTTACCAATTGCAGCAAGCGACCGCTCCGCTGCCTTCGACGGGCAAGCCCGATCCCGCCGCCGTGCCGGCGTTTTTCGGTTCGCACCCGGAAGCCGCACCGTTTCTGGCCTGGATCAAGACCGCGAAACCTTCGGCCAGCTATGTGACGGAAACCTATAACAGCGTCAACGCGTTTTACTTGGTCAACGCCGCCGGACAAAAGCAGGCCGTGCGCTGGAATATGGTGCCGGTGACCCAGGATGCGCCTGGGGCGACGGCGCCAGAAGGCAGCGATTTTCTCGAAAAAGACCTGGTGCAGCGCATCGCCGCAGGCCCTGTGCGTTGGCAGTTGATGATCACCCTGGCCAACCCCGGCGATCCGGTCAACGATGCGAGCAAGCCCTGGCCTGAAGGTCGCAAGGTGTTGAACGCCGGCACCTTGGTGATGGAAAGCGTGCAGCCGCAACTCAGTGGCGAATGCCGCGATATCAACTACGACCCGCTGGTGTTGCCGTCCGGCATCGAAGGCTCCGACGACCCGTTGCTCGCCGCGCGTTCCGCCGCTTACGCCACGTCCTACCTGCGTCGCACCAGCGAAGTCAGCCAATTGCCCGCCGCCAAACAGGAGGACCAGCAATGAGCACTCAACCTAAACACTTCGCTCCCCTGGCGCGCCTGCTGCACTGGTTGATGGCGCTGATGATCATCGCCATGCTGTTCATCGGCGCCGGCATGGTCGCCTCGGTTTCCGAGCGTCATGAGTGGCTGATCAACCTGCACAAGCCGTTGGGCGTGGCCATTTTGCTGCTGGTGATCGTGCGTCTGGTGGTGCGCTTCTCCACGCAACAGCCTCCGTTGCCAGCGGATATGCCGGGCTGGCAAGTCCTGGCGGCCAAGGCTTCTCATGTTTTGCTGTATGCCTTGATGCTGATTTTGCCGTTGCTGGGCTGGGCGATGATTTCCGCTTCCGGTGAGCCGGTGATGCTCAGCAGCTCGGTGCAACTGCCCTCCATCGTGACGGCCAATGCACAGATGTTCTCGTTCCTGCGCAAGGCCCATGGGTATCTGGCGTATCTGTTGTTCCTGACGGTGTTGCTGCATCTGGCGGCGGCGTTGTTCCATGGTTGGGTGCGACGTGATGATGTGCTCGATAGCATGTTGCGGGGCAGGGATCGCGGCTGATCTAAGTCCGTCAGATCGTTCCCACGCTCTGCGTGGGAACGATCAGGAAGAAGGTAACCCTCTGTACCTGTCAACTTTGACAGTATCGCTTCCCGAAAAAAGCTCGTTCAATGTTCAACGACTGCTGTGGCTCGTGAACAAGGCCAGTCGAAAAGCATTGAATATGTCTTTTCGGGAGATCAAACATGTTCAGCACTGCAGGCTTGTATTGCATACGGCATGTTGTTTTCGCGCTTTTGATTCTGTTGTTGGTGTGCGCTTGTATCCCACCACCGAAAAAAGATCCCGGTCAATCCGCCGCGCAGTTATACGCAGACTTGATCAAGCCTGGCGTATTCGAACGATCAAGTTCGAAGACTATGGATGGCTACACCGTTGAAAGCGGTAATGTGCGGCTGCCGGATAAATCCACGGGTTCGCTGGTGACGGTGCGTTCTTCAGATGGAAGTCTGACGGCTTTGGTCGACAGGCCTGGGGCAAGTGGGCTGCTGTTGATTGATAACAAGGGCGTCGCAACTTTTCAGCCTGAGCCCGTCCTGGCGATCAAGGTCGAAGACGCAGTCCCCAACTCGGGTGAAAAGGTCGTGGTATCCGATCGGGATGAAGCAGGCCCCAAGGTCATTGATGTGCTGATCGGCTACTCCCGAGCGGCCGTGGCGGCGGTAGGCGGCGATGTTCGCGCCAATGCCCTGGCTCAGGTCGAAAGCGTTAACTTGTCGTTGCGCAACTTGCAGGTTTCCGACGTTTCCTTGAGGTTGGTCGGTACGCAAGTCGTTGCGCTGGATTCCCCGATCAGTGTTGAAACACTGGAACAAGTGCCGGTGATTTTTGCCGAAGGCATCGCCAACTTCGAGCCGGATGTTATCTACGGAGTGTTTACTTACAAGGGCGAGCCCGTAACTGGGCAGGGTTATCTGCCGGGACGCACGGCCATCGGTAATCCGTTCAGTCCAACTTTGTTTGCCCATGAACTTGGTCATAACGCAGGTGCAGTAACAGCCGACGCCGCCCGCGCCTGGCGTGAAAGTGCGGGAAGGCTGTCTTCTTATGCGCACTTCGCTCCCAAAGTCCCTCAGAGTTTTACCTTTACCTCGGCTTCGTTTGGCACGGTCGGGTTTCGGTGGCTGCAGTCACCGCGAGCGGTGAAATATGAGGTGATGGGGAAGGAGCCGTTGTTGGAGGGATATAAAAAGCTTGGGGAGAGCACGACTCCGGATGTTGTTTTGTACAACGTGCCGAACGCGAAGATGCCTTATTACGTGGTCGCGGTTTTTGGGGATGGTTCGAAGTCTGAGCCCAGCAATATTGTTTATGCGAAGCCTTATGAAAATACGCTGACGAAATAGCCCTCGCCAGATCGTTCCCATGCTCTGCATGGGAACGATCAGAGAGCGATCACCGCAGGCTATCAACCATCTCGCCAACAACCGTCAACACATCCTTGCCCAACTGCTTCGAACGCTTGCCCGACCAACCCGTGACCGGATTCGGGTGATCGTTGTGGTCCTTGAACGGCATTTCCAGCGTCAGGGACAGGCAGTCGAACTTCTCGCCAACGGCGTTGCAGGCCAGGGTCATGTTGGCCTTGCCCGGTTCGTCGCGGGTGTAGCCGTACTTGGTCTGGAAGTCCTTGGTGGTGTGCTTCAGGCGGCTGCGGAAGTCTTCTTCGAGCTTGGCGATGCGCGGGGTGTAGCCCGGGTTGCCTTCGCAGGCGGCGGTGAAGACGTGGGGGATTTCCTCGTCGCCGTGGGCGTCGATGAACAGGTCCACGCCGTACTTTTCCATCTGCTGCTGGACGAAAAACACTTCCGGGCTCATTTCCGGGTTGGCGTTCTGCCAGGCGCGGTTGAGGTCCTGGCCGGCGGCGTTGGTGCGCAGGTGGCCGTGGAAGGCACCGTCCGGGTTCATGTTCGGCACCAGGTACAGGTCGGCGTTGGCCAGCAGCTTGTCCAGCACCGGATCGTCGTGGCGCTCCAGGCGCTCGATGATGCCTTCCATGAACCACTCGGCCATGTGCTCGCCGGGGTGTTGCTGGGCGATGATCCACACCTTGCGCCGGCCTTCGGCGCCGGTGCCTTTGCGCAGCAATTGAATGTCACGACCTTCGACGCTCTTGCCGGTGGCCAGCAGTTCGGTACCGGCCTTGGTCAGCGCCTGCTCGATCAGCCAGTCGTGGCGACCACGGCTGTAGGGTTCGAAGTAGGCGAACCAAGCGTGGGTTTGCGTGGCTTCCAGGCAGAAGCGCAGGCAATCGCCTTCAAAGATGGTCGGCACGCGGAACCAGTTGACGTGATCGTAGGAGGCGACCGCCTGATAGCCGTCCCATGCCTTGTTGTAGGAAGACTGGCTGGCATTGGTCAGACGAAACCAGTGTTCCTGGCCGACGTGCAGGCCGCTGGCCTTGAAGTGGAACCACTGGAAATGATTGCTCTTGGTGTCGGGTCGGATTGCCAGCAGTGGTTTGAGCGGGTCGCTGAGGTCGATGACCTGGATGTTGCCACTGTCGAAGTTGGCAGTGATGTCGAGGGATTTAGCCACGGTTGGAGTTTCCTGATCTGAATTTTTATGGCGGCTACTTTACACGCAAGGGCAGGGGGCTGGCAGCGAAGAAAAAACGTTTCATCTGCGGCGACCAATCCCGTACCGGGCGCAAAGTCCATCGTCACAGCATAGCCATCGGTGCTGTTACCCCACGCACCTTTTTGTGGCGCTGCTTGTGTAACCACGGTTACAGCATGGGGCATTTCAACTCGCCGGACTCAGGCTGCCGCTCGCCGCAGCTTATCGATTAATCCATCCCAATCAATCACCTGCGCGCCAGGAACGGAATCTGGCATGCAAAGTGCTTTTTTGGCTTTATGGATAATTGGATACAAAACTACAAAAGGTGCATCTGATGAAATTCGCTCCTGCCTATACCGAGCGCCAACCGGTGACCGCCGAGGAAGAGGCCTACAACTTTCTGCTGGAGGCCATTTGCAAGGGTCGTTACCGCACCGGCGAGCGCCTGATCGCCGAGGATATCGCCGGGGAGATCGGCATGAGCCGCATGCCGGTGCGCGAAGCCTTCCGGCGTCTGGATGCCGACGGCCTGGTCACACTGCGGCCCAACCGCGGCGCCATTGTGCGCGGCCTGAACGTCGAGGAAATGCGTGAAGTGTTCGAGATGCGCAGCGCCCTGGAAGGCCTGGCCATTCGTGTCGCCGTACCGAAACTTACCGAGCGTCATTTCAGCCATCTGGAGCGCTTGCTCGACGAGATGGACGACTACCGCGAAGACGGCGCCGAGTGGGTCAGCCGCCATCGCGCCTTCCACGAATACCTGTGCAGCCTGAGCGAACGCCCGCGCCTGATGCGGCAGATTTCGGCGCTGTATTCGGTGATCGAGCCGCACATGCGTCTGTGGCTGCAGCACGCCGATAAACCCCGCAGCGCCCGGGACGAGCACGCATCGATTGTCGAGGCCCTGCGCACGGGCGACGCGGACAAAGCCGCCACCGAAGTGTGCGAGCACATCGAAGGCACCATCCCGCGGCTCATTCAGTTTCTAGAAGCTCATCAACAGAAAGATCATCCGTAGAAAGCCCATCAATAGAAGAACAACCAGCCAACTGGAGTCATGCACCATGCACAAGCCCTGCGCGTTAGTTGCCGTGTTCACCCTGAGTCTGTGTTCGCAATGGGCGCTCGCCGCCCCCGAGTTGCCCGAGCGTTTGAGCAAGAGCGAGAAAATCGTCTACTGCTCGGGCATGGATTCGCCGCCACTGGTGTCGTTCGACGCCAAGCAGAAACCGGTGGGCCTTCAGGTCGACATGGGCGAGGCGATTGCCAAGCGTCTGGGGGACAAGAAGGTGGAATGGCGCATTTCTCCCTTCGCCGGGCTGATCCCGGCGCTATTGGCGCAGCAGTGCGACATGATCGTCGATCAGCTGTTCGACAAGCCTGAGCGCCGCGAAGTGATCGATATCGTCAACTTCATGTACTCCAGCCAATCCATCGTCGTGCCCAAGGGCAATCCGAAAGGCGTGAGCACCCTGGAAGACCTGTCGGGCCTGAAAGTCGCGGTGAGTAACGGTTCGACCATCCGTTTGCTGCTCGGCAAGGAAAACGAAAAACTCGAAGCCGCCGGCAAGGCGCCGATGAAACTGGTGGTGTACAACGTCGACGCCGATGCCTTCCAGGCCTTGCGCATCAATCAGGTGGACGCCTTCGGCACCACGGTCGAGTCCGCCGGCCACTATCAGCAACTGGCGCCGGACCTGTTCCAGTCCGCGGTGCCGGCCTTCAACCGCATCCTCACCGGTTTTGGCGTGCGCAAGAGCGATCCGCAGCTGACGGTCGCGCTGACCGAGGTCCTGCAGGGCATGCGCGCCGATGGCAGCTACACCGAGCTCCTCAGTAAATGGCATGTCGACAGCGACAAACTGGACTGAGGACAAATCGCATGAATTTCAATTGGGATGTGTTCTGGCAGTACCTGCTGCAGCCCAGCGATGTGTATCTGACAGGGCTGTGGCTGACCTGCCTTATCAGCGTGTCGGCGATGTTGCTCGGTTGCGTGCTGGGGCTGATCGCGGCCTTGATGAAGCTGTCGAGTAACCCGTTCTTGCAATACCCCGTGCGCCTTTATGTTTGGCTGATGCGCGGCACGCCGCTGCTGGTGCAGATCGTGTTTCTGTACACGGCACTGGCGGCGGGCGGGATTTTCCGCTTCGAAGACATCGATCTGGGCTGGATCGTCGTGCCCGGCAATATCCAGGCGGCAATCATCGCCCTGGGCCTCAACGAAGGCGCGTACATGGCCGAGATCATTCGCGCCGGCATCGGTGCGGTGGACAAGGGCCAATACGAAGCCGGGCGCTCCCTGGGCATGACCTTTCCCAAGCTGATGCGGCGGATAGTGCTGCCCCAGGCTTTCCGGGTGATCGTGCCGCCGCTGGGCAACGAGTTCAACGTGATGTTGAAAAACACCACGCTGGTCAGTGTGATCGGGGTTCAGGAACTGCTGCTCAGTACGCAAATGGTTACTTCGGCGACCTTCCGCGTGTTCGAACTGTACCTGGTGGTGGCCATCTACTTCCTCGCCTTGACCACCCTCTGGGGCTTCTTCCAGCGCTGGCTTGAAACCCGCTTCGGTCAGTCCGACCGTCCGGCGCCAGCAGCCAATCGCATGTTCGGTCGCAACACCATGAAACTGTTGAGGGGGCGTTGAGATGGCGCACATGAGTGAAGAACTGGTCATCGAAGCGCTGGACATTCACAAGTCGTTTGGTGATCTGGAAATTCTCAAGGGTATTTCCCTGCAAGTGCGGCGCGGTGAAGTGGTGGTGCTGATCGGGGCCTCCGGTTCCGGCAAGACCACCTTTATCCGCTGCATCAATCTGCTGGAAGACATTCAGTCCGGGCAGATCCGCGTCGCCGGTCAGCCGATGGGTTATCGCACCCGCGCCGACGGCAGTCTGGCCCGGGACTCGGAGCGCAACATCGCCAGGCAGCGCCGAGACATCGGCATGGTGTTCCAGCGTTTCAATCTGTTCCCGCACATGACCGCCCTGGAAAACATCATCGAAGCGCCCATCCAGGTGCTGGGCGTACCTCGCGCGGCTGCGCTGGAACAGGCGCGGGCCTTGCTCAAGCGCGTGGGGCTGGCGGAGAAGGCCGATCACTATCCGTCGATGTTGTCCGGTGGCCAGCAGCAGCGGGTGGCCATCGCCCGGGCCCTGGCCATGAAACCCCAGGCGATGCTGTTCGACGAGCCCACCAGTGCCCTCGATCCCGAGACGGTGGGCGAGGTGCTGCAAGTGATGAAGGAGCTGGCCGAGGAGGGCATGACCATGGTCGTGGTCACCCACGAAATGGGCTTTGCCCGGGAAGTGGCCGACCGGGTCGTGGTGCTCGATCAGGGCGAACTGATTGAGCAGGGCCCGCCTGAACAGATTTTCAGCCAGCCAAAACATGCCCGTACGCGGGCGTTCTTGAGCCGCGTGTTGTGAGCCCATTCAACCGATTTGTGTGAGTCCTGCCATGTTCAAATTTTCTGCTCATGAGTACCCCTACGCCTCACAACGTCAAAGTGTCTTCGCCAAGCGCGGCATGGTCGCGGCCTCGCAGCCGCTGGCCGCTGAAGCCGGGATCGAAATCATGCGTCGCGGCGGCAATGCCATCGACGCCGCCATCGCCACGGCCGCGGCGCTGACCGTGGTCGAGCCCACCGGTTGCGGTATCGGCGGCGACGCCTTTGCCCTGGTCTGGACACAAAACAAGCTGCACGGTTTGAACGCCAACGGCGCGGCGCCGCAAGCCTTGAGTATCGAAGCGGTCAAGGCTGCCGGTCATGAAAAAATGCCCTTGCATGGCTGGACGCCGGTGACCGTGCCAGGCTGTCCATCGGCCTGGGCGGAGCTGTCGTCGCGTTTTGGCCGACTGCCTTTTGCCGACCTGCTGCAACCGGCGATCAGCCTGGCGCGAGACGGTTTTCCCGTTTCACCGGTGGTTGCCCTGCAGTGGCAAACCGCGCTGGAGAATTTCAGCAAGGATCGCGATGAAGTGCTCGAAAGCTGGTTCGAGACGTTCCTGATCGACGGCCGCGCGCCCCGTGCCGGCGAGCTGTTCCGCAATCCGGCCCAGGCGCGAACCCTGAGCGAACTGGCTGCTACCGGTTGCGAAAGCTTCTATCGTGGCGCCTTGGCGCAGCGGCTGGATGCCCACTCGCGAGCCACCGGAGGCTATCTGCGCGGCAGCGATTTGCAGGATTACCGCGCGCAGTGGGTCGAACCGATCAAGGTCAACTACCGTGGCGTGGATGTCTGGGAGATCCCACCGAGCGGCCAGGGACTGGTGGCGTTGATGACGTTGAAGATCCTCGAGGGTTTCGACTTCGATCATCGTGACAGCCAGCAGACCTGGCACCGCCAACTCGAGGCCATGAAACTCGCCTACAGCGACGGTTTGCACTACATCACCGATCCGGAGCACATGCGGGTCGCCGTCGAAGACTTGCTGAGCGATCACTATGCCGCCCATCGTCGCTCGCAGATCGGCGAGCAGGCCGTGGCGCCGCAGCCGGGCGATCCCCATGCCAGCGGCACCGTCTACCTGGCCACTGCCGATGATGAAGGCAACATGGTGTCGTACATCCAGAGCAACTATCACGGCTTCGGTTCGGGCGTAGTCCTGCCCGACAGCGGTATCGCCCTCCAGAACCGGGGTGAGGAATTCAGCCTGGATCCTGCACATTCCAACTGCCTGGCGCCGGGCAAGAAGACCTTCCACACCATCATTCCGGGATTCCTCAGCAAGAACGGTGTGGCGATGGGACCGTTTGGCGTGATGGGCGGTTACATGCAGCCCCAAGGGCACGTGCAGATGGTGATGAACCTGGTGGATTTCGGCCTCAACCCGCAAGCGGCCCTGGATGCGCCGCGCTGGCAATGGCTGGGTGGGTTGAAGGTGGGTATCGAGCAGAACGCGTCACGGGATGTGGCGGCGGCGCTGGCGCGGCGTGGACATGGGGTTGAGGTGGTGTGCGATCTGACCGGTTATGGGCGCGGGCAGATTATCTTGCGTGATCCAGAGAGTGGGGTGCTGTGTGGCGGGACGGAGCCGCGGGCGGATTCGCATATTGCGGTGTATTGAAGTGCGGTGAACCGGGAGGGGGGGGCGTCGTCCCTGACGCGGAGGCAGCTTAGAGTGTATGCAATTGATTCTCAAGTGCTATTTGCCATTACTTTGCCTGCGTCTTCAGGGGCCCGTCTTGCCATCCGGAAAACTTTTGATATGATCCGCGCCATCGAATTTGCGGCACCCAAAGACTTCATTAGCCTGAAGCCATAAGCCAGAAACTGGCAAAAAAAAGACCCGGCAAAAAGCCGGGTCAAAAACCGTGATTAGCCTGATGAGGAGATAGTCCAAGAGTCCGACCTAAGGTCCCTTGGCCCATCGACTGATCTCGCGATCAGTTGGTGCAATAATAATCATTCTCGTTTGCAGGTCAAGCGGTTTGTTTGCGCTATTGGAAAATTTTTTCCCGCCCTCTGTTTTTATCCCTTCGCCTCAAACGCTCTGATGCCTCTCCAGCGCCCGATCCACCATGGCTCTGGCCATGTCGATCATGTGCACCACCGAAAGCGCTAGGTCCCGACTCGA
This sequence comes from Pseudomonas sp. REP124, assembly GCF_020164475.1. Taxonomy (GTDB): domain Bacteria; phylum Pseudomonadota; class Gammaproteobacteria; order Pseudomonadales; family Pseudomonadaceae; genus Aquipseudomonas. The sequence continues at coordinate 34,184 of NZ_JAIQWX010000017.1, read as the reverse complement.
GCCCTGCAATTGCTTTGCGGCTTCGTAGGCCGTGGCACCTGCACAGCGTAAAAGGTCCGTGGCATGCACCAGCGCCTCTTCGCCACTGACATTTTTGTTCACATCAAAAAACCGCACTTCGCCTGCCTCTTCCGCTGCGGCCGGTTTCAGGTAGTAGTCCAGTGCACGCTGGGCCGCGGCGCAGCCTTGGGGAGAGGTCAGGGAAGTATCAATCTGGATATCGGGTAAATCGTCGCTGGGTTGGGTCATGGTTAGGGCAAGCTCCGTGATAGATTCAGATCCGTGAACGGATATTAGTACGATCTGTATTTGTGACCATATTTGAAATACTACATTTTGTGTTTTGCTGGCAGGAGCCGACCCCTTATGGTGCCGCACATGGATAAATGGATTGAGTTGGTCAAAGACAAGATGGGTGAGATCAAAATCACCCAGGAAGAGCTGGGCGATCGCGTGGAAATGTCCCAGGGCGGCATCGGCCACTGGCTCAACAAACGTCGCGAGCCGAGCATCGAGGACATGAACAAGGTGTTGAAAGCCTTGGGCATGGACTTTCTCGAAGTGGCGATGGTGCTTCGCGAACGCCTCGACACGCCCGACGACGAAATGCCCATGGCGCAAAAGTACAACCCGTACTTCCGCTACCCGGTCAGCGACTGGCAGGAAACCGGAATCTGTGAAGACGAACCGGCGAAATACCGTTTTGAACTGACCGATTATTACGCCCGGGGCGCGGCGTTCTGGTTGACGGTGTCGGGGGATGCCATGACCGCGCCCAGCGGTTTGAGCATCTCGGAGGGGATGTCGATTCTGGTGGACCCGGACGTCGCCGCCGAGCCCGGAAAACTGGTCATCGCCCAGTGGCCGACCAGCAGCGAGGCGATTTTTCGCAAGCTGATCGAAGAGGGCGGGCAGCGTTACCTGGTCCCGCTCAACCCGACCTATCCCAAAGCCCTGTTCACCGACGAGTGTCGAATCATCGGTGTGGTGGTTCAGGCAACAATCAAGTTCTGACCCGAACGGTCCTCGCATGGCGCAGGACCGTTCTTCGTTTTACGCCTCTTCGAATTCGACCAGCGCGCTGCCTTCGCTGACCATCTCGCCTTCCTGGCAATACAGCGCCTTGATAACTCCGGCGTGGGGCGCGCGAATGCTGTGTTCCATCTTCATCGCTTCGAGCACCACCAGTTGCGCGCCGGCTTCGACCGTTTGCCCGGCCTCCACCAACACCCGCACGATGCTGCCGTTCATGGGCGCGGTCAGCCCGCCTTGATGGCTGTGGCTGGCTTCAACGGCGCTGATCGGGTCGTAGGACTCGATGCGGCGCAGTTCACCGTCCCATTGCAGGTACACCACCTCGCCGCGACGAATCGCCCGATGCTGGCGGCGCACACCCTGGTGCTCGGTCAGCAACTGCTCGCCCCTGAGCTGCCCGCCGTGGGCGTTTGGCGCGCCCAGGGTCAAGGCGCGGTCCTGGCCTTCGCAGCTCAGGTGCAGGGTGATTTCCGCAGGAAGGCCGGAACGGAAACCGTTGCCGATCGCCCATGGCGAACTCTGGTCGTCGCTGCGTGGCGCGTTGTGCTGGCTCTGGGCAAAAGCCTGGGCGGCGGCCTGCCAGAACTCGTCGCTCAGGCCCGCAGGGGCCGGCAGCAACTGATCCTGGAAGCGCGGGATGAAGCCGGTGTCCAGTTCGGCGGCGGCGAACGCCGGGTGGGCGATGATCCGGCGCAGGAAGTTGATGTTGGTCTTCAGCCCACCAATCGCGAACTCGTCGAGCATGCTCAGCAGGCGCAGGCGTGCCTGTTCGCGGTCCTCGCCCCAGGCAATCAGCTTGCCGAGCATCGGGTCGTAGAACGGCGAAATCTCGTCGCCTTCCTCGACACCGCTGTCCACCCGCCGACCGGCGCCGGGTGCGGATTCGCGATACAACTCCAGGCGCCCGGTGGCCGGCAGGAAGTCATTGCCCGGATCTTCGGCGTACAGCCGCACTTCGATTGCATGGCCGACCAGCGGCACCTGATCCTGGGTCATCGGCAGCGGTTCGCCGCGAGCGACGCGGATCTGCCAGGCCACCAGGTCGAGGCCGGTGATGGCTTCGGTGACCGGGTGCTCGACCTGCAGACGGGTGTTCATCTCCATGAAGAAGAACTCGCCACGGGCGTCCAGCAGAAACTCCACGGTGCCGGCACCGACGTAACCGATGGCCTGGGCCGAACGCACGGCGGCTTCGCCCATGGCCCGGCGCAGTTCCGGGCTCAGGCCGGGAGCGGGGGCCTCTTCGACGACTTTCTGGTGCCGACGCTGAATCGAGCAGTCGCGTTCGTTGAGGTACAGGCAGTTGCCGTGCTGATCGGCGAACACCTGGATTTCCACGTGACGCGGCTTGAGCAGGTACTTTTCCACCAGCATTCGCGAATCGCCGAATGACGACTGGGCTTCACGCTGAGCCGAGGCCAGGGCTTCGGCCAACTGGCTGACGTCCTCGACCACTTTCATGCCCTTGCCGCCGCCACCGGCCGTGGCCTTGAGCAGCACCGGATAGCCGATGCGTTCGCAGGCGTCGCGGAAGGTGTCGAGGTCCTGGGCTTCGCCGTGGTAACCCGGCACCAGCGGCACGCCGGCGGTTTCCATCAGGGCCTTGGCGGCGGATTTGCTGCCCATGGCGTCGATGGCCGAGGCGGGCGGGCCGAGGAAAATCAGCCCGGCGGCTTCGATGGCGCGGGCGAAGCCTGCGTTTTCCGAGAGAAAGCCGTAACCGGGGTGGATCGCCTGGGCGCCGCTGGCCTTGGCGGCAGCGATCAATTTGTCGATCTGCAAGTAGCTGTCGGCGGCCTTGCTGCCACCGAGGTCGACACGGATATCGGCTTCGCGGCTGTGGCGTGCATCACGGTCGGTGGCACTGTGCACGGCCACTGTGGTCAAGCCCAGGGACTTGGCGGTACGCATCACGCGGCAGGCGATCTCGCCGCGGTTGGCCACCAGCAGGGTAGTGAGGACGGGGGCGCTCATCAACGCGACTCCTTGGTGGTTTTGTCGGCTTGCCAGCTTGGCGCACGTTTTTGCAGGAAGGCCCGCAGACCTTCCTGGCCTTCTGGGCTGACGCGAATGCGGGCGATGGCGTTTTCGGTGTAGCGGCGCAGGGCCGGGAGCAGCGAGCCGTCGCCGACTTCGCGCAGCAGGTCCTTGCTGACACGCATGGCTGCCGGGCTGTTGAGCAGCAGGTTGTCGATCCACTGCTCGAGCTTCTGCTCAAGTTCTGCCGATGGATAGCTTTCCGAGAGCAGGCCCAGTTCCTGTGCCCGTTGGCCGCTGAAGCGTTCGGCGGTCAAGGCGTAGCGGCGGGTGGCACGCTCGCCCATGGCTTGCACCACGAACGGGCTGATCACTGCCGGGGCCAGGCCGATGCGCACTTCCGACAGGCAGAATTGCGCGTCGTCGGTACCGATGGCCATGTCGCAGCAACTGATCAGGCCCAGCGCGCCGCCGAAGGCCGCGCCTTGCACCACGGCCAGGGTCGGGATCTTCAGCTTGGCCAGGTTGTACATCAACTCTGCCAGTTCCCGGGCGTCGTCGAGGTTGGTCTGGTAATCGAGTTCGGCCGATTGCTGCATCCAGGCCAGGTCCGCGCCGGCACTGAAGTGCTTGCCGCGACCGCGCACCAGCAGGAAACGCAGGCTCGGATCGCTGGAGACCTTATCGAGGGCCAGGATGAGTTCGCGAATCATTTGGGCGTTGAACGCGTTGTTCTTTTCTTCGCGGCTGAGCCACAGGGTTGCGAAACCCCTGGGGTCGGTCAGCAGTTCGAGGGTGTTGAAGTCGCTCATGAGTTCCACTCTTTTAACTGTAGGAGCGAGCATGCTCGCGATGGTCGTTAACGATTACGCTGTAAACCTGATGCCCCGCGGTGTTCTCGAGTCCATCGCGAGCGTGCTCGCTCCTACAGGGGGTAGGATCACATCCGGAACACGCCGAAGCGGCTCGGTTCGATTGGCGCGTTCAGCGACGCCGACAAGGCCAGGCCCAGGACATCGCGGGTCTGTGCCGGGTCGATGACGCCGTCGTCCCACAGGCGAGCGCTGGAGTAGTAGGGGTGGCCCTGTTCTTCGTACTGGTCGAGGATCGGTTGCTTGATCTCGGCTTCCTGCTCGGCGCTGAAACCCTGGCCGCTGCGCTCGGCCTGCTCGCGCTTGACCTGTACCAGCACGCCGGCAGCCTGTTCGGCGCCCATCACACCGATGCGCGCGTTCGGCCACATCCACAGGAAACGCGGATCGTAGGCCCGACCGCACATGCCGTAGTTACCGGCGCCGAAGCTGCCGCCGATGATCACGGTGAACTTCGGCACCTTGGCGCAGGCCACGGCGGTCACCAGTTTCGCGCCGTGCTTGGCGATGCCGCCGGCCTCGTATTTCTGGCCGACCATGAAGCCGGTGATGTTCTGCAGGAACAGCAGCGGGATGCCGCGCTGGCAGGCCAGTTCGATGAAGTGCGCGCCTTTCTGCGCGGCTTCGGCGAACAGGATGCCGTTGTTGGCGAGGATCGCGATCGGGTAGCCGTGCAGGTAGGCGAAACCGCACACCAGCGTCGTTCCGAACAATGCCTTGAACTCGTCGAATACCGAGCCATCCACCAGCCGCGCAATCACTTCACGCACGTCGAAGGGCTGCTTGGCATCGGCCGGCACCACGCCGTACAACTCGTCGCTGCTGTAGAGCGGGGCGATGGGCGCGCGCTGCTGCACTTCGCCGAGTTTCTGCCAGTTGAGGTTGGCAACGCTGCGGCGTGCCAGGGCCAGGGCGTGTTCGTCGCTCTCGGCGTAATGGTCGGCGACACCGGAGATCTTGCAGTGCACATCGGCACCACCCAGGTCTTCGGCGCTGACCACTTCACCGGTGGCGGCTTTCACCAGCGGCGGGCCGGCGAGGAAAATCGTCGCCTGCTCGCGGACCATGATCGCTTCGTCGGCCATCGCCGGTACGTACGCGCCACCGGCGGTGCAGGAGCCCATCACCACGGCGATCTGCGGAATGCCCATGGCGCTCATGTTGGCCTGGTTGAAGAAGATCCGGCCAAAGTGCTCGCGGTCGGGAAACACTTCATCCTGGCGCGGCAGGTTGGCGCCGCCGGAATCCACCAGATAGATGCACGGCAGGCGGTTCTGCTGGGCGATGGTTTGGGCGCGCAGGTGTTTTTTCACGGTCAGCGGGTAGTAGGAACCGCCTTTCACCGTGGCATCGTTGGCCACGATCATGCATTCGATGCCTTCCACACGGCCGATCCCGGCAATCACGCCCGCGGCGGGAACGTCTTCGCCATACACTTCGTAGGCCGCCAGCTGGCTGATCTCAAGAAACGGCGAACCCGGATCGAGCAGGCGGTTGATGCGCTCGCGCGGCAGCAACTTGCCCCGCGAGGTGTGGCGTTCTTGCGCTTTCGGACCGCCGCCTTGCTGTACCTGGGCGAGCAGGGTGTGCAGGGCGTCGACCTGTTTGAGCATGGCCGCGCTGTTGGCGGCGAACTCCGCTGAACGGGGGTTGAGCTGGGTATGCAGGATAGCCATGGGCAGCTCCGTTTAGCGGGTTTCGTTGAACAGTTCGCGACCGATCAGCATGCGACGGATCTCACTGGTGCCGGCGCCGATTTCGTACAGCTTGGCGTCACGCAGCAGACGACCGGCCGGGAATTCGTTGATGTAGCCGTTGCCGCCCAGGATCTGGATCGCGTCCAGCGCCATTTGCGTAGCGCGTTCGGCGCTGTAGAGGATCACGCCGGCGGCATCCTTGCGGGTGGTTTCGCCACGCTCGCAGGCCTGGGCCACGGCATACAGATAAGCGCGGCTGGCGTTGAGCTGGGTGTACATGTCGGCGACCTTGCCCTGGATCAGCTGGAATTCGCCGATGCTCTGGCCGAACTGCTTGCGGTCGTGGATGTACGGGACGATCAGGTCCATGCAGGCCTGCATGATCCCGGTCGGGCCGCCGGAGAGCACCACGCGCTCGTAATCGAGGCCGCTCATCAGCACCTTCACGCCGCCGTTGAGTACGCCGAGGATGTTTTCTTCCGGCACTTCGACGTCATCGAAGAACAGCTCGCAGGTGTTCGAACCGCGCATGCCCAGCTTGTCGAACTTGTTGCTGCGGCTGAAACCTTTCCAGTCGCGCTCTACAATGAAGGCGGTGATGCCGTGCGGGCCCTTTTCCAGATCGGTCTTGGCGTAGATCACGTAGGTGTTGGCGTCCGGACCGTTGGTGATCCAGGTCTTGCTGCCGTTCAGAACGTAGTGGTCGCCGCGCTTGTCGGCGCGCAGTTTCATCGACACCACGTCGGAGCCGGCATTCGGTTCGCTCATGGCCAGGGCGCCGATGTGCTCGCCGCTGATCAGCTTCGGCAGGTACTTGAGTTTCTGCTCGTGGGTGCCGTTGCGGTTGATCTGATTGACGCAGAGGTTGGAGTGGGCGCCGTAGGACAGCGCCACCGAAGCCGAACCACGGCTGATTTCTTCCATCGCCACCACGTGGGCCAGGTAACCCAGGCCGGCGCCGCCGTACTCTTCCGGTACGGTTATGCCCAACAGGCCCATGTCGCCGAATTTGCGCCACAGATCCGCGGGGAACAGGTTGTCACTGTCGATCTGAGCAGCGCGCGGGGCGATCTCTTTGGAGACGAAGGACTTAACCTGATCGCGCAGCATGTCGATGGTTTCACCGAGGGCAAAATTCAGGGTCGGGTAGTTCATGGGTCACCTTTTGGCTTTTTTGTCGGGTGGGGAGGGCAGCGATTCAGCTCTCACCTTTACGTTAACGTAAGCCTGTGACGAATGGCTGTCAATCACCCTTTACGTTAACGTCAACTTGAGCGACAGTAGGGTCAGTTCAAGATAGAAAAGCAGACCAAACCTGTAGGAGAAATCCTGGGCACGAAATCTTTTTCCCCGTCGCTATCGGGGTTGGATGTAAGAGGTTTCGCGAGCAGGCTCGCTCCCACAAGTGTGTGTCGGCAACCCGCAAATAAAGACAATAGGGGTCGTCATGGATCAACCCAGTGCAAACCCGCAGCGCAGCTACACCCGTGGTTCCCAGGATAAAGCCTTGCTGGCGATGACTATCGGTCAGGCGTTCGACAACACTGTTGTGCAGTACCCGGACGGCGAGGCGCTGGTCGTGCGCCATCAGCAGTTGCGCTACACCTGGCGGCAACTGGCACAGGAGGTGGACCTGCACGCCAGGGCGATGCTGGCGCTGGGCATGCAGACCGGCGACCGGCTGGGGATCTGGGCGCCGAACTGCGCGCAGTGGTGCATCAGCCAGATTGCCAGCGCGAAAATCGGCGTGATTCTGGTCAACATCAACCCGGCCTATCGCAGCTCGGAACTTGAGTATGTGCTCAAGCAATCGGGTTGCAAGTGGCTAGTGTGCGCCGGGGCGTTCAAGACCTCCAATTATCACGCGATGTTGCAGGGCCTGGCGCCTGAGCTGGCCGAGCACGCCATCGGCCAATTGCACAGCGAACGCCTGCCTGAGCTGCGCGGCGTGGTCAGCCTGGATGCGCAACCACCAGTCGGTTTCCTGCCCTGGTCGCAACTGACCGATCTGGCCGGCAGTGTGTCGGTCGAGCAACTGCGCGAGCGCCAGGACAGCCTGCATTTCGATCAGGCGGTGAACATTCAGTACACCTCCGGCACTACCGGTTTCCCCAAGGGCGCGACCCTCAGTCACTACAACATTCTCAACAACGGTTACATGGTCGGCGAAAGCCTCGGCCTGACCGCCGCCGACCGGCTGGTGATCCCGGTGCCGCTGTATCACTGCTTCGGCATGGTCATGGGCAATCTGGGTTGCATCACCCACGGCAGCACGATGATTTACCCCAACGATGCCTTCGATCCGCTGCTGACCCTCAACACTGTTGCCGAAGAAAAGGCCACCGCCTTATACGGCGTGCCGACCATGTTCATCGCCATGCTTGATCAGCCGCAGCGCGCCGAGTTCGACCTGTCGAGCCTGCGCACCGGAATCATGGCCGGCGCGACCTGTCCGATCGAAGTGATGCGCCGGGTCATCAATGAAATGCACATGAGCGAAGTGCAGATCGCCTACGGCATGACCGAAACCAGTCCGGTGTCGTTGCAGACCGGTCCGTCGGACGAACTGGAGTTGCGTGTTACCACCGTCGGGCGCACCCAGCCGCAACTTGAAAGCAAGATCATCGACGAGGCGGGCAACCCGGTACCGCGCGGCACCATCGGCGAGTTGTGCACCCGCGGTTACAGCGTGATGCTCGGATACTGGAGCAACCCGCAAGGCACCGCCGAAGCAATCGACCAGGCCGGCTGGATGCACACCGGCGACCTGGCGAGCATGAACGACGAGGGCTATGTGTGCATTGCTGGCCGTAACAAGGACATGATCATCCGTGGCGGCGAAAACATTTATCCGCGCGAGCTTGAGGAGTTCTTCTTCACCCACCCGGCGGTGGCCGATGTACAGGTGATCGGCATTCCGTGCTCGCGTTACGGCGAGGAGATCGTCGCCTGGATCAAGTTCCACCCCGGCCACAGCGCCACCGAGCAGGATCTGCAGACCTGGTGCAAGGAGCGCATCGCGCACTTCAAGACACCGCGCTACTTCAAATTCGTGGATGAGTTCCCGATGACCGTGACTGGCAAGATCCAGAAATTCCGCATGCGGGAGATCAGTGTCGAGGAGTTGCGCGGCAAGCAGGCCTGACCACTGCTTCCTGAGGTGGCTTTTGTGGGAGCGAGCCTGCTCGCGATGGACTTGAGGACGCCGCGTTCACCCGGAATGCAGGCGTCATCGTTGACGACCATCGCGAGCAGGCTCGCTCCCACAGTCCAAGAGGGGGTGTAGGGAAAAACCTGAATCGCAGACAGCACAAAGGGGAGCCGAAGCTCCCCTTTAATTTTCGTTGCGCGTGCTCTTTTTTATTATTGAGGGGCGGTCTGTTTTTGTTATTGGCAACCGTTGCCCTTTACCGCTGTTTTTGGCGATCCCCATCCGGGATCAAGAGCAAACGTATTTTTTTGAGCGCTGATCTACTTTCTCGCCAAGCGATCCAACCGATTCGGGAGCTACCTGAGGGTAGTTTTATTGTTCTCTGCCCGGTTGCGGGTAACTCCGAAAAGCACCCTGAAAAGCACATCTTCTCCAAAAAAATCTGTTAGCTGCGTCTCTGCCGTGTTGTTTTTGTTATGTCAGAGTCGTTACGTCTTGTTTTTATTAGTGGTGTCGCATTTTTTATTCTTGTTATGCCATAGAGATAGCAGAAGCCGTGCCAACTTTTAAAAATCCTTTAAAATCAACGACTTAATATTCTGTAGGATTTTTCCCTCAGGCAAACCCCGACAATTTGTTTCCGTGTTACTCGATTTTCCCCACGTTTTTGATGTCGCGGTAACACACGCGCGGGTCGTTGCCCTCACAGTGCGCTACGGGCCTTGGCCACGCGGGAACCGGTCGGGCGACCCAGCACGGCGCTGATCTGCTGACCGGCCTTGATCAGTGCGTCCAGGTCGATGCCGGTCTGGATGCCCAGGCCGTTGAGCAGGTACACCACGTCCTCTGTGGCGACGTTGCCGCTGGCGCCCTTGGCGTATGGGCAACCGCCGAGGCCGGCGATGGAGCTGTCGAACACCGAGATGCCTTCCAGCAAGCTGGCGTAGATGTTGGCCATGGCCTGGCCGTAGGTGTCGTGGAAGTGCCCGGCGAGTTTCTCGCGCGGTACTTCGGCCGAAACCACGTCGAACATTTTGCGTGTGGCGCCAGCGGTGCCGGTGCCGATGGTGTCGCCCAGGGACACCTCGTAGCAGCCCATGGCATAGAGTTCGCGGGCGACCCGGGCCACCTGCTCGGGGGCCACGTCGCCTTCATAAGGGCAGCCCAGCACGCAGGACACGTAACCGCGCACCGTCACACCGTGTTGCCTTGCTGCGTCCATGATCGGCACGAAACGCTCCAGGCTTTCGCTGATCGAGCAATTGATGTTGCGTTGGGAGAAGGCTTCGGACGCGGCGGCGAACACCGCGACCTCCTTGACCCCCGAGGCGATGGCATCTTCAAAACCGCGCAGGTTGGGGGCGAGCGCACCGTAGGTCACGCCGGGCTTGCGCTGGATCTGCGCGAAGACATCGGCGGAACCGGCCATCTGCGGCACCCATTTGGGGGACACGAAACTGCCGACCTCTATATAGCCCAGGCCCGCAGCCGTGAGCGCATCGACCAGTTGCACCTTGTCGGCGACGCTGATGGGTTGGGCTTCGTTTTGCAGACCATCGCGTGGGCCGACTTCGACAAGGCGTACGTGGGAGGGTAGGGACATGGGATTGGACCTGTGTAGTTGAACCATAACCTGTAGGAGCGAGCATGCTCGCGATGGAAGCTCAGGCACCGCGGGCTTTCAGGTAGCCAGCGTCATCGTTGACGACCATCGCGAGCGTGCTCGCTCCTACAGGGGAGGGTGGTTACTGGACGGCCTGCTGGCTCTTGAGGGTTTGCTCCAGCGCCTGCACGCAGCGTTCTTCGGCGGTGTCGAGTTCCAGTTTCATCTGTTCGATGTCCAGCAGTTGCTGTTCCAGCTGCGCCCGGCGTTCACTGATTTTCGCCAGCATGCTGTGCAATTGCTTGGTGTTACCGCTGGAGGGGTCATAGAGCTCGATCAGTTCTCGGCATTCGGCCAGGGAAAAGCCGATGCGCTTGCCCCGCAGGATCAGTTTCAGGCTCACCTTGTCCCGGGGCGAATAGATACGCTCCTGACCCCGGCGCTCGGGGGTGAGCAGGCCTTGTTCTTCATAAAAGCGAATGGCCCGGGTGGTGATGTCGAGCTCGCGGGCAAGGTCGGAAATGCTGTAGGTCTGGCTGCTCATGGAAGCGCTCACGAAAGGTCATGGCACTAAGCTAAAGGCAGGTTGACGTATACGTCAAGGGGGAGGGTTTACTGGTGTCTTTACGGGCCTCTTCGCGGGCAAGCCTCGCTCCTACAGGTTCGCAAAAAATTGCGGACGACCGGTATCTCTGTAGGAGCGAGGCTTGCCCGCGAAGAAGGCGACGCGCTGCTGCGACCTACGCGCTCTCGAGTTTTTTCTCATGCGCCGTCACCTGCTGGCACAACTCGATCATCTGCTCGCGCATCCAGCGGTTGGCTGGGTCCTGGTCGGTACTTTCGTGCCAGTAAAGGTGGGTTTCGACCGGCGGTACATCGTTGACCGGCAAATTGAACGCGTGCAAATCGTTACGGCGGGCGAAACGCTCCGGCACAGTCATGACCATGTCGGTCTGCTGCATCACTTGCGAGGCCATCAGGTAATGCTGGGAGCGCAGGGCGATCTTGCGCTGGATGCCCATCTTGCCCAGCGCCAGGTCGACATAACCCAGGCCGCTGCGGCGACTGGAAATATGGATGTGAGTCAGCCCCAGATACTCATCGAGCGTGAGCTTTTCCTTGCCCGCCAGCGGGTGCCCCTTGCGCATGGCGCAGACGTAACGGTCCTCCATCAACTTGACGTGGCGCACTTGCGGGTCGGTGTTGAGCGGCGCGTCCACGGCAAAATCCAGGCGCCCGGCGGCCAGTTCCTTGGTGGTTTCGCGGCGTTTGGACAAAAAGCTTTCGATGATCACCGTAGGCGCCAGGCGGCGCAGGCGCTGGAACAGCGGCGGCAGGATCACCGCTTCGGTGAGGTCGGTCATGCTGATGCGGTAGGTCTTGACCGCCTGCTGTGGATTGAAGATGCGGCTTTCCTGCACCGAGACGCGCAGCAGCGAGAGCGCGTTGCGCACCGGGCCGATGATGTTCTGCGCCATGGGCGTGGGCACCATGCCTTGGGCGGTACGCACGAACAGCGGATCGTTGAAGGTCTCGCGCAGGCGGGCCAGGGCATTGGACACCGCGGGCTGGGTAATGCCGACGATCTGCCCGGCGCGAGTCAGGTTGGCTTCGGTGTAGATCGCGTCGAAGACGATGAAAAGGTTGAGGTCGACCTTGCTCAGATTCATGCGCTGCACTCTTTTTATAAGGTGTTATCGGGACGTCTTCTTCGGACCTGGGAGGGCCTTGGCAATCAGCCGATCATATATCGGTTATGAATGTTAATACACGCCGAGAATAGGCTAGGTAAATTTTCGTAGCTGTTCTAGCATCGATTGCATGATCTAAACAACCTCCCCCAAGAAGGTATCTGCTCATGGATTTCGCTTATTCGCCCAAGGTCCAGGAACTGCGCGAACGCGTGACTGCGTTCATGGACACCTACGTTTATCCGGCCGAAGCCGTGTTCGAGCGCCAGGTCGCCGAGGGTGACCGCTGGCAGCCGACGGCGATCATGGAAGAACTCAAACTCAAGGCAAAGGCCGAAGGCCTGTGGAATTTGTTTCTTCCTGAGTCCGAGCTCGGCGCCGGCCTGACCAACCTCGAATACGCGCCTTTGGCGGAAATCATGGGCCGCTCGCTGCTGGGCCCGGAGCCGTTCAACTGCTCGGCGCCGGACACCGGCAACATGGAAGTGCTGGTGCGCTACGCCAACGAAGAGCAGAAACAGCGCTGGCTCGAGCCGCTGCTGCGCGGCGAGATCCGCTCGGCGTTCGCCATGACCGAGCCGGACGTGGCGTCTTCCGATGCCACCAACATGGCGGCCCGTGCGGTGCGCGACGGCGACGAGTGGGTGATCAACGGCAAGAAGTGGTGGACCTCCGGCGCCTGTGACCCGCGCTGCAAAATCCTGATTTTCATGGGCCTGAGCAACCCGGATGCACCGCGTCACGCCCAGCACTCGATGATCCTGGTGCCGGTTGACACTCCCGGCGTGAAGATCATCCGCCCGCTGCCGGTGTTCGGTTACGACGACGCGCCTCATGGCCACGCTGAAGTGCTTTTCGACAACGTGCGAGTGCCATACGAAAACGTGCTGTTGGGTGAGGGCCGCGGATTCGAGATTGCCCAGGGTCGCCTTGGCCCGGGCCGGATTCACCACTGCATGCGTTCGATCGGCATGGCCGAGCGCGCGCTGGAGCTGATGTGCAAGCGTTCGGTGGAGCGCACCGCGTTCGGCAAGCCGCTAGCTCGGTTGGGCGGTAACGTCGACAAGATCGCCGACTCGCGGATGGAAATCGACATGGCGCGCCTGCTGACCTTGAAGGCGGCGTACATGATGGACACTGTCGGCAACAAGGTGGCCAGGAGCGAAATCGCCCAGATCAAGGTGGTGGCGCCGAACGTGGCCCTGCGGGTGATCGACCGGGCGATCCAGATCCATGGCGGGGCAGGGGTGTCGAACGATTTCCCGCTGGCCTACATGTACGCCATGCAGCGCACCCTGCGCCTGGCCGACGGCCCGGACGAAGTGCACCGCGCGGCGATCGGCAAGTTCGAAATCGGCAAGTATGTGCCGAAAGAAATGTTGCGTAGCGGGCAGTAACCCTGTGGCGAGGGGGTTTACCCCCGTTCGGCTGCGAAGCAGTCGCAAACCCATTCACTGCGGTGTGTCAGGACTATCGCAGACATAGGGTTTGGGGCCGCTTCGCGACCCAACGGGGGTAAACCCCCTCGCCACATTTGTCAGCATTTCAATTCAACAGGTCAGGTCACTCAATACACCCATACCTCAACCCGCCGATTCTTGATCCTGCCTTCATCCGCACTATTGGCCGCCACCGGCATTTCCGCGCCGAAGCCGCGCACCTCGCGCAACACCACGCCGCTTTTCACCAGTTCCCGCCGTACCGCCATGGCTCGCAGTTTCGACAGCAGGTCGGCGCGTGCCGGGTCGCTCTTGGCGTCGCCGAAGCCCACCAGCGTGACCTGCCGATCGTTCTTGTCATGCTGCTTTATATAGTCGAGCACCCGCGTCAGGTCCTGCCGGGCCTTGTTGTCCAGCGTGGCGCTGCCTTCCTCGAAACGAAAATTCACAGACAGTCGCTGGGCGTGACGGCTGAGCCCCTGATACCCCTCGGGCATCAGCGCGTTCGGCGTGACGGCCATGGCCTGCACGGTTTGGGCGATGAAACCGTTGGCCGCGACAATCGCCTGGCCCTGGCTGCTTTGGGCGAACGCTACCAGCGCCTCGGCCCATCGATTGTTGCCGGCCGGCGGCAGGTAAAAGAACAGGCGGCGGGATAGCGGGTAGTCTTCAGTAGCAATCAGGTTGTTGAGCGGAAGCATGGCCTGGGACTGGCCGTCGACAATCGCCACCGCCTTGGCCTGGCGTACGTAAGGCAGACCAATGAAGCCAATGCCCTGCGGATCGAGGCTGATGGCGTCGGACAATTGCTCGCTGGATTCGAAGCGTTTCGCGGCGCCACTCAGGGTTTTTCCGCGACCGCTGAGCACCAGTTCCTTGAAGGTGTCGTAGGTGCCGGATTGATCATCCCGCGCATAGAGATGGATCGGACCGCCGATGCCGCCGATTTCTTCCCAGGTTTTGACTTCGCCGCTGAAGATCCGTGCCAGTTGTACGGTGTCAAGTTGAGTCAGCGGGTTTTGCGGATGAAGGATGATCGCCAGGCCGTCGATGGCAATGACCTGTTCGGCACCGGGGCTTTTCAGATCGCCAAGGGCTTGCAGGTCTGTCACCTCGCGGTCCTTGATCGGGCGTGATGAAGCGGCGAGGTCGGCGTTGCCGGTTTTCAGTGCGGCAAAGCCGGTGCTGGAACCGTGGGCCGCCAGTTCCACCTCGACCCGGCGTCCCTGAGCGGTTTCGCCGACGATGCGCAGCTCATTGGTGGTATCCGGGGTTTCGCTGTGAATCTTGATCAGGCCCTGTTGGCGCATCAAGCCCTGGACCAGCGCCGGGCCCAGCGCGGCGCCGATGGTGTTGGAACCCTGGATGCGCAGCACCGGGCCGTGTTCCGGCGTCGGCAAATCCCCGGCTGAAGACGTCAGCGGCAGCCAGGTGCAGAGCATCAACAGGAACAACACGCGCAGCGTCATGCCGGCACCTTTTTAGACAAGGAAGTGCCGGGAGAATAAGTCAGGCAGATGTCCGAAATATGACAGTTTCCAGTGTAGGAGCGAGCTTGCTCGCGAATGCGGTGTGTCAGTCGCCACATGTATTGATTGACACACCGCCTTCGCGGGCAAGCCCGCTCCCACAAGGGGATTGTGTGAGCCCGTGATCAGCTCAACTCAAGCCAGATCGGCGCATGATCCGAAGGTTTTTCCATCCCGCGCAGTTCATAGTCGACACCCGCCGCCTTGACCCGCGGCAGCAAGCCATGGGAGGCAAGGATCACGTCGATACGCAGCCCACGCTTGGGCTCGTCTTCAAACCCGCGACTGCGGTAGTCGAACCAGCTGAAGACATCAGCCACTTCGGGGTTCAGGTGGCGGAAGCTGTCGGTCAGGCCCCAGTTCTTCAGGCGCGCCATCCACTCGCGTTCTTCCGGCAGGAAGCTGCATTTGCCGGTTTTCAGCCAGCGCTTCATGTTGTCCGGGCCGATGCCGATGTCGCAGTCTTCCGGGGAAATGTTCACGTCGCCCATGACCACCAGCGACTGGTCGTTCTTGAACTGGCTTTCCAGCAGCACTTGCAGATCGCTGTAGAAGCGCGCCTTGGCCGGGAATTTGGTCGGGTGGTCGCGGCTTTCGCCCTGGGGGAAGTAGCCGTTCATGATGGTCACCGGCACGCCATTGGCGTCGGCGAAGGTGCCCCAGATGAAGCGGCGCTGGGCGTCTTCTTCGTCGCTGGCAAAGCCCTTGTGCACGGCAATCGGTTCCTGGCGCGAGAGCAGGGCGACGCCGTAGTGGCCTTTCTGCCCGTGGAAATACACGTGGTAGCCCAGGGCCTTGACTTCATCGAGGGGGAACTGGTCGTCGTGGACCTTGGTTTCCTGCAAGCCGATCACATCGGGCTGGTGCTTTTCGATCAGCGCCGCCAGCTGATGGGGACGGGCACGCAGCCCGTTGATGTTGAAGGAGACGATCTTCATGGTCGGCAGTCCTGGCAAAAAGGGCGATGCTAGCTGACCTGTAGGAATCGGGCCAGTGTTGTAGTGGGGCAAGTCTCGCTCCAAGCGTCTATACCTGTGGGGGAACTGTATCGTCGCCCACAGCTCGTACTAAAAGAGCGCAGCCACTCGAGCTGTGCCGGGGAGATCAACCGTCATGCCCGAAACATCCACCGCCATCGCCGATATCCACATGCTCGACAGCGGCTATGCCCGCGAAGCGCGTTCCCTGTTGTATCAGGCGTATCGGCACGAGCCGACCTTCAGTTACCTGTTCGAAGCCGAGCGCCCGGGCTACGAGCAGCGGGTGCGCGCCACGGTGCGCGAACTGGTCACGCAGCACTTCATGCAGGACTTGCCGGCCATCGGCCTGCTGGTCAACGACCGCCTGATCGGCATCGCCCTGATCGCGCCACCGCAACGTCGGCTCGGCATCACCGAAAGCTGGGCCTGGCGCCTGCGCATGGTGCTCAGCACCGGTTTTCGCTGCACCCGTCGCTACCTCGAATATCACGATGCGGTCGCCGCGTGCTCGCCGTCGGACTCGGTGCATGTCCTGCCGTTGCTGGGGATTCACCCGCAATTCCAGGGCAAGCACTTTGGCGAACAGCTGCTGCAAGCGGTGCACAACTGGTGCGCGGTGGATGAAACTTCCCAGGGCGTGGTGCTCGACACCGGCGATGAGCGCTATCTGGAGTTCTACAAGCGCCAGGGCTACGAGGAAATTGGCGAGGTGGCGGTGGGGCCGGTGCGCGAACACGTGTTTTTTCACCCCAACCCCCAGGTGGTGCAGAGCGCGACGGCCTGAGTGGCGAACTTTTGCGGCGTCCCGGGCTCTATCACCGTCCGACGCCCGTGATAGCATCCGCGCTTATGAAGTTTCCAGGAAGAATCACCAGTGGCGTGCTCCTGCTGATCAGCAGCTGCACGGCACTGGCCCAAAGTGAATTGGATGTGCGGATCAAACCGTCCAACGATGCACTCAAAGCCAATATAGAAGGCTATATCGGCAGTCTCGGCGATCGTGACGAAGAGGCGCTGCTGCGCTTCAGTCGCGGCGCCGAAGAACAGGCGCGCAAGGCCGCCCAGGCCCTGGGCTATTACCAGCCGCAGATCGACAGCACCGTCACCGGCGGCAAGACCCCGCACCTGATACTCAACATCGAACCCGGCGAGCCGGTGCACCTGCGCAACGTCACCATCCGCGTCGACGGTCCTGCGGCCTCCCTCAAGTCCTTTCGTGTGCCCGAGAACCATGCGCTGCAAACCGGCGCCGTGCTCAATCATGGGCAATACGACGACGCCAAGCGGCTGATCCAGAATCAGGCCTCGCGCTTCGGTTTCTTCAGCGGTCGGTTCACCAGTTCGAAACTGGCGGTCGACCCGCGGGCTGGCGTAGCGGATATCGAGTTGATCTACGACAGCGGTCCGCGTTACTCCATGGGCAAGGTCAGTTTCGAAGGCGACACCCCGTTCGATGAAGACCTGCTGCAACGCATGGTGCCGTTCAAGGCCGGAACACCCTACGACTCGGAACTGATCGCCGAACTCAGCCAGGCGCTGCAATCGAGCGGCTATTTCGAGGCCGTGCGGGTCGATGCCGCGCCTACGGCGGCGAAAGACAACGTGATCCCGGTCGACGTCAAGCTGGACACCCGCAAGCCACGGACCTTGGGCCTGGGGCTTGGTTATTCCACCGACGTCGGCCCGCGGGTCAAGGCCAACTGGACCCGCCACTGGGTCAATCCCCAAGGTCACAGTTATGGCTGGGAAACCGAAATCTCCGCGCCACGGCAGAACGTCGGGGTGTTCTACGACATTCCACTGGACCCGCCGCTGACCGACAAACTGCGTTTCGCCGGCGGCTACCAGAACGAAGAAATCGCCGACAAGGACAGCCTCAGCAAGCTGCTGACCCTGGGCCCCGAGTGGCACAGCAAGTTGCCCAGCGGCTGGCAACGGGTGGTGTCGCTCAAGTGGCAGCGCGAGGAATACCGGCTGGGCGACGACTCCGGACTCAGTACCTTGCTGATGCCCGGCGTGAGCTACACCTACCTGAAAAGCGACAACCGCATCGACCCGCACAACGGCTATCGCCTGGCATTCGAAACCAAGGTGGCCAAGGAAGGGCTGGGTTCGGACAACAATCTGGTGTACGGCTCGGCGCTGGTCAAAGGCTTGACCACGGTGTTCGACAAACACCGCTTCCTCGGCCGGGTGCAGGTCGGCGGTAGCGCCACCAACGGCTTCAAATCGATCCCGCCTTCCTTGCGTTTCTTCGCCGGTGGCGATCAGAGCGTGCGCGGCTACGACTATCAGAGCCTGTCACCGGAAAACAACCAGGGCGACCGCATCGGTGGCCGCTACATGGTGACGGCCAGTGCCGAGTACCAATATTCGGTGGCCGAAAAATGGCGGGTCGCGACATTTGTCGATCAGGGCAACGCCTTCAATAACCTTGAACTGCCAAGCCTCAAGACCGGGGTCGGTATCGGCGTGCGCTGGGTATCGCCGGTGGGGCCGATCCGCCTCGACCTGGCCCATGCGCTGGACGACGATGGCGGTATCCGATTGCACTTTTCCATGGGGCCAGAGTTGTGAATCGTGGTTTGAAAATAGCGCTGCTGGCGATTCTGGCGCTGCTGTTGCTGATCGTCGTGACATTGACCAGCGTGCTCGGCACCGCGACCGGCAGCCGCTGGGCACTGGGATTCGTGCCGGGTCTGACCCTGGACAATTTCCAGGGTCGCCTCGGCAGCCAGTGGAGCGCCGATCATCTGTTGTGGGAACAGGGCAGCGACCGGGTCGAGCTGAACAAAGTGATCTTCGCCTGGCGGCCGATGTGCCTGACCCGCATGACCCTGTGCATCGATCAACTGAAGGCCGATCAGGTCAGCCTGCAAATCCCCCCGAGCAACGACGCACCAGACAGCGGGCCGATCAGCCTTCCGGACTTGAAGCTGCCCGTGGCCCTGGAATTGGGTGACATTCAGGTCGGCAGCCTGCTGTTCAACGGCAGCGAACAGCTCAAGGGCCTGCAACTGGCGGCGCACTGGACCGCCAACGGCCTGCAGATTGATTCGGTGAAATTGCAGCGCGACGAACTGAGCCTGAATCTCTCCGGCCTGCTGCAACCCACCGGCAACTGGCCGCTCAAGGCCGAGGGCAACCTGAGCCTGCCTTCGCCCGGCACCGAGCCTTGGGCGCTGGCGTTGAATGTAGACGGTGATCTGCTGAAAACCTTGAATCTGAAAGCCGACAGCAGCGGTTACCTGAACGGGCAACTGACTGGCGAGCTGCAAGCTCTGGCGGAAAATCTACCAGCCAAGGTGCGCATCACCGCCGATAACTTCAAACCCGTCGCCGATCTGCCGGACACCCTGCAATTCAATCAACTGGTTCTCACCGGTGAAGGTGACCTGAAGAACGGCTACCAGCTAGTGGGCAACGCGACACTGCCCGCCGAAAAAGGACCGGTGGCACTGGCTCTGCAAGGCAAGGTCGACGCCAATGGCGCGCAAATCGCCGCCCTGGACCTGAGCGCCAGCGACAAGCAAAGCCTGAAGCTCAGCGGCCAGATGGACTGGAGCAAGGGTTTGACCGCCGACGCGAAAGTCGACTGGCTGGATTTCCCCTGGCACAGCCTGTACCCGGTGATCGACGAACCGGAAGTCACCTTGCGCACCTTCAAGGGCGAAGTGTCCTACACCGATGGCAAGTACCTCGGCCACTTCGACGCCGCAGCGGACGGACCGGCCGGCGCCTTCACCCTGGCCAGCCCGTTCGCCGGCGACCTGACAAAAGTCTATCTGCAACAGATCCAGCTGGTGGCCGGGCAGGGCAAGGCCGAAGGGCACCTGAACCTGCAATTCGCCGATGGCATTGCCTGGGACACCGCGCTGGATCTGTCGGCGATCAACCCGGCGTACTGGGTCGCCGAGTTGCCGGGCACCCTCGCCGGGCCACTGCGCAGCAAGGGCGAATTCAAGAACGAACAGCTCAGCCTGAACGCCGACCTGGACCTGAAAGGCAAACTGCGTGGCCAGCCGGCCGTGTTGCAAGCCAAGGCCGATGGCGCCGGCGAGCAATGGAACCTCAACGCGTTGCAGATCCGTCTCGGCGACAACAGCATCAACGGCAAGGGCAGCCTGCAACAGAAACTCGCCGGGCAGATCGACATCAAACTGTCGCGTCTGGCCCAGCTCTGGCCGCAGTTGCGCGGGCAGATCAATGGCCGGGTCGACGTCGCCGGTACTCTCAAGGCGCCCCAGGGCAAGCTCGACCTGCAAGGCACGCAACTGGCGTTCGCCGAACATCGCCTGCAAAGCCTGAACCTGGACGCCACGCTCGACAGCGCGCAACGGGCGAAAATCGACCTCAAGGGCAGCGGCATCCAGACCGGTGACACGTCACTGGGCACCCTGACCGCCAGTGGCCAGGGCGACATCAAGAACCAGAAACTCGACCTCGATCTGCAAGGGCCGAAGCTGAAACTGGCCCTCGGTTTCGATGGCGCGCTGGACAAGGGCAACTGGCGCGGACGGCTGGCCAATGGCGATATTCAGGCCGGCGGGCAGGACTGGAAGCTGCAGGGTCCGGCAAAGCTTGAGCGTCTGGCGGACGGCAAAATCAACTTCGGCGCCCATTGCTGGATGTCCGGCGCCTCGAGTCTGTGCGGTGAAGATCAGCGCCTGATGCCGGAACCGAAGCTGCGTTATCACCTCAAGCAGTTCCCGATCGAAAGCCTGGCCCAATGGCTGCCGAAGGATTTCGCCTGGAAGGGCAGCCTCAATGCCGACGTGCAACTGGACGTGCCGGCCAGCGGTCCGAACGGCCAGATCAGTATCGATGCCAGCGGCGGCACCCTGCGGGTCAAGGAAAAGGACCAGTGGCTGGACTTCCCGTACCAGACCCTGAACCTCACCAGCAAGCTCACACCCAAGCGCATCGACACCAACCTCAATTTCGTCGGCGGCAAGCTCGGCGAGCTGATGGTGCAGGCGCAGATCAATCCGCTGCCGAAGGACAAGCCCGTGTCCGGTTCATTCCGCCTGAGCGGCCTGGACCTGTCGGTGGCCCGTCCCTTCGTGCCGATGGTGGAAAAATTGACCGGGCGCTTGAACGGCAGCGGCACCATTACCGGTGGCCTGCTGGCGCCGCAGATCAATGGCAATCTGCTGCTCAGCGACGGTGAAGTCTCCGGCCCGGAATTGCCGATGGAGATCGAGGCCCTGCAAGTGCGCGCGGTGATCGCCGGCGAAACCGTGCAACTCAACGGCGACTGGAAAAGCGGCAAGACCGGGCAGGGCAGTCTCAACGGCGATATCGCCTGGGGCCAGGCGCTGGCGATGAACCTGACACTCAAGGGTTCGCAGTTGCCGGTCACCGTCGAGCCTTACGCCAAGCTCGAAGTGGCGCCGGACCTGAAAATCTCGATCAAGGACGACAAGCTCGCGGTCGCCGGCAAAGTGCTCGTGCCCAAGGGCGACATCACCATTCGCGAATTGCCGCCATCGACGGTCAAGGTGTCAGATGACACGGTGATCGTCGGCCAACAGACCGAAGAGGGCAAACCGCCCATGGCCACGGTCATGGACATCGATGTGGTAGTGGGCGAGGAGAAGCTGGCTTTCTCCGGGTTCGGGCTGACGGCGAACCTGCAGGGGCATGTGCACATCGGCGACAACCTCGACACCCGTGGCGAACTCTGGCTCAACGACGGCCGTTACCGCGCCTACGGCCAGCGCCTGACGGTGCGTCGCGCGCGTCTGCTGTTCGCCGGTCCCATCGACCAGCCGTACCTGGATATCGAAGCCATCCGCCAGACCGACGACGTGATCGCCGGCATTCGCCTGAGCGGCAGCGCCGAGCAACCGACCACGCAAATCTTCTCGGAACCGGCCATGAGCCAGGAGCAGGCGTTGTCCTATCTGGTGCTCGGTCGTCCGCTGAGTACCAACGGCGAGGACAACAACATGCTGGCGCAGGCGGCCCTCGGTCTGGGTTTGATGGGCAGTTCCGGGGTGACGGGCAGCCTGGCGAAGAATCTGGGCATCGACGATTTCCAACTCGACACCCAGGGCAGCGGCAATGCCACCAGCGTGGTGGCCAGCGGCAACCTCTCCGAGAAGCTCAGCCTGCGCTACGGCGTCGGCGTGTTCGAACCGGCCAACACCATCGCCTTGCGCTACAAGCTGAGCAAGAAGGTCTACCTGGAAGCGGCGGGCGGCGTGGCCAGTTCGCTGGATATCTTCTACAAGCGGGACTTCTAGATCCCGTTTTCTCCCAAATCGACATAGCCCCAATCGCGAGCAGGCTCGCTCCCACAAGGATCACACTGACCTCTGTGGGAGCTTTATGAGCACATACCTGTGGCGAGGGGGCTTGTCGAAACGTCGCACCGCCCCGTTGGACTGCGCAGCAGTCCCGTCTTTTTGGGGTCGCTTCGCGACCCAGCGGGGGCAAGCCCCCTCGCCACAGGAATTGTGTTCACCCCTAAATCCGACGCCATTGGTCAACTAATTGCAAAGCAACCTAACTATTACGTTGACATTGGCTGCCTAGGCAGTAACATCTGGTCATACATTCACTGCCTAAGCAGCTAATCGGTGGTCAGATGAAACATTTCTCTCCAGACAACTTCCACAATTGCCATCTAGGCATGCTGCTCGGACGTGCCGCGCTGCTCAAGGACCGCATCCTCGACACGCACATGGAACCCCACGGCATCACCGCCGCGCAGTTCAAGGTACTGATCATCATCGCCCAGTACGGCGTCGATTCGCCGGGCGAGCTTTGCCGCCACCTGTCCCTGGACAGCGGCTCGATGACCCGCATGCTCGATCGCCTGGAACAGAAAGGTTTCCTTGCCCGCCAACGCTCCGAAGAAGATCGCCGTCAGGTACGGCTGGTGCTGACAGAAGAGGGTCAGTCGCTGGCCGACCGCCTGCCGCACATCGGTGCCGACGCCATGAACGAGCTGGCGGGCGCGGTTTCTCCCGAAGAGCTGCAAACCCTGGAAAACATCCTAAAGAAAATACTGCTGGCGGCCGGTGACTCGATCACCGTGCTGCGGTTGGGTGGTACTCATGAACAGTAAAACCGTACGCACGGGCTTGAGCCTGGTGCTGCTGGCCATGACCCTGGCCGGTTGCGCCAACTACAGCGGCCTGAACCCCGAAGGCGTCAGCCTCGATGCGAAAAGCCTCAAGGCCGGACAATCCCTCAACGGTGTCACCCTGTCGCCGGCGGCCTGGCCGCAAAGCGACTGGTGGAAAAGTCTCGGTGACCCGCAGCTCGACGGTCTGATCCGCGAAGCCCTGCACGACAGCCCGGACATGCAGATCGCCGACGCCCGCGCCCATCAGGCCAGCGCCGCGGCGTCGGCCGCCGACGCCGAACGGATGCCGACCCTAGATGCCAGCGCCGGTTTCAGCCGTTCGCGCTTTGCCAAGGATCAGGATCCGCTGGGGCAGGGCGATCACTACGCCACCGTGCGCAGCCTGGCAGCCACCTTCAATTACAACTTCGATCTCTGGGGCGGTCAGCGTGACGCCTGGGAAGCCGCGCTGGGCCAGGCCCGTGCCGCCGAAGTCGACCGTCAGGCCGCGCAGTTGACCCTGTCCGCCGACGTCGCCCGCGCCTACAGCGACTTGGGGCTGGCGCACATTGTCTATGACCTGTCAGCCGAGGACCTCAAACGCACGAGGCAGATGTTTGACCTGAGCCAGCGTCGCCTGGCGTCCGGGATCGACAGCCAGTACCAGTTTCAGCAGACCGAAAGCCTGGAAGCCACGTCCCAGGCCAACCTGATCGACGCCGAAAAACGCCTGAACAGCGCGAAAATCGCCCTGGCCGTGTTGCTCGGCAAAGGCCCGGACCGTGGCAATGAAATCGCCCGTCCGCAAATCCTCAAGGCCAGCGCCGTGGCGCTGCCGTCGGTGCTGCCCGCCGAGTTGCTCGGTCGACGTCCGGACCTGGTGGCCGCGCGCTGGCGGGTGGAGGCGGCGAGCAAGAGCATCGACGCCGGCAAGACCCGCTTCTATCCCAACTTGAACCTCAGTGCCGCTGCCGGTGCCGAATCCTTGTTGGGCGACGCGATGTTCGGTTCGGCCAGTCGCTTTTTCAACATTGCACCGACGATTTCCGTGCCGATTTTCGACGGCGGCCGGCTGCGTGCCGACCTCGATTCCCGCGATGCCGACTACGACCTGGCGGTGGCGCAGTACAACAAAAGCCTGGTCAAGGCGCTGGGGGATGTCAGCGACAGCATCAACCAGCTGCGTGACATCGGGCGGCAGATCGCCGCCCAGCAGCACGCCACCGACATTGCCCAGCAGTCTTACAACACCGTGGTCCAGCAGTACGGTTCCGGCATCGGTAACTACCTGGACGTGCTCAGCATCGAGCAGCAATTGCTTCAGGCCCAGCGTCAACTGGCCAGCCTGAATGCCGAGCAGATCGACCTGTCGATCCAACTGATGCAGGCGCTGGGTGGCGGGTTTCAACCAGAGGCCATCGCTTCCTCGACGACAGCCGCTCCAGCCACGCTGACTCACTAATTCAAGGTATTTGTCATGGCCACTGCCGATACAACCTCAACTGAAACAACCCAGGGAAATCCCAACTCGGGCAAGCGCAAGTTCATGCTGCTGATCCTCGCCATCGTGGTCGTGTTGTGCGGCGCGGGCGTGTGGGCTTATCACGAGTTTTACGGGCGCTGGAGCGAAAGCACCGACGACGCCTACGTCAACGGCAACGTGGTGGAAATCACCCCGCTGACTACGGGTACGGTGGTCAGCATCGGTGCCGATGATGGCGATCTGGTGCAGGAAGGCCAGGTGCTGGTGAACTTCGACCCCAACGATGCCCAGATCGGCCTGCAAAACGCCCAGGCTTCCCTGGCGCGCACCGTGCGTCAGGTCCGTGGCCTGTACAGCAACGTCGACGGCCAGAGAGCCCAAGTCAACGCCCAACAGGCCGAAGTGCAGAAGGCCCAGGACAACTACAACCGCCGCAAAAACCTTGCCGCTGGCGGGGCGATTTCCCAGGAAGAACTGTCCCACGCCCGCGATGACCTGACCTCGGCACAAAACGCCCTGGCCAACGCCCAGCAGAAACTCAAGACCACCAGCGCTCTGGTGGACGACACCGTGGTGTCTTCGCACCCGGACGTGATGGCGGCCGCCGCGCAATTGCGCCAGGCCTACCTGAACAATGCACGCAGCACCCTGATCGCACCGGTCACCGGCTACGTGGCCAAACGCACCGTGCAACTGGGCCAGCGGGTCCAGCCGGGCGAGGCGCTGATGGCGGTGATTCCGCTCAATCAACTGTGGATCGACGCCAACTTCAAGGAAACCCAGCTGCGTGACATGCGCATCGGCCAGCCGGTGGAAATTGAAACCGACCTCTACGGCAGCAGTGTGAAATACAGCGGCACCATCGACAGCCTCGGTGCCGGAACCGGCAGCGCCTTTGCCCTGCTGCCGGCGCAGAACGCCACCGGTAACTGGATCAAGATCGTCCAGCGGGTGCCGGTACGGATTCATGTCAATGCCGATGAGCTGGCCAAACACCCGTTGCGCGTCGGTCTGTCGACCATCGTCGATGTCGATCTGCACGACCAGAGCGGCCCGGTGCTGGCACAGCAGCCGCCGCAAAAGGCTTCGTTCAGCACCAGCATCTACGACCGTCAGTTGGCCGAGGCCGACGCCATGATCACGCAACTGATTCACGACAACAGCGCCTCGGTCAGCAAGACCGCGAACCGCTGATTCGCCAATCCGTCGGCCGCGCCTGTGACGGGCGCGGCGCCCACCCGGTCTCCAAGGATTCGCGATGAGCAATAACGCCTCTTTCACGCCACCCAGCCTGGTGCTGAGCACCATCGGCCTGTCGCTGGCGACCTTCATGCAGGTGCTCGACACCACCATCGCAAACGTGGCCTTGCCGACGATTTCCGGCAACCTGGGCGTGAGTGCGGAGCAGGGCACCTGGGTCATTACCTCGTTTGCCGTGAGCAACGCCATCGCCTTGCCGCTGACCGGCTGGCTCAGCCGGCGCTTCGGCGAGGTGAAGCTGTTTGTATGGGCGACGCTGCTGTTCGTGCTGGCGTCGTTCCTCTGCGGGATTTCCACCTCGATGCCGGAACTGGTGGGCTTTCGGGTCCTGCAAGGGGTCGTGGCGGGGCCGTTGTACCCGATGACCCAGACCCTGCTGATTGCGGTCTACCCGCCGGCGAAACGGGGGATGGCCCTGGCGCTGCTGGCCATGGTCACGGTGGTGGCGCCGATTGCCGGACCGATTCTCGGCGGCTGGATCACCGACAGCTACAGCTGGCCGTGGATTTTCTTCATCAACGTGCCGATCGGGCTGTTCGCCGCCTGGGTGGTGACGCAGCAGATGAAGAAACGTCCGGTGGTTACCAGTCGCCAGCCGATGGATTACGTCGGTCTGATCGCGTTGATCATCGGCGTCGGTGCCTTGCAGATCGTGCTCGACAAGGGCAATGACGCGGACTGGTTCGAATCGAACTTCATCATTATTGGTACGGCCATTTCCGTGGTCGCCCTGGCGTTTTTCGTGATCTGGGAAATGACCGACGAGCACCCGGTGGTGAACCTGCGGCTGTTCGCTCACCGCAACTTCCGTTACGGCACCATCGTGTTGATTCTGGGTTACGCCGGGTTCTTCGGGATCAACCTGATCCTGCCGCAGTGGCTGCAGACGCGCTTGGGCTACACCGCTACCTGGGCCGGTTTCGCCGTGGCGCCGTTGGGCATCCTGCCGGTGCTGCTGTCACCGTTTGTCGGCAAATACGCGCCGCGCTTCGACATGCGGGTGCTGGCGGGCGGGGCGTTCCTGGCCATTGGCTTGAGCTGTTTCATGCGTGCCGGTTTCACCAACGAAGTGGACTTCCAGCACATCGCCATGGTCCAGCTGTTCATGGGGATCGGCGTGGCGCTGTTCTTCATGCCGACCCTGACCATCCTGCTGTCGGATTTGCCACCGCATCAGATCGCCGACGGTTCGGGCCTGGCGACGTTCCTGCGGACCCTGGGCGGTAGTTTCGCGGCGTCGTTGACCACCTGGATCTGGATCCGCCGCGCCGACCAGCACCACGCCTACCTGACCGAAAGCATCACCCAGTACGACCCGGCCACCCGCGAGACGCTGACGCAGTTGGGCGGAGAAGGGGCCAAGGCGTACACGCAGCTGGAGCAGATGGTTACCAGCCAGGCGTACATCATGTCCACGGTGGACTACTTCACCTTGCTGGGCTGGATGTTCATGGGGCTGATCCTGATCGTCTGGCTGGCCAAACCACCGTTCACGGCCAAGGCCGGGCCTGCGGCTTCCGCGGGCCACTGAGGCGAAACACGATCAAATGTGGGAGCGGGCTTGCTCGCGAAGGCGTATTGACATTCAGCACCTTCGTTGACTGTCAGACCGCTTTCGCGAGCAAGCCCGCTCCCACAGGGTTTTGTACCGGATCGCTAATTGGCAGGCGCAGCCAACTGCGGCGGCGGGGCGAAATCGAAGGGGGCGAGGGCGTAGCCGCTGTCGTCCACTTGTAGCGCCCAACCCTGACGATCCCAATCCCCCAACACGATGCGCCGTGCGGCCTGGTCGCCGATCTGCAACTTGTGAATCGCCGGACGATGGGTATGCCCGTGGATCAGGGTCTTCACCCCGTATTCCTGCATGATCCGCGGAATTTCCTCCGGCGTGACATCGACGATGTCATTGGCCTTCATCCGCGTTTGCGCGCGGCTTTCGCTGCGCAGCTTGCGCGCCAGCTTGTGCCGGGTGCGCAGCGGCAGATGGCGCAGGATGAACAGGGTGACGGGGTTACGCAGGTAGCGACGCAGCTTCATATAGGCTTCGTCGCGGGTGCACAGGCTGTCGCCGTGCATCAACAGCACCGGCTCGCCATTGAACGGCACGACACTCGGATCTTTCAGCAACGTGCAGCCGGCCTGTTTGCAGAAGGCCTGGCCCAGCATGAAATCGCGATTGCCGTGCATGAGAAAGATGGCCGTGCCGCTGTCGCTCAATTCGCGCAGGGCCTGGCAGATGGAACGCTGGAAAGGGGTCATGGCGTCGTCGCCAATCCACGCTTCGAAGAAGTCGCCCAGAATGTACAGCGCACTCGCCGAGCGGGCGCGTCCGGCGAGCAAATCCAGAAACGCCCGGGTAATGTCCGGGCGCTCCTCTTCCAGATGCAAGTCTGAAATCAGCAATATCACTCAATGATCTCGGCTTTCTCGATGATCACGTCGTCTGCTGGTACGTCTTGGTGGCCGGCCTTGGAAGTGGTGGCAACACCTTTGATCTTGTCGACAACGTCGGTGCCTGCGGTGACTTTACCGAATACCGCGTAGCCCCAGCCCTGAACGTTCTTGCCGCTGTGGTTCAGGAAGCTGTTGTCGGTCACGTTGATGAAGAACTGTGCCGAAGCCGAATGCGGCTCCATGGTACGGGCCATGGCGATGGTGTACTTGTCGTTGGAAAGACCGTTGTCGGCTTCGTTCTGGATGCTCGGGCGCTTGTCTTTCTTTTCTTTCATGCCTGGCTCGAAGCCGCCGCCCTGGATCATGAAGTTACCGATGACACGGTGGAAAACGGTGTTTTCGTAGTGACCGGCTTTGACGTACTCGACGAAGTTGGCCACGGTGATCGGAGCCTTGGCAGCGTCCAGTTCCAGAACGATGTCGCCAAAGTTGGTAGTCAGTTTGACTTGGGTCATGATCGGTACTCTTTGTAGGGAATTCGTGGGCATTGGAACATTTCATTCCGTTACCGGTTCAGCCTGATCGGCCAAGCTGCGCAGTTTAGCGTGACAGACGCGAATTTCGAGGCTGTTTTTTCGTTTGTCGCCGATTAAATGCGACCGTTTGCCAAGCACGCTCTGTCAGGTGCTTGACGGCATCGGCTATGATAGCGGCTTTGTTTTGTCCGGCCTCGACCCAGGCCACGCACTTCGCCAAGGATTCTATGAGCAAGCCCACTGTCGACCCTACCTCGAATGCCAAGACCGGCCCTGCCGTGCCGGTCAACTTCCTGCGGCCGATCATCCAGGCGGACCTGGACTCGGGTAAGCACACGCAGATCGTCACTCGTTTCCCGCC
Source organism: Pseudomonas sp. REP124 (assembly GCF_020164475.1). Classification (GTDB taxonomy): domain Bacteria; phylum Pseudomonadota; class Gammaproteobacteria; order Pseudomonadales; family Pseudomonadaceae; genus Aquipseudomonas. The sequence continues at coordinate 5,101 of NZ_JAIQWX010000017.1, read as the reverse complement.
TGAGCCCAACGGCTACCTGCACATCGGTCACGCCAAGTCGATCTGCGTGAACTTCGGCCTGGCCCAGGAGTTCGGCGGCGTCACGCACCTGCGTTTCGACGACACCAACCCGGCCAAGGAAGACCAGGAATACATCGACGCGATCGAAAGCGACGTCAAGTGGCTGGGCTTCGAGTGGTCCGGCGAAGTGCGCTACGCCTCGCAATACTTCGACCAGTTGCACGACTGGGCGGTCGAGCTGATCAAGGCCGGCAAGGCCTATGTCGACGACCTGACCCCGGAGCAGGCCAAGGAATACCGTGGCAGCCTGACCGAGCCAGGCAAGAACAGTCCGTTCCGCGACCGTAGCGTCGAAGAGAACCTGGACTGGTTCGCCCGCATGCGCGCCGGTGAGTTCCCGGACGGCGCCCGCGTTCTGCGCGCCAAGATCGACATGGCCTCGCCGAACATGAACCTGCGCGACCCGATCATGTATCGCATCCGTCATGCGCATCACCACCAGACCGGCGACAAGTGGTGCATCTACCCGAACTACGACTTCACCCACGGTCAGTCGGATGCCATCGAAGGCATCACCCACTCGATCTGCACCCTGGAATTCGAAAGCCATCGCCCGCTGTATGAATGGTTCCTCGAGCACTTGCCAGTGCCGGCCAACCCGCGTCAGTACGAGTTCAGCCGCCTGAACCTGAACTACACCATCACCAGCAAGCGCAAGCTCAAGCAGCTGGTTGACGAGAAGCACGTCAATGGTTGGGACGATCCGCGCATGTCCACGCTGTCGGGCTTCCGCCGCCGTGGCTACACGCCGAAATCGATCCGCAACTTCTGCGAAATGATCGGCACCAACCGTTCCGACGGCGTGGTCGACTTCGGCATGCTCGAATTCAGCATCCGCGACGACCTCGACCAGAGCGCCCCGCGCGCCATGTGCGTGCTGCGTCCGCTGAAAGTCGTGATCACCAACTACCCGGAAGGCCAGGTCGAGAACCTCGAACTGCCGTGCCACCCGAAAGAAGACATGGGCGTTCGCGTCCTGCCGTTCGCCCGCGAGATCTACATCGACCGCGACGACTTCATGGAAGAGCCACCGAAGGGCTACAAGCGCCTGGAGCCAGCTGGTGAAGTGCGTCTGCGCGGCAGTTACGTGATCCGTGCCGATGAAGCGATCAAGGATGCCGACGGCAACATCGTCGAACTGCGTTGCTCCTACGATCCGGACACCCTGGGCAAGAACCCTGAAGGCCGCAAGGTCAAAGGTGTAGTGCACTGGGTGCCGGCCGCCGAGAGCGTTGAGTGCGAAGTGCGTCTGTACGACCGCCTGTTCCGCTCCGCCAACCCGGAGAAGGCCGAAGACAGCGCCAGTTTCCTGGACAACATCAACCCTGACTCGCTGCAGGTACTCACCGGTTGTCGTGCCGAACCGTCGCTCGGCAACGCACAGCCGGAAGACCGTTTCCAGTTCGAGCGCGAAGGCTACTTCGTCGCGGATATCAAGGACTCGAAACCGGGCGCTCCGGTATTCAACCGTACCGTGACCCTGCGTGATTCGTGGGGCCAGTGATTCAGCGTCAAGGAAATAACGTGCTTACGATCTACAACACGCTCACCAAGAGCAAAGAAGTCTTCAAGCCTCTGGATGGCAATAAGGTACGCATGTACGTGTGCGGCATGACCGTGTACGACTACTGCCACCTGGGCCACGGCCGCAGCATGGTCGCCTTCGACCTGGTGACCCGCTGGCTGCGTTTCAGCGGCTACGACCTGACTTATGTGCGCAACATCACCGACATTGACGACAAGATCATCAATCGGGCCAACGAGAACGGCGAGTCGTTCGAAGCCCTGACCGAGCGCATGATCGCGGCGATGCACGAAGACGAAGCGCGCCTGAACATCAAGAAGCCGGACATGGAGCCGCGCGCCACGGACCACATCCCAGGCATGCACGCGATGATCCAGACCCTGATCGACAAGGGTTACGCCTACGCACCGGGCAACGGCGACGTGTACTACCGCGTCGGCAAGTTCATGGGCTACGGCAAGCTGTCGCGCAAGAAGATCGAAGACCTGCGTATCGGCGCCCGCATCGAAGTCGACGAGTCCAAACAGGACCCGCTGGACTTCGTGCTGTGGAAAGCCGCCAAGCCGGGCGAGCCGAGCTGGGCATCGCCATGGGGCGCCGGGCGTCCGGGCTGGCACATCGAGTGCTCGGTGATGTCGACCTGCTGCCTGGGCGAGACGTTCGATATTCATGGCGGCGGTAGCGATCTGGAGTTCCCGCACCACGAAAACGAAATCGCCCAGAGCGAAGCGGCCACCGGCAAGACCTACGCCAATGCGTGGATGCATTGCGGCATGATCCGGATCAACGGCGAGAAGATGTCCAAGTCCTTGAACAACTTCTTCACCATCCGCGACGTGCTCGACAAGTACCACCCGGAAGTCGTGCGTTACCTGCTGGTGTCGAGCCACTACCGCAGCGCCATCAACTATTCGGAAGACAACCTCAAGGACGCCAAGGGCGCCCTGGAGCGTTTCTACCATGCGTTGAAAGGCCTGCCGAAAGTGGCGCCGGCTGGCGGCGAAGCCTTCGTCGAGCGCTTCACCCAAGTGATGAACGACGACTTCGGTACGCCGGAAGCCTGTGCGGTGCTGTTCGAGATGGTGCGTGAGATCAACCGTCTGCGCGAGAGCGATCTGGACGCGGCGGCCGGTCTGGCGGCGCGCCTCAAGGAACTGGCTGGCGTGCTGGGTGTGTTGCAGCTCGAAGCCGAAGACTTCCTGCAAGCCGGCGCCGAAGGGCGCGTAGATGCAGCCGAGGTCGAAGCGCTGATCGCTGCGCGCCTGGCGGCACGTGCCGGCAAGGACTGGGCCGAATCCGACCGCATCCGCGACCAGCTCACCGCCATGGGCGTGGTGCTGGAAGACGGCAAGGGCGGGACGACCTGGCGTCTGGCTGACTGATCGTCAGAACTGCTGAAAAACAAAACCCGCCTTGTGCGGGTTTTTGTTTTAGAGGGTGGATGCAAGTACGGTGCTGTCGCGGCTGACGTCATCGCGGGCAAGCCCGCTCCCACAGTGGTCCGAGGTGAACCAGATTCTGAGTTCGGCTCAAATCCCTGTGGGAGCGGGCTTGCCCGCGATGGTCTCAAGCCCTATGAGGTCATTCTGTCTGCCGCAACCGCTTGTAAAGGGTATTGCGACTAACCCCCAACCGCCGCGCCAGATGGGAAATGTTGCCTCCCACCGCCTGCAACTGCCGATTCAGATCCTCCACATCATCCAGATCCACCATCACCAGCGGCTCCGGCGTCTCGATCGGCTCCATATCCAGATCGACAAAAAAATCATCCGGCAAATGCTCAGGCCTTACCGGCTGTTCCTCGGCCATGGCCAGCGCCACCTGCATCACGCTGCTGACCTGCCGCAGGTTCCCCGGCCAGGGGTGGCGGTCGAACAGCTCCAGCACCTCACGGCTCAAGCCGGCCCATTGGCTGGTCTCGCGATGTTGCTCCCACAAACGCTTGAACAACGCCTGCTTGTCACTGCGCTCGCGCAATGGCGGCAGTTCCAGGGTCAGGCCGCCGATGCGGTAATACAGGTCCTCGCGGAAACGCCCCAACTGCACCTGTTCGCGCAACGAACGGTTGGTCGCGGAAATGATGCGGATGTCCACGGGAAACAGCTCGCTACTGCCCACCGGTTGCACGCAGCGTTCCTGCAAGACGCGCAGCAGCCGCGCCTGGGTCGGCAGCGGCATGTCGCCGATTTCATCGAGGAAGAGGGTGCCTTTATCGGCCTTGCGGATCAGGCCGATGCTGCCTTTCTGGTTGGCCCCGGTGAAGGCGCCTTTCTCGTAGCCGAACAGCTCGGACTCCACCAATTCGGCGGGAATTGCCGCACAGTTGACGGCGATCAGCGATTGTTTGTTGCGCGAGCTGGCCTGGTGCAGGGCCTTCACGAACACTTCCTTGCCGACCCCGGTCTCGCCGTGGATCAGCAGCGGAATGTCCTTCTCCAGCAGACGCTCGGCCTGGCGCACGGCTTTTTCAACGCGGCTGTCGCCGAAGTGCAGGGTATTGAGGCTGATCGCGGCCGGTGGCGGTTCGGCAGGTTCGGCGCTTTTTTGTTCAGTAAACACCCTGGGTTGAACCAAAGCCTGCTTCGGCCGTTTCAGCACGCACTGGAAACGGTTGCGCCCGGAAGCCTGGAGCGAGAAGGGCAGGCCTTCCGGCTGATTGAGCAAATCCAGCAACGACACCTTGAACAGGCTCTCGACACTGACCCGCGACAGGCGCACGCCCAGTAGATTGTCGGCGCGGCGGTTGGCGGACAGTACGTGACCACTCTCGTCGAAGATCAGCAACCCGGCCCACTGGCTGTCGAGGTTGTTCAGGCCGGTATTGAAGGTCAGCTGGAAATGCTGGCCGTGGAACAGATTGAGGATCAGCCGGTTTTCCACGGTCTGACTCATCATCTTGACCATGCCCAGGGTGTGGGACGGCGGCAGGTAGCTGTCGCTGGACACGTCCAGCACGGCAATGACCTTGCGTTCGGCATCGAAGATCGGCGCGGCGGAACCGGTCATGAAACGGTTAGCCTTGAGGAAGTGTTCATCGTGCTCGATGTGCACCGCCTGCTCGCACGCCAGCGCAGTGCCTATGGCGTTGGTCCCGCTGCAACGCTCCATCCAGCTGGCGCCGGCGGCAAACCCACGGGCCAGGCCCGGCTCGATGAATCGCTGGGTACCCCAGGACGTCAGCACCTGGCCCTGGTTGTCGGCGAGCATGATCAGGCAGTTGGAGTTGCTGAGGATGTTCTCGTAATACGGCAGCACTTCCTGGTGGGTGGTCTGCACCAGTGAATGCTGGCTTTCCAGCAAGTGCGCGATGTCGGCGGCCGGCAGCTGATCGAAGGCCGGCGTGCTTTGATGGCTCAGGCCGAACGCACGGCAACGGGACCAGGAGTCCTGGATGATGGCGTCATGAGATAACGCGGGGGCAGGTGCGGCCATGGCAGTGGATCTCTGAATCAGCTTTTATTGTTTTTATAAACTTTGCGTGAGGTGTGATTCGCCTCATACCTGTAGGAGCACGGC
>NZ_JAIQWX010000169.1 GCF_020164475.1 Pseudomonas sp. REP124 | reverse complement strand
ACCGAGTTACTCCATGTCCTTGAGCCACTCAGTGCTCTTGAACCACTTGTCATGGATGCGATCGTAGGTGCCGTCTTCGTGGATCTGGTGCAGGAAGTTGTTGATGAAGTTGATGCTGTCGTAATCACCCTTCTTCAGGCCGAAGGCCAGTGGCTCGTAGGTGAACGGCTTGTCGAGGAATACCAGCTTGCCGTTGCCGACCTTGGTCAGGGCCACGACGTTGTAAGGCGCGTCGTAGATGAACGCGTCGGCCTTGCCGTTGACCACGTCGAGCACGGCTTCCTGTTCGTTGTCGTAGCCGTGGTACTTGGCCTTGGCGATCAACTTCTTGGCGACCATTTCGCCGGTGGTGCCCAGCTTGGAGGTGATGCGGTAATCGGCGGTGTTCAGGTCTTTGTAGGACTTGATGGTGCCTTCCAGCTCCTTGCGGATCAGCAGAGTCTGGCCGACCACGATGAAGGGTTCGCTGAAGTTCAGGCGCAGGTTGCGTTCCTGGGTCAGGGTCATGCCGCTGCCGATCATGTCGAACTTATCGGTCAGCAGGGCCGGGATGATGCCGTCGTAACCGGTGGACACCAGCTCCAGTTTCACGCCCATGGCCTTGGTCATGGCCTTGAGGATGTCGACTTCGAAACCGATGATCTCGCCGCGCTTGTTGGTCATCTCGAACGGCATGTAGGTCGGGTCCATGCCGACTTTCAAGGTGCCGCGCTTGACCGCATCATCGATGGCACCGGCCTGTGCCGCGCTGACGGCAACCAGTGCCGTGACGCCGACCAGCAGCTTCGACAGAAACTTCTTCATCTTCAACTCCCCAACCATTGCATTAGCGGCGCGAAAATCGCCAGCTTTCCAATGAAAACCGATAGAAACGGACGCTGAATGGTCCGGGCGCACCTTTTTCGGGTGCGGATGCTAACGCACTGGGTCGAATGCACAAGGGTTTGCGTCGGATAAAAGCAAAAGATCGCAGCCTTCGGCAGCTCTCACAGGACGCTGACGATGGTTGCGATCTTTTCGAACCACCCCGCTCCAGAACGGAACGGGGGATCAAGTCACGCCAACTGAGGCTGGGCAACCATAGGCTGGAGCGGCAACTGCGGTGCATGGGGGTCGGCCTTGACCGACTTGCGCCATGCGCCCAGCCACTCGGCGTGGCCTTCGCTCCAGACCTGCTCATGCAAGCGGGCCAGGGCCACCGGGTCACTGAGCAGCTGCACACGTTCGTTGTTGGTCAAGCCTTCCGGCCCGACTTTCATCGCGTGCCGTACCCGCTCGACCCGCAGCCATTCGATCGGCTCGGCGTGACGGTGACGGGAGGTCGCCAGCGAGCACGCCAGGGCGTTCTGCTGCGGGTCGACCACCGAACGGATGAAGCCGTCGTTCAGCGCGTGATAACGGTTTTCGTGGGTGTACTGGTCGGTGGCCAGCAGCGCCTGTGGCGGATTGTATTCCTCAGGGATCAGGAACAGGCTCTCGTCACGGGACTTCAGGCCCAGGCCGACGCGGCTGGAAATCACCGACACCGGGATCGACAGCATCAGCGAACCGACGATCGGCACCAGCCACCACAAAAAGCTCGGGTTCAGCCAGATCACCAGCAGGGCCCACAGGAAGCCCAGTACGGTTTGCGGACCGTGGCGCTTGACCGCCTCGCTCCATGGCGTGGAGTCGTCGTCACGCTGCGGCGAGTTCCAGGTCGCGGCCCAACCCAGGAACGCGGCGAGCACGAAACGGGTGTGGAAAATCATCCGCACCGGCGCCAGCAGCATGGAGAACAGCATCTCCAGCAGCATCGACATGGTCACCTTGAACTTGCCACCGAACTCTTTCGCGCCCTTGGCCCAGATCAGGATGACGCTCAGCAGTTTCGGCAGGAACAACAGCACGACGGTGGTCGAGAACAGCGCGATCGCCTTGTCCGGATGCCATTGCGGCCACAGCGGATACAGCTGGCGCGGTTCGAGGAAGTACTGCGGCTCCATCAAGGTGTTGACCGCCAGCAGCGCCGTCGACAGCACCAGGAAGAAGAACCACAGCGGCGCCGACAGGTAAGACATCACGCCGGTCAGGAACACCGCGCGGTGCACCGGGTGCATGCCTTTTACCAGGAACAGGCGGAAGTTCATCAGGTTGCCGTGGCACCAGCGACGGTCACGCTTGAGCTCGTCCAGCAGGTTCGGCGGCAGTTCTTCATAGCTGCCCGGCAAGTCGTAGGCAATCCACACGCCCCAGCCGGCACGGCGCATCAGCGCAGCTTCAACGAAGTCGTGGGAGAGGATCGCACCGGCGAACGCACCTTTACCCGGCAACGGCGCCAGGGCGCAGTGCTCGATGAACGGCTTCATGCGGATGATCGCGTTGTGGCCCCAGTAGTGGGATTCGCCCAACTGCCAGAAGTGCAGGCCGGCGGTGAACAGCGGACCGTACACACGGGTGGCGAACTGCTGCATGCGCGCATACAGGGTGTCCATGCCCGAGGCACGTGGCGCGGTCTGGATGATGCCGGCGTCCGGCGTGGCTTCCATCAGACGCACCAGACTGGTCAGACACTCGCCGCTCATCACGGAGTCGGCGTCGAGTACGACCATGTACTTGTAGTCACCACCCCAACGACGGCAGAAGTCGTCGAGGTTGCCGCTCTTGCGTTTCACACGACGGCGGCGACGGCGATAAAAGATCTTGCCGAAACCCTTGGCTTCGCGGCAGACGTCCAGCCAGGCCTGCTGTTCGGCAACGCAGATGTCGGCGTCGTTACTGTCGCTGAGGACGAAGAAGTCGAAGCGATCCAGGTCACCGGTGGCGGCCACCGATTCGAACGTTGCGCGCAGACCGGCGAATACCCGGGGCACGTCTTCGTTGCAGATCGGCATCACCAGCGCGGTGCGTGCGTTCTTCGGAATCGGCTCGTTGCCGGCACTTTTACCGGAGATCCGGTATTTATCGTGACCAGTCAGCAACTCGAGGAAGCCCATCAGCGCGGTCCAGAAACCGGCCGATACCCAGCAGAACAGAATCCCGAACATGATCAGGATGCTGGTCTGCAGCGCATACGGCAGCACTTGCGTGGCGGTTTGCAGGAACGGTTGGTGCAGGACTTCTTCCAGATCGACGAACGACCAGCCCTGGTACGGCATGATGCCTTTCATGTACCAGCCGGCGACGATGGTCTGGCCGAGCATCAGCACCAGCAGAATGTAACGACGGATCGAACCGACGGTGCGCCAGCGCGCAGCCGGCAGCACGTTCGCATCTTTTGGCGGCTTCGGCGGATTGGTGCGACCGGTCAGGCGACGCCAGCCGCGCACCAGCACGTTGGTTCGCCATGGCTCGGGCACGACCTTGGTGCGACGAATCGGCGGGGTCGCCTTCAGGCACACCCGACCACTGGCGTCGAGCACCAGCATTTCGGCTTCGCGCAATTCTTCGGCGGTGCTCAGGGTCAGGCGTTCGCCCACCGAAGCCTGGGCGGCTTCGGTCGACGCGTCAAACGTCTTGGACGACAGACGTTCGTGCAGTTCGCTGAAAGACTTGCAGCCCGCAAGTTCCGCGCGCTGCTGGTCGGTCATCGGCAGATGGGCCAGATACTCGGAGAGCGATTCTGGCTGAACTTGAGGATTACTCATCGGCAGGCAACTGGTAGCTCCAGGTCTCGGTCAGGACTTCTTCAGTCGGTGCCGATTCCGGTGTGGCTGGGGCCGTCGCAGCAGCTGCAGGCTGCTTGGCGTCGGCGTTGTGGTTCGCCTTGTCCTTGGCATCCGCGACCGGCTTGGCCTCGCCTTTTTTGGCTTCAGCGGCAGCGGCTTCGGCAGCGGCCTTGGCATCCTTCTCGGCTTTCTCTGCCTGCTTGGCGGCGACCTTGTCGGCTTTGGCCACGGAAGAGTTGGACGCTGGAATCGAGGTCTTGGCCAGGTCGGCCGGCACGATGTTCTGCACCAGTGCCGCACGCAGTTCGGTGGACTTGCCCGGATCCTTGACCTTCAGACGCAGGGTCAGGCGCCAGCCCTTGGTTTCAGGGTTGTAGCGCACGCTGTTCTCGACCAGCTCGGCGTTGTCGCCAACGCTGACCTGGCTGCGCACGTCGGTATCGGCTGGCAATGCCGCCAGGGACGGACCTTCGAAATCGACCAGGTAAGCAACGCTGCCATCAGGCTGACGGATCAGGTTGGATTGCTTGACGTCTCCGGTGGACTTCAGGGTCTGGCTGACCCAGGCGCTGTCCGGTGCGTGCAACGCGGCTTCGTCCATGGTCCAGTGCATGCGGTAGGCGAAGTCCAGCGGTTTGCCTGGCTCCGGCATGGTTTCCGGGCTCCAGAAAGCCACGATATTGTCGTTGGTTTCATCAGCGGTCGGAATCTCGACCAGATCGACGGTGCCCTTGCCCCAGTCGCCTTTCGGCTCGATCCAGGCGCTTGGACGCTTGTCGTAGCGGTCGTCGAGGTCTTCGTAGTGGCTGAAGTCACGACCACGCTGCAGCAGGCCGAAACCACGCGGGTTTTCGACCGAGAAGTTGCTCACGGCCAGGTGTTTCGGGTTGTTCAGCGGACGCCAGATCCACTCGCCGTTGCCGGCATGGATCGCCAGGCCGCTGGAATCGTGCAGTTCGCGACGGTAGTTGAGGACTTTGGACGGCTGGTTGGCACCGAACAGGAACATGCTGGTCAGCGGCGCGATGCCCAGTTTGCCGACTTTGTCACGCAGGTACATCTGCGCCTTGACGTCGACAATGGTGTCGCTGCCCGGACGCAGGGTCAGGCGGTAGGCACCGGTGGCACGTGGCGAATCGAGCAGGGCGAAGATCACCAGGTGCTTGTCGCCTGGTTTTGGCTGCTCGATCCAGAACTCGCGGAAACGCGGGAATTCTTCGCCGGACGGCAAGGCGGTATCCAGCGCCAGGCCGCGAGCGGACAGACCGTAGACGTGACCCTTGCCGACAACGCGGAAGTAGCTCGCGCCCAGCATGGTCATGATTTCGTCCTGTTTATCGGCCTTGTTGACCGGGTACAGAACACGGAAACCGGCGTAGCCCAGCTGTTCGGTGGCCTTCGGATCGAACTGCAGATCGCCGAAATCGAAACGACTCGGGTCGTATTTGATCTCTTCGACGGTATTCGCGGTGATTTCGTTGATTTTCACCGGGGTATCGAAGTGCATGCCCTGGTGATAGAAGGAGAGCTTGAACGGAGTCTTCTGGTCCGCCCATTCGGCTTTTTCCGTCAGAAAACGAATTTTCTGATAGTCGGCGAATTTCATCTCTCGGAATTCGGTCGGCAAGTTACTGCGCGGCGCTTCGAATTTCTGACCGGCCAGCTCTTTTGCCTTGGCCGATACATCATCCAGATTGAATGCCCAAAGCTGGCCGGCGCTGAGCAGGCAGAGCAGTGCGGAGCCTGCTACCAGAGCGCTTCGCAACCGTTTGGCAGACAATTTTGGTGCGTTACAGGGACTAACAATCACGAGCAACCCTCGCCGAAAACAGATCAAAAAACCAACGGCCAGTTAAAGGGTCTGCGTGGTCGCCGATACACAACCATCGGCACTGCAAACCACTCTTGCCAAGTTGGCGAGCATTGTTCCGACTCCGCTGGGGCGAAATGATTCCCCAAATCGGATCCGGACAAGTCTCTACCTAAGTCAAAATGGACCAACGAACGCTGATCCCCGTAGCGCGCGATTATCTAGTAGCCCGCGTTACAACGCATCAGGGGTAACAAAGTATTTATCGCGAAAAATGCCTGTTTTCAGCCGAAAAACCCGTAAAAAGATGTTTCACGGGCTTTTAAGTCTGTAACAGAAAGGTTACCGGGCCGTCGTTGACCAGGTGAACCTGCATATCCGCGCCGAATCTACCTGATGCCACAGTGCCATGCACCTGTTTCGCTTTGCTTAATAGATAGTCGAACAACTCCTCTCCCAGGGCCGGGGGGGCCGCAGTCGAGAAACTCGGGCGCAGCCCGCTCTTGGTGTCGGCGGCCAGGGTGAACTGCGAGACCAGCAGCAAACCGCCGCCCACATCCGCCAGGGACAGATTCATCTTGCCCTCGGCGTCGCTGAACACCCGATAGTTAAGCAGCTTATTGAGAAGTTTGTCGGCGCTGGCCCGCGTATCCTGTGGCTCGACGGCCACCAGCACCAACAAACCCTGATCGACCGCGCCAACCACTTCCCCCGCTACCTCGACCCGCGCGCCACGCACGCGTTGCAGCAGACCCTTCATGCTTCCTCGGGGGCGAGGTCGAGCAGGCGTCGGGCCATTTTGTCGGCGGCGCGCACCAGGGCGTCGGTGATGCCAGGTTCCGCGGCGGCATGACCGGCGTCGCGGATGATTTGCAGCTCGCTGTTCGGCCAGGCCTGGTGCAGTTCCCAGGCGTTGTCCAGCGGACAGATCACGTCATAGCGACCGTGGATGATCACACCCGGCAGGTGGGCGATCTTGTCCATGTCGCGAATCAGCTGGTTCGGTTCGAGGAAACCGTTGTTGGTGAAGTAGTGGCATTCGATGCGGGCGATGGACAGCGCGCGCTGAGGTTCGGAGAACCGATCGACCACCAGCGGGTTCGGACGCAGTGTCGCGGTGCGACCTTCCCAGGTGGACCAGGCCTTGGCCGCGTGCATCTGGGCGATCTGGTCGTTGCCGGTCAGGCGGCGGTGGAAGGCGTCGAGCAGGTTGTGGCGCTCGTCCAGCGGGATCGGCGCGATGTAGTCCTGCCAGTAGTCAGGGAACAGCCGGCTGGCGCCCGCCTGATAGAACCATTCGATTTCCTGCGGACGGCACAGGAAAATCCCGCGCACGATCAGACCGTGCACACGCTCGGGGTGGGTTTGCGCGTAAGCCAGCGCCAGGGTCGAACCCCAGGAGCCGCCGAACAGCACCCACTTGTCGATGCCCAGATGCTGGCGGATTTTCTCGAGGTCGGCGACCAGATCCCAGGTGGTGTTGTTTTCAACGCTCGCGTGCGGCGTGGAGCGACCGCAACCGCGCTGGTCGAAGGTGACGATGCGGTACAGGTTCGGATCGAAGTAGCAGCGGCTCGCCGCATCGCAGCCGGCGCCGGGACCGCCGTGAATGAACACCACCGGCAAACCTTGCGGTGAACCGCTTTCGTCGACATACAGCGTGTGGGTTTCGTCGACGGCCAGATCGTGCCGGGCGTAGGGTTTGATCTGCGGGTACAAAGTCTGCATTGCGCGCTCCGTAAGGGGTCGGGTCATCCCTGGGGGGACATCTATTATTCTGCCGTCCGGCATCATAAACCCGATTTACGTCAATGAGCATGTGCTTGCTGGGTCAGAGTTTTTTCCACCACAAAGTTAAACAGCACTTCGTACAGCGCATCCACCTCCTCAACCTGCCCTCGCCCCCGCAGACAGCCATGCACCAGACCCTTGCCGTAATAGAGCGTTGCGGCCACGCCGGCCTTGTTCAGGCGTTCGGCGTATTGCACGCCGTCATCGCGCAGCGGGTCGAACTGCGCCACGGCGATCAATGCCGGCGGCAGTCCTCGCAGACTTCCCGCGAGGAGCGGCTTGGCGTAAACGCCGGGGTTTGTGGTGTCTCCCAGATACATCGCCTCGTAACAGTCCAGATCGCTGCAGGTGAGCAACGGTGCATCGGCGCATTCGCTGCGTGACGGCAGCTGCGGATCGCCGCCGAGCCCCGGGTAAATCAGCATCTGCGCGCAGGGTACGGGTTCGCCGGCATCGCGCAGCGCCAGGCACAACGCGGCGGCAAGATTGCCACCGGCGCTGTCGCCGGCCACCAGAGTGCGCTTGGGATCCAGCCGGAACGGACCGGTGCGCAAGGCTCGCCACACGGCCAGGCAATCGTCGAACGCGGCGGGGAATGGATGCTCCGGCGCGAGTCGATAGTCGACGGCGATCACCAGCACGCCCAGTTTCGAGGCCATCTCGGCGCAGATGAAATCGTGGGAATCCAGATCCCCCACCACCCAACCGCCGCCGTGCAGGTAAACGATGCACGGCGAACCGTCGTTCAAGGATGCCGGCGGCTGATAGGAACGCAGGCGCACGCCGGCCAACTCGAAATCGACCACATACAGATCCGCCGGGCGCGGTGGGGTGAAGGCCCGGCACATGGCGCTGTAAGCCTGACGCAAACCGGTGAGGCTGGTTTCGGTGCTGTTGAAGCTGACGGTCTTGTCGATGAAGGCCGTCATTTGTCGGGAGAGAGGGTAAGGAGCCATGAGTCAGGTGCCCGGATTCTGCAATCAGTTCTTCAAACCGGCCTGCACCGTCGCGACGCCGTCCTTGCCATCGAAACTGCTGACACCCGCCAGCCAGCGCTGCAGATCCTCGGGGTGATCACGCAGCCATTTCCTGGCCACGTCCTGGGCGGTCTGGCGCTCCATGATCGGCACCATCAGCTGACTTTCCTGGGCGGCGGTAAAGGTCAGGTTTTCCAGCAGGCGGTAGACGTTGGGGCAACGCTGGGCGTAATCGGGCGAGGTCACGGTGGACACAGTCGCCGCGCCTTCGTTCGGTCCGTACACGTCTTCGCTGCCGGTCAGATAGGTGATGTTCATGTTGATGTTCATCGGGTGCGGGGTCCAGCCGACGAAGACCACGAACTCCTTGCGATTCACCGCCCGCTGTACGGCGGCGAGCATGCCGGCCTCGCCGGACTCGATCAGTTTGAAGTCCTTGAGGCCGAAGTGATTGGTCTCGATCATGGTTTTGATCGTGGTGTTGGCGCCGCTGCCGGGCTCGATGCCGTAGATCTTGCCGCCGAGCTGATCCTTGAATCTGGCGATGTCTGCGAAGGTTTTCAGCCCCGCTGCCGCCACGTAATCGGGGACCGCCAACGTTGCCTGCGCATCGACCATGCTCGGCTTGTCCATGACCTTGACCTGATTGGCGGCCAGGAACGGCGCGATGTTCTTGTCCATCGCCGGCTTCCAGTAGCCAAGGAAGATGTCCAGGCGCTTGTCGCGAATGCCGGCGAAGATGATCTGCTGCACGGCGCTGGTCTGCTTGCTTTCATAACCCAGGCTATTGAGCAGCACATCGGCCATGCCGCTGGTGGCGATCACATCGGTCCAGTTGACTACTCCCATGCGCACCGCCTTGCAGGAAGGGTCGTCACTTGCCAGCACACTGGTGCTCAGAAGCGCAGTACCGCAGAGGATTGAGAGACCACGGGCGAACAATCTTTTCATCGTGCTTGTCATGGGGAGCGTCTCGGCGGCAGCGGATTATTGTCGGGCCGGTGTCTTCTTGCACCGTGTTCGGAACATTACGCAGCAGACGAGCGGTAAAAGCGAACTGTGGCGACCTTGATTTGCACGGTGGCGACTAAGAGATCGCAGCCTTCAGCGTGATACGCAGGACATGTAGCAGCTGGCGAAGCCTGCGTCCGGCTGCGCAGCAGTCGCAAAACCTGAATGCGAGGTCTGTCTGACACACCGCGTGTGCTGATTTCACGACTGCTTCGCAGCCGGACGCAGGCTTCGCCAGCTGCTACAGGGACCGCGTTTCAGGGAGAAATCGGATGTTTCACCCTCCCCCGTAGGAAGATTCTGAAATCCGCGCAAAAGGCTACAGCGCCTTGCGGCATTGCCTACGGCTCCGCCAGAATCCGCCGGCTTGTGCGCTTTGGGGGCCGTCGCTAACTTGGTTCGCGTCACCGATTGTCGGTGATCGGGTTTAGTAGCCCGTGCTCATATGTAGCGCATCTGCGCTCCTGAAAGGCAGGTATATCCATACCTGCCCTTGACGGCAGCCGTGCGTAGGGCGCTTTAGGGCGCGCCGGCCTCATATGACCCGGTCTACTAACCTGCGCACAGCTGCCACCCTCTTGATTAGTCGCGACTTGGTGTTGGCTGGCATTCATGTTCCCCAATCTTCAAGGACCTGAATCATGACCAACCCACGCAAACCCAATCCCTTCTTCCACGTCGCTCCCGACATCGACAACCGCACCCTGCTTGAATACGCCAGCGTCTCCCTGGCCTCGGCCAGCGCGATGGCGAGCGACTTCGCCCGAAACCTGAAGGAGTCGGATGGGCATATTCTGTTGGGGATTCAGCAGTCGATCATGCTGGGAGAGATGGCGGTGAATCGGGTCCTCGACAACCTCGATCCCCCGTGACCCCCGCCCCTTGTGGGAGCGAGCCTGCTCGCGATGGACGTCCAGACAATGCGGTCATTCAAAGGATCCGCGTTATCGTTGGCGTCTATCGCGAGCAGGCTCGCTCCCACAGGAAGAGGCGGTGAAGCGTTATGCGCCGTAGCGCTTTTGGCCCCAGGCGAGCAGGCCTTGCAGCAGTTCTTTCAACACCACCCGAGTTGGCTCGGCCAGATCCGCGCGGTAGCGGAACGGTTCGAATTCTTCCATGTAGGTGCACTGGCCCAGTTCCAGTTGCACGGCGTGGATGTTATCTGCCGGGTTGCCGTAGTGGCGGGTGATGTGGCCGCCTTTGAAGCGGCCGTTGAGCACGTGGCTGTAGTCCGGGTGGCCGGCGCAGATGGCTTCCAGTTGCGAGGCCAGTTGCGGGTCGCAGCTGGCGCCGTTGAAGGTGCCGAGGTTGAAGTCGGGCAGCTTGCCGTCGAACAGGTGCGGGATGATCGAGCGGATCGAGTGGGCGTCGAACAGCAGCGCGTAGCCGAACTCGGCCTTCAGGCGCGCAAGCTCCTGTTGCAGGGTGCTGTGGTACGGGGTCCAGATTTTTTCCAGATAGGTCGCGCGCTCATCCTTGGAAGGCTCCAGGCCTTCGCGGAACAGCGGCACGCCGTCGAACAGGGTTGCCGGGTACAGGCCGGTGGTAGCGCCGACGTACAGCGGCTTGTCGTCGGACGGCCGGTTCAGGTCGATGACGAAACGCGAATACTCGGCCGCCAGGGTGCTGGCGCCCAGCTCACTGGCGAAGTCGTAAAGCTGCGGGATGTGCCAGTCGGTGTCCGGCAGGCTTTTCGCGTCGGGGATCAATCCCGCTTCGACCGCCGGAGTCAGACGCGTACCGGCGTGGGGCATGCTGATCAGCAGCGGTACCCGGCCTTGTTTGAAGTTCAACACCTTATCCACAACGACTCTCCTACAGGCTCGTTTCGACGCCGTGACGCACGACGCGTTTTTCCAAATCACCGCCCAGCCAGTACGACAGGTCGGCCGGACGATCGATTTGCCAGGCGACGAAATCCGCCACCTTGCCCGCCTCGATCGAACCGTGGGTGTCGGCCATGCCCAGGGCGGTGGCCGCATGAATGGTCGCGCCGGCCAGGGCTTCCTCCGGGGTCATGCGGAAGCAGGTGCAGGCCATGTTCAGCATCAGGCGCACCGACAACGCCGGCGAAGTGCCCGGGTTGAGGTCGCTGGCGATGGCGATTTTCACACCGTGCTTGCGCAGCGCTTCCATCGGCGGCAATTGGGTTTCGCGCAGGAAGTAGAACGCGCCCGGCAACAACACCGCGACCGTGCCGGACTTGGCCATGGCGATGGCGTCGTCTTCGTCCATGAATTCCAGGTGATCAGCGGACAGAGCCTGGTAACGCGCCGCCAGGCTCGAGCCGTGCAGCGACGACAATTGCTCGGCATGCAACTTCACCGGCAAGCCCAGTTTCTGCGCGGTGATGAACACGCGCTCGACCTGCTCGGGGGAAAAGGCCAGGTATTCGCAGAAGGCATCCACGGCATCCACCAGCCCTTCGGCGGCCAGGGCCGGGAGCATTTCGGCGCAAATGTGATCGATGTAGTCGTCGGCGCGGTCCTTGTATTCCGGCGGCAGAGCGTGGGCGGCCAGGCAGGTGGTGCGCACGCTGATCGGCAGTTCGGCGCCCAGGCGACGGGCCACGCGCAGCATCTTGCCTTCGTTGGCCAGGTCCAGGCCGTAGCCGGATTTGATCTCGACGCTGGTGACGCCGTCGCGCATCAGGCTTTTCAGACGGCGCGCGGCGCTGGCGAACAGTTGCTCTTCGCTGGCGACACGGGTGGCGCGCACGGTGCTGGCGATGCCGCCACCGCTGGCGGCGATTTCCGCGTAGCTGACGCCTTGCAGGCGCTTTTCGAATTCATCGCTGCGGTTGCCGCCGAACACCGTGTGGGTGTGGCAGTCGATCAGGCCCGGGGTGACCCAGGCGCCGTTCAAGTCATTGACCGCCGCAAAGTCGCCGGACGGCAGTTCACTGCGCGGGCCGACCCACTCAATGTGCGCACCGGACGTCACGATGGCCGCGTCTTCGATGATCGAGTAAGCGCCTTGGGCCATGGTTGCGACGTGGCAGTGTTGCCAGAGGGTTTTCATCCCAAATCCTCGTTGTGTTCAAAATCGGTTCGCGGGCAAGCCTCGCTCCTACAGG
>NZ_JAIQWX010000168.1 GCF_020164475.1 Pseudomonas sp. REP124 | reverse complement strand
CGCGAGCAAGCCCGCCCCCACATTTTGATCGCATTTCAAATCAGGGATTGTTCCAACGCCACTCCCGCCCCCATCAACCCGGAATACGGCGCCGTCACCAGCCACACCGGTATCCCCTTGAAGTAGTCGCTCATGCAACCTTTGTCGGCAAAGCACCGGGCGAAACCGCTTTCGAGGAAGAAGTCGGCAAAGCGCGGAATCACGCCGCCTACGATGTAAACACCGCCACGCCCGCCGGTGGTCAGCACATTGTTGCCGGCCACCCGGCCGAGCCAGCAGCAGAACTGCTCCAGCACTTCCAGGGCAATCGGATCACCCGCCAGGCCTGCAGCAGTGATCGCCTCCGGGGTATCGAGCACCGGCTCATGTCCGTCCACCGCACAGATCGCCCGGTACACACGAGGCAAACCGCCGCCGCTCAACGCGGTTTCGGCGCTGACATGTCCGATCTCATTGAAGATGTGCTGCCACAGCTGGGTTTCCCGCGGACTGCTCAACGGCAGGTCAACGTGACCACCCTCCCCCGGCAACGCGGCAAAACGCCCTTCGCCGAGATTGAGCAAGGTGCCTACGCCCAGACCAGTGCCCGGACCGATCACCACCGCCGGACGCAATGGCTCCGGCGTACCTTCGCAGACCACGCGGAATTCCCCCGGCTGCAAACGGGTCATGCCCAACGCCATGGCCGAGAAGTCGTTGACCAGCAGCAACCGCTCCACCTGCAAGGTCTGGCAGAACCCCTTGCGGCTCAAGCGCCAGTGATTGTTGGTGAACTTGAATTCATCACCGCTCACCGGTCCCGCCACCGACAGGCACACCGAACCGATCGAACCCGGTTTCAGGCCCAGCCCGCTCAGGTACAGGCTGATCGCCTCTTCCGGGCTGGCATGGTCGGCCGTCGGCAGCACCTGAACCGATTCCAGCTGCTGGTTTTTCCACAACGCGAAGCGTGCGTTGGTCCCACCGATGTCACCGACCAAAGCCAGTTTCAATTAAGCGTCTCCAGGGCTGAAGTGAAGGCGCTGGCGCCCTGCTCTGCGGAGCTGAAGGCCATGCGCATGAAACCGAACAGCTCGCGACCGGTGCCGATGTTGTTACCCAATAGGCCCTTGGCCGGCGTGCGCGCTGCGAATTCTTCGGCGTCCACCTTGATCTCCAGGGTGCCTTTGACGCCATCGACGCGGATGATATCGCCCTCTTGCACCCGCGCCAAAGCACCGCCCACATAAGCTTCCGGACTGACGTGAATCGCCGCCGGGATTTTCCCCGACGCGCCGGACATGCGTCCGTCAGTGACCAGCGCCACCTTGAAGCCGCGATCCTGCAGCACGCCGAGGAACGGCGTCATCTTGTGCAACTCCGGCATGCCGTTGGAACGCGGGCCCTGGAAGCGCATCACCGCGACGAAATCCTTCTCCAGCAAACCGGCCTTGAACGCATCGGCCAGGTCCTGCTGATCCTGGAACACCATGGCCGGCGCTTCGACGATCTGGTTTTCCAGAGCAACGGCGGAAACCTTCATCACGCCGCGACCGAGGTTGCCTTCCATCACCCGCAGGCCGCCCTCTGGCGAGAACGCACGAGCCACCGGACGCAGGATGCTTTCGTCGAGGCTTTCGGTCACGCCTTCGCGCCACACCAGTTCGCCGTTGTCGAGGAAAGGCTCCTGGGTGTATCGGCTCAGGCCGTGACCCATCACGGTGTTGACGTTTTCGTGGAGCAGCCCGGCTTCCAGCAGTTCACGGATCAGGAACGACATGCCGCCCGCGGCCTGGAAGTGGTTGATGTCGGCTTTGCCGTTCGGGTAGACGTGGCTCAGGGTCGGCACGACTTCGGAGAGGTCTGCCATGTCCTGCCAGGTCAGCTGAATGCCTGCCGCCATGGCGATGGCAGGCATGTGCAGGGTGTGGTTGGTCGAACCACCGGTGGCGTTCAGGGCGACGATGGAGTTGACCAGCGAGCGCTCGTCGACGATCTCGCCAATCGGCAGGAAGCTGCCGTTCTGTTTGGTCAGGCGCGTCACCTGATGCGCCGCTTCGCGGGTCAGGGCGTCGCGCAATGGCGTGTTCGGGTTGACGAAAGACGCGCCCGGCAAGTGCAGGCCCATGACTTCCATCAGCAGCTGATTGGTGTTGGCGGTGCCGTAGAAGGTGCAGGTGCCGGGGCTGTGGTAGGAGTTCATTTCCGATTCCAGCAGCTCTTCGCGCGTCGCCTTGCCTTCGGCATAACGCTGACGCACATCGGCTTTCTGCTTGTTGGAAATACCCGAGACCATCGGCCCGCCCGGCACGAAGATCATCGGCAGATGACCGAAACGCAGTGCGCCCATCATCAGTCCCGGGACGATCTTGTCGCAGATGCCGAGCATCAACGCGCCGTCGAACATGTTGTGGGACAGCGCCACGGCGGTGGACAAGGCAATCACTTCACGGCTGGGCAGGCTCAGTTCCATGCCGGGCTCGCCCTGGGTCACGCCATCGCACATGGCCGGGGTACCACCGGCGAACTGACCGACCGAGCCGATCTCGCGCAGGGCCTTTTTGATCAATTCGGGAAAGACTTCGTACGGCTGGTGCGCCGAGAGCATGTCGTTATATGACGAAACAATTGCGATGTTGGCGGAATTCATCATCCGCAGGCTGTGCTTGTCATCGCTCCCGCAACCGGCCACGCCGTGGGCGAAGTTGGCGCACTGCAGTTTGCCACGCATCGGCCCGTCAGTGGCTGCGCCGCGAATCAATGCAAGGTAAGCCTCACGCGTGGCGCGACTGCGGGCGATAAGGCGTTCGGTGACCTCAAGTACGCGGGGATGCATGTGTAGAACTCCAGGCTAACGGATGTGGCGGACCTGATTGTCTATGCTGATCAAACGCCGTTGTCGATGGGATGACAGACGGTTTTCTCGATCGGTTGGACCAGTTGATTCAGGTCACTCGTTGTAGATTGAACAAAATATTGCCACTAAAAAGGCTTGTTTTCTATTTTTTTGCGAATAATCTTGTAATTCCAACAACAAAACGACGGTAGCGCTGATATATGACTCTTCGAATCGCAATCAATGGTTTTGGCCGGATCGGCCGTAATGTCCTGCGCGCACTCTATACCCAGGGCTACCGTCAGGATCTGCAGATTGTCGCCATCAATGATTTGGGCGACAGCGCGATCAACGCTCATTTGCTTAAGTACGACACGGTTCACGGCACGTTCGACGCCGATGTACAGCACGATCAGGAAAGCCTGACCGTCAATGGTGACCGTATTGCGGTGAGCGCCATTCGCAATCCGGCGGACCTGCCCTGGGCTGCGGAAAAGATCGATGTGGTGTTCGAGTGCACCGGTCTGTTCACCGACCGCGCCAAGGCCGCCGCGCATATCACCGCCGGCGCCCGCAAAGTGATTATCTCCGCGCCGGCCAAAGGCGCCGACGCCACTGTGGTGTACGGGGTCAACCACGACATCCTGCGCCAGTCGCACCAGATCATTTCCAACGCGTCGTGCACCACCAACTGTCTGGCCCCGGTGGCTCAGGTACTGCACCGCGAGCTGGGCATCGAAAGCGGTCTGATGACCACCATCCACGCCTACACCAACGACCAGAACCTGACCGACGTTTATCACACCGACCCGTACCGCGCCCGCTCCGCGACCCAGAACATGATCCCGAGCAAGACCGGCGCCGCTGAAGCCGTGGGCCTGGTATTGCCGGAGCTGGCGGGCAAGCTGACCGGCATGGCCGTGCGCGTACCGGTGATCAACGTGTCGCTGGTGGACCTGACCGTGCAGCTGAAAAAAGAGGCCAGCGCCGAGGAAGTCAACGCGCTGCTCAAGCAGGCCAGCCAGCATTCGAAGATTCTGGGCTACAACACCCTGCCGCTGGTTTCCAGCGACTTCAACCACAACCCGCTGTCGTCGATCTTCGACGCCAACCACACCAAGTCCAGCGGCAAGCTGCTCAAGGTCCTGGCCTGGTATGACAACGAGTGGGGCTTCTCCAACCGCATGCTCGATAACTGCCTGGCGCTCTGCAACGCCGAGTGATCGCCGCTCGCTTATGCGCAGGAGCTGCCTCGGCAGCTTCTGCGAAAGCTGTGACAACCTGTCTGGAGCAGTACCCCTCATGATCGGCATCACCTTCACCGAAAAAACCATGGCGGCGCGCAAGCGTATCGCCCTGGTCGCCCATGACCATTGCAAAGCGTTCCTGCTGGACTGGGCCGAACGCCAGAAACATCGCCTCGCCCAGCATCAACTGGTCGCCACCGGAACCACGGGTTTGTTATTGCAACAACGCCTCGACCTGCCCGTGGAAAGCATGATCAGCGGTCCGCTGGGTGGCGACCAACAACTCGGCGCGCAAATTGCCGAGCAACGGGTCGACATGCTGGTGTTCTTCTGGGACCCGTTCGAGCCCCAGCCCCACGACCCGGACATCAAGGCCTTGCTGCGGGTGGCGGCAGTCTGGAATATCCCCGTGGCGTGCAATGAATGCAGCGCCGACTATTTGCTCAGCAGCCCGTTGATGGAGCAGGCCCACCCGCACCGGATTCCGGATTACGCGACCTATTTGCAAGGTCGCGTTTAACGTCAGAAAGTGAAAACTTCACAAATCAGTGCTTGACCACTCAAGTAGATGATAAGCATTATCATTCGCTCAAAATGGATCAGGTCCTCCCGTGAGTCAATCGCGCTTCAACGACGTCTTCATCACCCAGCGAGTCTCTCTGCTGCGCACGCTGGAGCGGATGGTCAAAAACCACAGCACTGCCGAGGATCTCCTGCAGGAGACTTACCTGCGGGTGACCCGTGCGCTCAGCGAGCGGGCCATCGATCACCTGGAGCCTTTCGTTTTCCAGACCGCCCGCAACCTGGCGCTGGACCATTTGCGTGCGCGGCGCATCCATTCGCGGACCATGGTCGATGACGTGCCGCTGGAGGTAGTGGAAAGCGTCGCCGCCCCCGCCAGCAGCGCCGAAGACGCCGCCCATGCCGAACAACTGCTCGAGCGTTTGAACGTGCGCCTCAGTCAACTCAGTTCCCGCCAGCAACAGATCTTCATCCTCAGCCGCCTGCACGGTCACAGTTACCTTGAGATCGCCGAAAAGCTCGACGTATCCCTGAGCACGGTGCAGAAGGAACTGAAACTGATCATGAGCATTTGCATCGGCGTCGCCGAGCGAGCGAACGGCCGCTGAGTCGCCCGTGTCTCGACGGCCATGTTCATCGGGGCTACCCTTGCCCCTCTTTTGCGCTTCACTGAAAAAACAGCCGTGCACAGACACTGCCGAGGAAACACCGTGACGGACACCCACCGCTCCCCTTCGCCTTCATCGGCGCAGGCCCCTGCAGACGCGATGGACCAGGCTATGGACTGGCTGATCGTGCTGGACAGCCCGAGCGAAGAACAGTCTCGCCAGTTCCACGATTGGCTCGCCGCCGACCCGGCGCACGCCGCTGCGTTCGCCGAGGCCCAAGCGATATGGAACGGCCCGCAAGTCACGCAGTGCGCGCAGAACCTCGCCTCGCCTCCTGCCAAAGTCACCGTGCTGTCGCGTCTGCGCCCGCACTGGAAACCCCTGGCCACCGCTGCCGTGCTGATCCTCGGTCTGTTCAGCTTCAGCAACCTGCCGATGCGTTTGCAGGCCGATCACCTGACCGTGGTCGGCGAGCGCCAGCGCCTGCAACTGGAGGATGGCTCGAAGGTATTGCTCAATACCAACTCGGCGTTTTCCAGCACCATCAACGATCAGCAGCGTGTCGCGCGTCTGTATCAAGGCGAGGCGTTTTTCGAGGTGCAGTCCGCACGCGGCCAGCCGCTGGAGATCGACGCCGGACCGGTCACCGCCAGCGTTCGCGACACCGCCTTCGCCGTGCGTTATCTGGACGGCGTGGCTCAGGTTCGCGTGCAACGCGGCGATGTCGATCTGCGCGCCACCCGCGATGATGCGCGGGTACGTCTGAGCGCCGGGGAAAGCATTCGCATCGGCCCCAACGGTTTCGACCGCCCGGCCAAGCTCGATGCCGCCACCGACCTGGCCTGGGTCCAGGGCCGTCTGGTGTTCGAAAACTGTCCGCTGAGCCAGGTGCTGGCGGAACTGCGTCGCTACTATCCGGGCTGGATCATCAACAACAACGAGCAATTGGCGGATGTCGCCGTCACCGGAAACTACCGCCTCGACCAACCGCTGGACGTGGTGCGCTCCCTGGCTCACATCACCTCGGCCAAGCTCAAGGAATACCCGGCGCTGGTCATTTTGAACTGAATGAGAATTATTTTTACTCGATAGTGAACCCTCGTACGTCTCGTTATAGCCAATGCAATTGATTCGCATCCTCGGATGCCGATCAGCACCTATAAAGATTCGTGCGACACGGAGCGCTATCGATGTCCTCTCGCCTTACCCGCCAGTCCTCTTCCCCTTCCCGCGTGCTGTCGCTGCTGACCGCTGCCATCCTGATGGCCGGCACCGCGCCGGTCATGGCCGCCAGCGCCGAACAGCCGAGCCGCAACATGGGCGACTACTCGTTCGCCATCGCGCCTCAGCCGCTGGTTTCAGCACTCAATGATTTCACCGCGGTGACCGGCTGGCAGGTGGGTTTGCCCGCGGAACTGGCCGAAGGTGTGGCATCGCCGGGCGTGCGCGGGTCGCTGCCACCGGAAAAAGCCCTGGAGCGCCTGCTGGTGGGGACCAGCCTGAGCTATCGCAAACTGGGCAATAACAACATCGTGCTGGAGCGCCGCACCAGCGCCGGTACCCTGAACCTGCAACAGGTAACCATCAGCGCCACCCGTAACGAACAGGACGTGAACAGCGTGCCGAGCACCGTCACCGTTCACACCCGCGATGAACTGGACCGCAACAACGTCAACACCATCAAGGACCTGGTGCGCTACGAACCGGGCGTCTCCGTGGGCGGTGCCGGCACCCGTGGCGGGATCAGCGGCTACAACATCCGCGGCATCGACGGTAACCGCGTGCTGACGCAGATCGATGGCGTCGAAGTGCCCAACGGTTTCTTCAACGGCCCCTACGCCAAGACCCAGCGCAACTATGTCGACCCGGAAATCATCAAGCGCGTGGAAATCCTGCGCGGTCCGGCTTCGGTGCTTTACGGCAGCAACGCCATCGGCGGCGCAGTCAGCTACTTCACCCTCGATCCCGATGACATCATCAAGCCCGGTCAGGACGTCGGCGCGCGCCTCAAGACCGGCTACAGCTCGGCTGACGAGAGCTGGTTGAAATCCGCCACCGTTGCCGGTCGCGCCGATCAGTTCGACGGCCTGCTGCACTACAGCCAGCGCGACGGTCACGAAACCGAATCCTACGGCAGCAACAACGGCACCGGCCTGAGCCGCACCGCCGCCAACCCGGAAGACGTGCGCGCCACCAACGTGCTGGCCAAGATCGGCTGGAACTACAAGGACGATGCGCGACTGGGACTGGTCTACGAGAAGTACAAGGACGATCGAGACACCGATCAGAAGAGCGCCTATGGCGGCCCGTTCTTTGGTGGTGCGCCGACCATTCCGGCCAGCGTGTTGCCCGGCGGCATGTACCAGTGGCGTACCGGTAACGACACCATTACCCGCGAACGTTTTGGCATCGAGCACAGCTTCGCCCTCGACAGCCTGGTGGCGGACAACGTCAAGTGGAGCCTCAATCACCAGATCGCCAAGACCGACCAGAGCACCGACGAGTTCTACTTCCCGATCACCCGCCAGGTGCTGAGAACCCGCGAAACGCTCTACGAAGAAAAGCAGTGGGTGTTCGACGCTCAGTTGGACAAAGGCTTCAGCATCGCCGACACCGAGCATCTACTGACCTACGGCACCACCATCAAGCAGCAGAAAGTCACCGGCTCGCGCAGCGGCAACGGCACGTGCCTGGCGGTCGGTCGTGGCTGCACCGCCATCGGCGCGATCAGCACGGCCGACGTGCTGCGCAAATCCAGCGACTTCCCGGACCCGACCATCAACACCTACAGCGTGTTTGCCCAGGACCAGATCAGCTGGAACGACTGGACCTTCGTGCCGGGTCTGCGCTACGACTACACCGAACTCAAGCCGGACATCACCCAGGAGTTCCTCAACACGGTTTCCGCCGACGGTCGCGGCACCGTCAGCGACGAGAACAAGACCTGGCACAAAGTCTCGCCCAAGTTTGGCCTGACCTACGCCTTCAACGACAACTACACCTGGTACGGCCAGTACGCCGAAGGCTTCCGCACGCCGACCGCCAAGGCGTTGTACGGGCGCTTCGACAACACCGCCGCCGGCTATCGCGTAGAACCGAATCCGGATCTGGAGCCAGAGAAAAGCCAGGGCTACGAGACCGGCCTGCGCGGCAACTTCGAGCAGGGCTCCTTCGATGTGGCCGTGTTCTACAACAAGTACCGCGATTTCATTAACGAAGACGCCGTTACTCCAGGTTACGACGAGCCGACCTTCCAGAGCGCCAACATCAAGCACGCCACCATCAAGGGTGCCGAGATCAAAGGCCGTCTGAACCTCGACGCCTTCGGCGCGCCGCAAGGCCTGTACACCCAGGGCTCGGTGGCCTACGCCTACGGTCGCAACAACGACAACGGCGAGCCGCTCAACAGCGTCAACCCGCTGACCGGCGTATTCGGCCTCGGCTACGACCAGGAGAAATTCGGCGGTTTGGTCAGCTGGACCCTGGTCAAGCGCAAGGACCGTGTCGACGACAGCAACTTCAAGTCGCCGGACGGCGTCAGCAGCCAGTTCAAGACCCCGGGCTTCGGCGTGCTGGACATGAGCGCCTACTACAAGGTGACCGACGACGTGACCGTCAGCGGTGGCGTCTACAACCTGACCGACAAGAAATACTGGTTGTGGGATGACGTGCGCGGCTACGACAGCGTCGGCGAAGCCTCGGTGACGCAACCGGCCAACCTCGATCGCCTGACCCAGCCGGGTCGCAACTTCGCGGTCAATCTGATCTGGGATATCTGACCCCGCCCACCTCGCTGCGCGACTGGATAACGGCTGCGCAGCGAGGATTTTTTACTGTCCGGCACCTGCTCATTCGTCTCGTTACCAGGCACTTCTCTTTCAAGGATTTCCCATGACCACTCAGGACACGGCTGCACGCCCGGCCTTGCGCTCGCAACGCCTGAACCAGATCACCCACGAACCCCACAGCAAACTCGACGCGCTGGTCAAAGCCCACGCGCCGTTCGAGACCCAGGCCAACTTCGCCCGTTTCGTGGTGGCGCAGTATCTGTTCCAGTCGGAGCTGGTGGCGCTGTACAACGATGCCGAGCTGACCGCGATCGTTGCGGATCTACCTGCTCGCTGCCGTGCTGAAGCCGCGAAGGCTGACCTCGCCGACCTGGACACTGAAGTGCCTGCGCCCGTTGCCGGAGCCGTGAACAATACGAGCAAGGCTGAAGCCCTGGGCTGGCTGTTCGTCTCCGAGGGTTCGAAGCTCGGTGCGGCGTTCCTGATCAAGCGTGCGGTGGGCCTGGGCCTGAGCGAAACCTTCGGCGCCCGTCACCTGGGCGAACCGGCCGGCGGTCGTGCGCAGGGCTGGAAGAACTTCGTCAAAACCCTCGATGAGCTGGAGTTCAGCGCCGAAGAAGAAGCGCAGCTGGACAAGGGCGCCATCGACGCGTTCAACCGCTTCACCGTGTTGCTCGAACAGGCCTACACCCCGGAAACTGCCTGATTTGCTTTATGTAGGAGCGAGGCTTGCCCGCGAAGAATCCACCGCGGTATTTCTGATGGACCGCGTCATCGTTCTTCGCGGGCAAGCCTCGCTCCTACAGGTCATTCGTAGACACTATGCGTACAACCTCCAAACTCGCCCGCATCCTGTATGGCCTTCTCGCCTCCACCAGCCTCGGCATCGGCCTGATCGCCATCGTCATCCCTGGCCTGCCGACCACCGAGTTCATCCTGCTCGCCGCCTGGGCTGCGACCCGCAGTTCGCCGCGCCTGAGCGCCTGGCTGGAAAACCACCGCCTGTTCGGGCCAATCCTCAGTAACTGGCGCAACGGCAAGATCGTCGCGCGCCGGGCCAAGGTCAGTGCCACGGCAAGCATGCTGCTGTGCGCCACCCTGATGCTGGTGATGCTCGACCATGGCTGGCCGATCTACCTGGCGATTGCAGGCATGACGCTGGGCAACCTGTGGATCTGGTCGAGGCCGGAATCCGTGGTAAAAACCTCCTGATTCTTGCGGCGACTTTCCCTGTTTTTAAGCCTGTTTTCGGCACATTTTTCCGCGCAAACGGTCAACCATGACCGTTCGTCGGGTTGCGATTCATGCGCCTAACCTCCACGCCGATGGGGATTGAATGGCGCTGAATGGATTTGGCGCGCCGAGCCGCAAACGCTCGCAGCCAACCCCTCATCCATTCGCGAGTTCGCCCCATGTTCGACTCACTGTCCATCCGCCTGAAAACTGTCCTGCTGTCTGCCCTGTGCCTGCTTGGCGTGGTCGCCCTGATCATGGGCATGAACTTCTACCAGTCCCATCAGAACGATGAACTGGTCAGCGCTTCCAGCAGCAAGATGCTCACCGACAGTGTGCAGGACCTCTTGCAGGCCAAGGCCGCCGAGCAGGCAGTGCGCGTGCAGAAAACCTTCGGCGAAAGCCTGCTGGTGGTCACCGCACTGGCCGACCAGATCAAGGACATGCGCACCATGGCCGCCAAGCGTTCGATTGAACCGGGCGTGGTGCGCGAGGAGTTGAACCAGAGCCTCAAAACCGCCTTCGAGCGCAACAGCAAGGTGCTGGGCATCTGGCTGGCGTTCGAGCCCAATGGCCTGGACGGCAAGGACAGCGAATTCGTCAATGATGCTGCGCGTCAGTCCAACGAAATCGGTCGCTTCGCCACCTACTGGAGCCGCGCCGGCGGCACCGCGCTGAACACGATCATGGTCGAGGAAGACATGACCAAGACCGATCTCAACCTCAGCGGCACGCCCTACAACGTCTGGTACACCTGCCCGCGCGATACCAAACGCACCTGCCTGCTCGACCCCTATGCCGATACCGTCGGCAACAAGGAAATGTTGATGACCACCATTTCCGTGCCGCTGCTGGTGGAGGGCAAGACCATCGGTGTGGTCGGCATCGACATCGCCCTCGACACCCTGCAAGCCGCCTCTGTCGCCTCCCAGAGCGAACTGTTCGACAGCGCCGGACACATGCTGATCGTCTCCGGCACCGGCGTGCTGGCGGCCTACAGTGTCGACGCCGGCAAGGTCGGCAAAAAAATCGGCGACAGCCTCGGTGAAGACGGCAAGAACATTGTGCAAATGCTCGGCGCCGGCGCACCGAAGATTCTCGACCAGGGCGACCTGATCCGCGCGGTCTACCCGGTCAGCCCGATCGCCGACGCCAAGCCCTGGGGCGTGGTGATCGACCTGCCCAAGCAGGTGATGCTGGCCGACTCGGTGAAACTGCAAACGGTGCTCGAAGACGCCCGGCAGAGCGGCACGATCAAAGCAGTGCTGGTGGCGATCGTGGCCGGCCTGATCGGCTTGCTGCTGATCTGGCTCACTGCTTCGGGCGTCACCCGGCCGATCAATAGCGTGGCCGAGATGCTCAAGGCGATCGCCAGCGGCGACGGTGACCTGACCCAACGCCTGCGCTACAGCAAGAAAGATGAACTGGGCGAACTGGTCAGCTGGTTCAACCGCTTCCTAGACAAGCTGCAGCCGACCATCGCGCAGATCAAGCAAAGCATCACCGACGCCCGCGGCACCGCCGACCAGTCTTCGGAAATCGCCCGTCAGACCAGCGAAGGCATGCAACTGCAGTTCCGCGAAATCGACCAGGTCGCCACCGCGTCCAACGAAATGAGCGCCACCGCCCACGACGTCGCCAACAGTGCATCGAACGCCGCCAGTGCCGCCAAAGGCGCCGACCAGTCAGCTCGCGATGGCATGCAGATCATTGAGCGCAGTACTCGCGACATCAACGATCTGGCTGAAGAAGTCAGCAAAGCCGTGAGTGAAGTGGAAGCGCTGGCCGAGAACAGCGAGCAGATCGGCTCGGTGCTGGAGGTGATCCGCAGCATCGCCGAACAGACCAACCTGCTGGCGCTCAATGCCGCCATCGAGGCGGCCCGTGCCGGTGAAAGCGGTCGCGGTTTTGCGGTGGTGGCCGATGAAGTGCGCAACCTGGCCAAACGCACTCAGGACTCGGTGGAAGAAATCCGCCTGGTGATCGAACGCATCCAGAGCGGCACCCGCGGCGTGGTCGCCACCATGCACTCGAGCCAGACCCAGGCCCACAGCAACGCCGGGCAGATCCAGCAGGCGGTACAGGCCTTGAGCAAGATCAGCGATGCGGTCACGGTGATCAGCGACATGAACCTGCAAATCGCCAGCGCCGCCGAACAGCAAAGCGCCGTGGCCGAAGAGGTCAACCGCAACGTCTCGGCGATTCGCACCGTCACCGAAACCCTCACCGGACAGGCCACCGAATCGGCGCAGATCAGCAGCCAGCTCAACCAGCTGACGACCCAGCAGATGAAATTGATGGATCAGTTCCGCGTGTAACCCGCCCTGCTTTCCCC
>NZ_JAIQWX010000167.1 GCF_020164475.1 Pseudomonas sp. REP124 | reverse complement strand
TCAACTCCCTGCGGGCTTCGATGAACTGAAGCCGTCACCGCCGAAACCTACTTAACTCATTGATTACCAAGAAGTTTTCCGTTTCGACTGCGCCGGAAGTGGGGCGAATTATAGAGATCTGAAATTCGCCGTCAACACTTAATTTCGATTTATTCGGATTTCAGCGTAATACGCGCAAATGCCTTCTTGCCGGCCTGACATACATGGGTTGCACCCAGCGCACATATAAAGGAGCGATCAACAACCTCACCATCCACGCGCACACCACCAGAACTCAGGAGATCCCGAGCCACAGCCGAGTTCTTCACCAGGCCTGCCTTATTAAGAACAGCCGCGATCGGCATATCTTCGGTAGCAGTCAGCTCGATCTCAGGTAGATCATCCGGCAGCTCGCCATCCTTCATACGATTGCCCGCAGCACGGTGAGCATTGGCCGCAGCCTCCTCACCATGGAAACGCGCAACAATCTCTTCAGCCAGCTTGATCTTGATATCACGCGGATTGGCACCCGCCTCCACGTCAGCGCGGAAAGCATTGATCTCATCCATGCTGCGGAAGCTAAGCAGTTCGAAGTAGCGCCACATCAACGCATCAGGAATCGACACCAACTTGCTGTACATCACACCAGGCGCTTCCTGGATACCGACATAGTTACCCAAAGACTTGGACATCTTCTTGACGCCATCCAGCCCTTCGAGCAACGGCATGGTCAAAATGCACTGAGCCTCCTGACCGTAACCACGCTGCAGCTCACGCCCCATCAGCAGGTTGAACTTCTGATCGGTACCACCCAACTCGACATCCGCGCGCAGCGCAACCGAGTCATACCCCTGAACCAGCGGATAGAGGAACTCATGAATGGCGATAGGCTGATTGGTCGTGTAGCGCTTGTCGAAGTCGTCGCGCTCGAGCATCCGCGCCACGGTGTACTGCGAAGTCAGGCGAATGAAGTCGGCCGGCCCCATCTTGTCCATCCAGGTGGAGTTGAAAGCCACCTCGGTTTTGGCAGGATCGAGAATCTTGAACACCTGAGTCTTGTAGGTCTCGGCATTCTCCAGAACCTGCTCGCGGGTCAGCGGAGGACGCGTCGCGCTCTTGCCGCTCGGATCACCAATCATTCCGGTGAAGTCGCCGATCAGGAAGATCACCTGATGCCCCAGCTCCTGGAACTGGCGCAACTTGTTAATAAGCACGGTATGACCCAAGTGCAAATCCGGCGCAGTCGGATCGAAGCCTGCCTTAATACGCAGTGGCTGGCCACGTTTGAGCTTTTCGATCAGCTCGGACTCGACCAACAGTTCTTCCGCACCACGTTTGATCAGCGCTAGCTGCTCTTCAACCGACTTCATAACAGACCCGCAAGGCTCAGATTCAAAGGGACCCAACCATACAAGAACGCGCGTCAAATACAAGGTTTGCCCGGCGCACGGACACCAATCCGCGAACAGAGTGTCCGTGGACTTGCTTCAATGATGATTTGGTTATATTTTATACAGTTATTTCATATTCATCATGTCATTCATCTTTTCCAATTCATCTTATTTCAAAGTCAAATATTACTCATGACCAAAGAATCGTCTAAAGCGCCACCGCTTTACCCGAAGACCCACCTGCTCGCTGCGAGCGGCATCGCCGCCCTTCTGAGCCTGGCGCTTCTGGTATTTCCTTCCAGTGATGTTGAAGCCAAGAAGACAACCCTGAGTCTTGAACTGGAAAGTCCTGCTGAACAACTGACACAAGATCAAGACGCCGCTGAAGCCGTTCAAGCCACAAATGAGCCGACCGAGTCCCCTTTCGCGCAGATCGACAATAGCGCAGAAGAAACCTCGGAAACCGCTCAGGCCGCCCCGGCCCCCGCCGTCGAAGAGAAGAAGGCGCCAAACCACAAGGAAGTGATCGTCTCCAAGGGCGATACTCTCTCCACCCTGTTCGAGAAAGTAGGCCTGCCGGCCACTTCCGTGCATGAAGTACTGGCCAGCGACAAGCAGGCCAAGCAGTTCAGCCAGCTCAAGCATGGGCAAAAACTGGAGTTCGAGCTGAGCCCGGACGGCCAACTGACCAACCTGCACAGCAAGGTCAGCGACCTCGAAACCATCAGCCTGACCAAGAACGACAAGGGCTACACCTTCAACCGCATCACCGCCAAGCCAACTGTGCGCTCCGCCTACGCACACGGCGTGATCAACAGTTCGCTTTCGCAGTCCGCCGCTCGCGCCGGCCTGTCCCACAGCCTGACCATGGATATGGCCAACGTGTTTGGCTATGACGTCGACTTCGCCCAGGACATTCGCCAGGGCGACGAATTTGATGTGATCTACGAGCAGAAAGTGGTCAATGGCAAAGCCGTCGGTAACGGCCCGATCCTGTCCGCCCGCTTCACCAACCGCGGCAAGACCTACACCGCCGTGCGTTACACCAACAAACAAGGCAACAGCAGCTATTACACCGCTGACGGCAACAGCATGCGCAAGGCGTTCATCCGGACTCCGGTGGATTTCGCACGTATCAGCTCGAAGTTCTCGATGGGCCGCAAACACCCGATCCTGAACAAGATCCGTGCTCACAAAGGTGTGGACTATGCAGCCCCGCGCGGTACTCCAATCAAGGCTGCCGGTGACGGCAAGGTCTTGTTGGCAGGTCGCCGCGGCGGTTATGGCAACACTGTAATCATCCAGCACGGCAGCACATACCGTACGCTCTACGGCCACATGCAGGGCTTCGCCAAAGGCGTCCAGACCGGTAGCAATGTCAAACAGGGCCAAGTGATTGGCTACATTGGCACCACCGGCCTGTCCACCGGCCCGCACCTGCACTATGAGTTCCAGGTGAATGGCGTGCACGTCGATCCACTGGGCCAGAAAGTGGCAATGGCCGACCCGATCTCCAAGGCCGAACGCGCACGCTTTCTCGCACAGAGTCAGCCACTGATGGCGCGCATGGACCAAGAGAAATCCACCAAACTGGCTTCGAGCAAGCGTTAAGCCATGGCCCTTTATATAGGTGTGATGTCCGGGACCAGCCTCGATGGCCTGGACATTGCGCTGATCGAGCAAGCCCCGGCAATCCGACTGATTGCCACGAACTACATTCCCATGCCCGACTCCTTGCGCACCGAGCTTCTTGGCTTGTGCGCCAGTGGCCCTGACGAGATTGCCCGCTCCGCCATCGCCCAGCAAAACTGGGTGAAACTGGCGGCACAGGGCATTCACTCCCTCCTGACCCAACAAAACCTCAAGCCCGAAGACATTCGCGCGATCGGCAGTCACGGGCAGACCATTCGCCATGAACCGGCGCGAGGGTTCACGGTGCAGATCGGCAACCCGGCCCTGTTGACCGAACTGACTGGAATTACAGTGGTCAGCGACTTCCGCAGTCGTGACGTCGCAGCTGGCGGCCAGGGTGCACCGCTGGTACCAGCCTTCCACGAGGCCCTGTTCGAGGAACAGACCGGCGACCGCGCCGTACTGAACGTCGGCGGCTTCAGCAATCTCAGCCTGATCGAGCCGGGCAAACCTGTCGCAGGTTTCGATTGCGGCCCGGGCAATGTGCTACTGGATGCGTGGATTTATCAGCAACGGGGCGAGAACTACGATCGCGATGGTCAATGGGCCGCCAGCGGCAAGGTCGAACCGATCCTGTTGAAAGCCCTGCTCAGCGATCCATTCTTCAGCACCAAGGGCCCGAAAAGTACCGGTCGCGAAGTGTTCAACCTGCCATGGCTGACGCAGCATCTCGCGCAGCTACCGGCCTTCGCCGCCAACGACGTACAGGCAACGTTGCTTGAGTTGACTGCGCTGACCATCATCGAGTCGCTGCAAAGCGCTCAGGACCACACGCAAGAGTTGCTGGTCTGCGGCGGCGGCGCCCACAACACCACCCTGATGAATCGCCTGGCCAGCCTGCTGCCCAATGCGAAAGTCAGGAGCACTTCCGCCCATGACGTGGACCCGGACTGGGTCGAAGCCATGGCCTTTGCCTGGCTGGCTCATTGCTGCCTTGAGGGCATCCCAGCCAATCGCCCGAGCGTCACCGGCGCCCGGGGCTTGCGCGTTCTGGGCGCCATCTACCCCGCCTGAACGACAGACAGCAAAACGCCGCATGACCGTGAGGCCATGCGGCGTTTTGCTGATACAGGTGGCGGATCAGAT
Organism: Pseudomonas sp. REP124; assembly: GCF_020164475.1. Taxonomy (GTDB): domain Bacteria; phylum Pseudomonadota; class Gammaproteobacteria; order Pseudomonadales; family Pseudomonadaceae; genus Aquipseudomonas. Next base: position 8,435 of record NZ_JAIQWX010000167.1, on the reverse strand, counting down.
CGAGAACGAAGAACCGCAACCACAGGTAGTGGTCGCATTCGGGTTCTTGATGACGAAACGCGAACCTTCCAGACCTTCCTGGTAATCCACCTCGGCACCTGCCAGGTACTGGAAGCTCATTGGATCGACCACCAGACTCACACCCTCGCGCTCGACGATGGTGTCGTCATCTGCCACTTCTTCATCGAAAGTGAAGCCATACTGAAAACCTGAACAACCACCGCCCGTAACGAATACGCGCAGCTTCAAGCGATCATTCCCCTCTTCATCGACCAGGCTCTTCACCTTGTGCGCAGCACCGTGGGTGAATTGCAAAGCCGTGGGGGTGAAGGATTCGACGCTCATGCTGACTATCTCCCGGCGCTACGCCGTCATATTGCGTGATGACGCGCATTATCCGCTTGTCCTAGAAAATCGGTCAACTATTGTTATGGTATATCAACCAACCCAGTCGTCGGCACGGAATGCAAAAAGGCCCGTTCAACGGGCCTTTTGCTGTACGCAGGAAAACCTTACGGCAGCATGCCGGCGTGGGACAGGCCCAGACGCTCATCCAGGCCGAACAGGATGTTCATGTTCTGAACCGCCTGACCCGACGCGCCTTTGACCAGGTTGTCGATCACCGACAGCACCACCACCAGATCACCATCCTGCGGACGATGCACCGCGATACGGCAAACGTTGGCACCGCGCACGCTGCGGGTTTCCGGATGACTGCCGGCTGGCATCACGTCGACGAACGGTTCGTTGGCATAACGCTTTTCGAACAGTGCCTGAAGGTCGACCGAGCGATCCACGACGGTCGCGTAGAGAGTGGAGTGAATGCCGCGAATCATCGGCGTCAGGTGCGGAACGAAGGTCAGACCGACGTCCTTGCCTGCAGCACGGCGCAAGCCCTGGCGGATTTCCGGCAAGTGACGGTGCCCCTTGACCGCGTAAGCCTTCAGGCTCTCGGAAGTCTCGGAGTACAACGAACCTACAGCCGCGCCACGACCGGCACCGCTGACACCGGATTTGCAGTCGGCGATCAGACGCGAAGCATCCGCCAGACCGGCTTCGAGCAAAGGCAGGAAACCCAACTGGGTGGCGGTCGGATAGCAACCCGGTACAGCGATCAGGCGTGCCTTCTTGATCTGCTCGCGATTGACTTCCGGCAGACCGTAGACCGCCTCGTCCAGCAACTCCGGCGCGCCATGCGGCTGGCCGTACCACTTGGCCCATTCATCCGCATCCTGCAGACGGAAGTCCGCAGACAGGTCGATGACCTTGGTCCCGGCCGCCAGCAACTCACCAGCCAACGCGTGAGCAACGCCGTGAGGCGTCGCAAAGAACACCACGTCGCACGCGCCCAGGGTCTTGATGTCCGGAACGCTGAATGCCAGGCCGTCATAGTGGCCTCGCAGGTTCGGATACATGTCGGCCACGGCCAGGCCGGCCTCGGATCGGGAAGTGATGACTACCACTTCAGCTTGCGGATGTTGCGCCAACAGACGCAGCAGTTCGACCCCGGTGTAACCCGTGCCGCCGACGATACCGACCTTGACCATAAACCTGCCCTCAACGAACCCACTGGAAAGCCGTCGATAATAGGGGCCGCGCGCGCCTGCGACAACCGGCAAGGTGACGTGCGGACGCTCAAGCCTCTACTATCCCGGCTACCGTGAACCTTGGGGATAACCAAAAATGCTTTATCTGTGGCTCAAAGCTTTTCACATCATCAGCGTCGTATGCTGGTTTGCCGGCCTGTTTTATCTGCCGCGTCTGTTCGTTTATCACGCGCAAAGCGAGGATAGCGTCAGCAAGGAGCGCTTCAGCGTGATGGAGCGCAAGCTCTATCGCGGCATCATGGGCCCGGCGATGATCGCAACGCTGATCTTCGGCGGCTGGCTGATCAGCCTAAACCCGAGCGCCTATTTCAGTCAGGGCGGCTGGATGCATGCCAAGCTGACTCTGGTGGCCCTGCTGATCGGATACCACCATATGTGCGGCGCACAGGTAAAGCGCTTTGCCCGTGGCGAGAACACCCGCAGCCATGTCTTTTATCGCTGGTTCAATGAAGTGCCGGTTGTGTTTTTGCTGGCTATCGTAATTCTGGTCGTCGTGCGGCCGTTCTAAATCCAACAAGCATTAATCACCGGGGGTATTCCAATGTCGCTGCCCGCTTTGCTCGATCATCGTTTGCGCCTGCCCGTGGTAGCGGCGCCGATGTTCCTGATCTCCAACCCGCAACTGGTCCTGGCCTGCTGTCGCAACGGCGTGGTGGGCAGTTTTCCAGCGCTCAACCAACGCGAAAGCAGTGGCTTCAAGGCATGGCTGGAAGAAATCGAAGCGGGCCTGGCGACGCTGGAAAATCCCGCGCCGTACGCCGTGAACCTGATCGTCCACAACAGTAACCCGCGATTGCAGGCCGATCTCGAGATCTGCATCGAGCACAAGGTGCCAATCGTGATCACCAGCCTGGGCGCTGTGAAAGAAGTGGTCGATGCAGTGCACAGTTATGGCGGCCTGGTGTTCCACGATGTAACGACCCGCCGCCATGCCGAAAAAGCCGCCGAGGCCGGCGTGGATGGCTTGATCGCCGTCGCCGCGGGAGCAGGCGGGCATGCCGGGACCTGGAGCCCGTTCTCGCTGATCGCCGAGATCCGCCAGTTCTTCGACAAGACTTTGCTGCTGGCTGGCTGTCTGAACCACGGCCACGAGATTCTCGCCGCGCAACTGCTGGGTGCGGATCTGGCCTACTTCGGCACACGCTTTATCGGCACCGCTGAAAGTCATGCGCCCGAGGCCTACAAGGAAATGCTGCTGAGCTCCAAGGCCGCCGACATCATTCACACGCCAGCGGTATCGGGCGTTCCGGCAAGCTTCATGCGCCAGAGCCTGGAAGCGGCGGGGTTCGACATGCTGGCCCTGCAAAACAAGGGCGAGGTCAACTTCGGCTCCAAGCTCAAGCCGCTGAGTGATGAAGCCAAGGCCTGGAAAACCGTGTGGTCCGCCGGTCAAGGTGTCGGTGAAATCGATGATTTGCCGAGTGTCGATGAACTGGTGGCGCGTATGGACAGCGAGTATCGCAAGGCGCTGGAACAAGCCACGCAACTTCAACAGCGCTGGCCACGTTGAAAGAATCGGGTCGGCTTTAGCGGCCGGCCCTACAATCCAAGGATTCAAACCTTCGCGACAAGGATGCCTGGGCAATGAGCGACAACCGCTTCAACATCGTTTTCGACGGCACGCTTTTACCGGGTGTTGATATCAATACAGCCAAGCTCAACATCGCCGCGCTGTACAAAAGCGACGTCGCTGCCGTCGAGCGCCTGTTCAATGGCCATGCGGTAGTACTCAAGCGAGACCTGACGCAGTCCGACGCACAGGCATATCTGCAGGCCCTGAAGAACGCCGGCATCGATGCCCGGGTCGAGCCCGTAACGTTGATCGAGCTCAATCTGTCCGACGTTCACCAGCCCTCGCCCGTCGCCACTCCCGCAGAGCCCGACTCACCCTACGCGCCACCGCAAGCCAGGGTCGGCGAGCAGTTGGCAGAGTTCGCCACACTCAAACCCTTTGGTGTGGAAGGACGGATCGGCCGTCTGCGTTTTCTCGCATGGTCGATGGTATTGAGCCTGGGGGCGATCGCTGTCATCACCGTATTTGCCGTGGTGGGATTGGCCCTGGTCAGCACCGATTCGACCGCGGGGCTGATCATCGGCGGTTTCCTGGCGTTCATCCTGTGCATCGTGTTCCTCATTGCCAGCGTCATGATCAGCGTTCAGCGTCTGCATGACCTCGGCTGGTCCGGATGGCTCTGGTTGCTGAATCTGGTGCCCTTTGTCGGCAGTTTCTTTCCGCTTGTGATGATGGCGATGCCCGGCAACCAGACGGCCAACCGATATGGTCCGCCACCGCCACCCAACAGCACGGCGGTCAAAGTGCTGTCATCGTTGTGGGTCGTGCTGCTCGCACTGATCATCGTCGGCGCGATGGCCGGTGGTATTTCCGCTATTCAGGACGAGTATGAAAATACCCTTGAAAGCAGTTACCAGAGCAGTTCGCAGATCACCGAGGAAATCGAGGTGGAAACTCAATCCCCGGCAAATTCAGCCGATGATGCAGCCGAACAAGCCCAGCCACCTGTAGACTCTGCGCAAGAATGAACAGCGCTCCCTGCCCGTGACACCTGCGGTGCGGCGCGCTGCTGTTGCGATGGAGAACTGCATGACCCGTTACGCTCTGATCACTGGCGCTTCCAGCGGCATCGGCCTGGCGATGGCCGAAGCGCTGGCCCGGCGCGGCCGCAGCCTGATACTGGTGGCCCGCCAGCGTGATCAGCTGGAAAGTATCGCGATAGAACTGACCCAACGTTTTGGCGTGGAGGTCCTGTTCCGCGCCTGCGACCTGAGTGAGCCCCTGCGCCTGTCCGGCTTTCTGCTGGAACTGGAAGAAGGTGACCGGCAGATCGACTTGCTGGTGAACTGCGCCGGTATCGGCACCTGCGGCCCGTTTCTGGGGCTGGACTGGATGACCGAACAAGACCTGATCGAAGTGAACATCCTGGCCCTGACCCGCCTGTGCCATGCCATTGGTAACAGCATGGCGCTACATGGCGGCGGGCAGATTCTGAACGTCGCCTCGGTTGCGGCCTTCCGCCCGGGGCCATGGATGAGTACCTATTACGCCAGCAAGGCGTATGTGCTGCACTTCTCCGAAGGCCTGCGCGTGGAACTGAAAAAATGCGCGGTGAAGGTTTCGGTGCTCTGCCCCGGGCCGACCCGCACCGGCTTTTTCCGCACCGCGCAGCTGAACGCGGACAAACTGGCCGACAGCAAACTGCTGATGAGCCCGGAGGAAGTTGCGCTCTATACCGTTCGGGCACTGGAAAAAAATCGCGCGATCATTATTCCCGGACGGCGCAACCGCTGGCTCGCCGCCCTGCCACGCTTCGGTTCGCGCTGGCTGATCCGGACAATCACCGGCATGGTTAACAAGTCTTACTGCCCGCGCTGAGCGGGTGACTGGCAAAAGGCTGGGCTCGGGCAAGCCTCGTGAGTACACTCAGGCCAGCCCAAACAACGGAGAAAACTGCTGTGGATACTCTGTTCACCAAGATCATCAACCGGGAAATCCCGGCGAAGATCATTTACGAGGACGACCAGGTACTGGCCTTCCACGACATCGCCCCACAGGCACCGGTGCATTTTCTGGTGATTCCGAAAAAACCGGTGCGCACCCTGAACGACCTGACCGAGGACGACAAGGCTCTGGCTGGACACATTCTGTTCACCGCCCAGCGCCTGGCCCTGGAACTGGGCTGTGAAAAGGGTTTCCGCGTGGTCATGAACTGCAATGAAGAAGGCGGCCAGACCGTCTATCACATTCATATGCACGTGCTCGGCCAGCGGCAGATGCACTGGCCACCGGGCTGATCAGACGCCCTACTGCTGGCGATGAACGTCAACGATCACGCGTGTTTGCAGAAAACACCGTTGCCGTCGAACACATCGCCAGCAAGCGCCCTCAAACGGAAACATCCCCGCCGCACAATGACCCGAGGCAAAACTTCCACGGCCGATTGGGTTAAACTGGCCGCCGAGATTCCTCCGGAGGTCAGCATGACTACCCAACGTCACTACTCGCCAATCGACCGCCTTCTGCTGCAAGCCGATGCCGCGATGCGTACTTTGCTGCCTTCCAGTGGCCAGCCGTACCGTCCGTCCCCGGCCATTGTGCAGCCGGACGCCAAGATGAGCGACGAAGACACCCGGCACGTGGCCGGCCTGATGCGCATCAACCATACCGGCGAAGTCTGCGCCCAGGCGCTGTACCAGGGGCAGGCCCTGACCGCCAAGCTGCCGCAGGTTCGAGCGGCCATGGAACATGCCGCCGAGGAAGAAATCGATCACCTGGTCTGGTGCGAGCAGCGCATTCACCAGCTGGGTAGCCACACCAGCATTCTCAATCCGCTGTTCTATGGCATGTCCTTCGGAATCGGCGCGGTTGCAGGGCTGATCAGCGACAAGGTCAGCCTGGGTTTCGTCGCGGCCACCGAAGATCAGGTGTGCAAACACTTGAACGAACACCTCGAGCAGCTGCCGGCGGAAGATGAAAAGTCCCGGGCGATCCTGGAACAGATGCGCATCGATGAAGAGCAGCATGCTGAAAGCGCATTGGACGCTGGTGGGTTCCGCTTTCCGGCACCGGTGAAGTTCGGGATGAGTTTGTTGGCCAAGGTGATGACCAAGAGTACTTACCGGATCTGAGACCCTTGGTTGTCTGAAAGGGCCGCTTCGCGAGCAAGCTTTTCTCCTACAGAAGCGAGAAAGAAAAAAGGCGACTGCCGTGAGGGAGTCGCCTTTTTTTGTGTTCGCTGTGGTCGGACGAGCAACTACCCGATTCAGCCAAGCTCGACGATTTCGTAGTCGTGGGTGATCTCGACACCTGCGGCGCCCAGCATGATCGACGCCGAGCAATATTTTTCGGCCGACAGCTCGATGGCACGCTTGACCTGAGCTTCCTTCAAGCTGCGGCCCTTGACCACGAAATGCATGTGGATCTTCTTGAAGACTTTCGGATCTTCGCTCGCACGCTCGGCTTCCAGGAACGCTTCGCAGCTCTCGACCGCCTGGCGGGACTTCTTGAGAATGCTGACCACATCGAAGTTACTGCAACCGCCGACACCCAGCAGGAGCATTTCCATCGGCCGGACACCCAGGTTACGGCCACCGGCATCGGGCGGACCGTCCATGACCACGACATGACCACTACCGGATTCGCCGAGGAACATGGCTTCGCCAGCCCATTGGATGCGTGCCTTCATCGCCAAGACTCCACTGTATAAAAAAGGGTCGCCAGCTTAGCACAGGCCCCGTGATTGACAGTGCCCGCCTTGCGAGGAGGGGCGCTCACCTGTCTGTAGGTAATTTCTCGAATATTGCAGGAAGTGTCTGTTAAGCTGACGCCAATTCGCTGACGCTTTGCCGGATTCGCCACAGCCGCCGCAATTCATATAAAAACCAACATACCGTGCAGTCTTTTCGGGATACAACCATGGTTGCTATTGCCCCCACACCCAAGATCAAGAACCTCGACAAGCTATTGATGCATTGTCAGCGCCGCCGCTATCAGGCCAAGAGCAACATCATTTGCGCTGGCGACCGCGCCGAGACACTGTTCTTCATCATCAAAGGTTCGGTCACGATCCTGATCGAAGATGACGACGGCCGGGAAATGATCATCGCTTATTTGAATGCCGGGGACTTTTTCGGTGAGTTGGGCCTGTTCGAGCAGGCAGGCATGGAGCAGCAGCGCAGCGCCTGGGTGCGCGCCAAGGTCGAATGCGAAGTCGCGGAAATCAGTTACACGAAATTCCGCGAACTGTCGCAGCAGGATCCGGACATTCTTTATGTATTGAGCGGGCAGATCGCCCAGCGACTGCGCAATACCACCCGCAAGGTCGGCGACCTGGCCTTCTTCGATGTAACGGGCCGCGTCGCTCGCTGCCTGCTGGAACTGTGCAAACAGCCCGACGCCATGACTCACCCCGATGGCATGCAGATCAAGGTGACGCGCCAGGAAATCGGGCGGATCGTCGGGTGTTCGCGGGAGATGGTCGGGCGCGTCCTCAAGGATCTGGAAGAACGCAACCTGGTGAACGTCAAGGGCAAGACCATGGTGGTGTTCGGGACGCGCTAGGCGCCGAACATCTGCGCCAGCATTTGCCGGTAGAGTTCGTCGAGACGTTTCACGGCATCCGGCGCAGTGAACTTCTCATGCAGGGCGATGTGGCTTTCGGCACGCACCCGCTGCTCCAGACCACACGCCTCATTGAATCGATTGACCGCCGCGACCATCGATTCACGCTCGTTATCCACCAGCATCGCACCGTGAACCAGTCCTACCGGTCGCTGCCCGCCCTGACTCTGGCGCCAGCGCTGAGCGGTGCCGACCATCTTGCGCCCGTCCAGGTTGACGTTGAAGCGGCCATCGCAAAACGCGCCTTCGATTTCCCCAAGTGACGACGTCCCACCCAGTTCATCCAGCAGATCACAGATCGGATCGCACAAACGCTGGTATCCGGACTCGATTCGGTTCAGATCGCCTTCACTGCGCGGCGGCGCGTAAACCAGGGCGACATTGATCGTCGATGACGATTGCGGCACCGGCTCGCCGCCGGTTTCGCGCAACAGCACCGGCCAGCCGGCAGCGGCGGAGACTTCACAGGCGTGATCGAAACCGGGCAGACGGTTCAAGCGGCGCGGCATGACCAGCGCCCGATCGCTGGGCTGCCAGAACAGCAGGCCAAATTCCGAGTTGCCGGCGCAGACGGATGCCAGCAAATCCTGTTCAGCTTGCAGGCCGGTTTCGATGGTCAGGGAGATAGGTGAAGTCATAAGGTTTTCCATAGGACGGTCTGTCTGTGGTGCATCTTATGCCGTCATCGCGAG
>NZ_JAIQWX010000166.1 GCF_020164475.1 Pseudomonas sp. REP124 | reverse complement strand
GCCGGAAGTGGGGCGAATTATAGAGATCTGAAATCTGCCGTCAAGCACTGATTTGAACTTTCTATCAACAAATACAAATTAGCGGCCATATATAGACGCGCCCGCAGTGATTGCGCAGTATATTGCACACAATCAAGACTAATATACCAAGCTCTCTACTTCGGACGATGCCTCTCAATGAATGATCAGCCTCGCAGCCTTGCCTCGACCCTGTTTTCGGTAGGCCTGCTATTAATAGCCATGGCGTCGATCCAGTCCGGTGCCTCCCTGGCCAAAAGCATGTTCCCGGTAATCGGCGCCCAGGGCACCACCACCCTGCGTCTGATCTTTGCCAGCGTGATCATGCTGCTGATACTGCGACCGTGGCGAGCCAAGCTAACCGCCAAATCACTGCGCACGGTCATCGTCTACGGCATGGCACTGGGGGGAATGAACTTCCTCTTCTATATGTCCCTGCAAACAATCCCCTTGGGTATCGCGGTAGCCTTGGAGTTCACCGGTCCTCTGGCCGTCGCCATCTACGCATCCCGCAGGGCAATCGACTTTCTATGGATTGCCCTGGCGGCTGTCGGCCTGCTGTTGCTGATCCCGACAGGCGCGACAACGGCAGCCATCGATCCACTGGGCGCGGGATACGCACTGGGCGCAGGTGTTTGCTGGGCGTTGTACATTCTTTTCGGTCAGAAAGCCGGCGCCGATCATGGCGTTCAGACCGCCGCGCTGGGCGTGATGATTGCCGCGCTTTTCGTCGCTCCGATCGGCATTGTCCACGCCGGCAGCGCACTGCTGACGCCATCCCTGCTCCCGATCGCCCTCGGCGTCGCCATCCTGTCCACGGCACTGCCTTACACCCTGGAGATGGTCGCCCTCACTCGCATGCCGGCCAGAACCTTCGGCACCCTGATGAGCATCGAGCCGGCCTTTGGCGCGCTGTCAGGTTTGTTGTTCCTTCATGAATACCTCTCGCTGTCACAGTGGATGGCTATCCTGTGCATCATCCTGGCTTCTGTCGGCGCAACCATGACCATGGGCAGTGCCGCAAAGCCCGCCGTTGCGGCGGATTAACGCAAGATGTGAAGAGGTGCTGGTATTTACCGTTCAATTAGGCCATGTTTAGGCCCGCAACCCAGTGTCAGACATGGACTTTTCAGGATAGGGATATCAGAACGCTTCATACGAAAAGCGATTACTGCGAGACCGGGCGTCAGATCCGGAATGCACCAAGGAAAGCAATGAAACGAATTTTGATACTGATCGCCGTACTTGCAGTCGCGGGCTGTGCGGCGACCACGAAGACCCAGATCAAACACGGCAAGAAAGGGCTACACATCAACTGCTCGGGCCTCTCGTCCTCCTGGGACAAGTGCTACAGCAGTGCCGCCAATTCTTGCGCTCCCAAGGGATACAAGGTCATCGCCAAGTCAGGGGATGGGGTGGAGGAGCCGGGGGATTACCCCTTTGGGCTCAACCCCGCGGGCTACACCAGCCGCAGCATGATCGTCATCTGCAAATGATGTGAGGCCGTCAGGCGTTCGGATCAGCAATCTGGCGACCGATCTCATCGTAACTGGACTTCAGCACCCTTTGCTGAAGCTCGGGCGTGGCAAGCATCCGTGCCACCACCAACGCTCCGATGCATTGCGACAGGACGGCCCAGGCGAGACTGTCGCTCTCCAGCACCTGCGCCCAACTTTCCTGCAACTGACAAATCCAGTGCTCCGCCTGCTGACGAATCGCCTCATCGCAGCGAGCGATCTCGGCGCCCAGTGCGGGCAAGGCACAGCCGCTTTCCGGATGCTCGACATGGGACATGCTGAGATAACGTTTCAGGCAGCGTTCAAGCTTTTCGCGATCCCGATCAGCTCCCAATCGCTCCAGACTCTGCCGTAGTTCACGCTCGACGATTGAAGCGAACAGTTCATCCTTGGACGAAAAATGGCTGTAGAACGCCCCACCACTCAAGCCGATCGCCTTCATCAAGCCGTCGACACCCACCGTGGAAAAACCCGACTTCTTGGCGGACACCGCGCTGCTTTGCAGCAGCTTTTCCCGGGTTTCCAGCTTGTGATTGACCGAGTATCGCATTGCCCTTCCCTCAGAATTGGCCACCTTGACGCTGCGCGAATCGTAGCATAACGTTCGTTTAGTTAACGATCGTTTACCAAAGGGATCTGCCCATGAATAACAAGAAGGTCGTACTGGTCGTCGGCGCAGGTGATGCCACCGGCGGCGCCATTGCCAAACGCTTTGCCAAGGAAGGATTTGTCGCCTGCGTCACTCGTCGAAGCGCAGACAAGTTACAGCCGCTGGTCGAGACCATCCGCGCCAGTGGCGGCCAGGCCCATGGGTTTGCCTGCGATGCCCGCAAGGAAGAAGAGGTCGTCGCCCTGATCGAGCAGATTGAAAACGAGTTTGGGCCCATCGAAGCATTTGTCTTCAACATCGGCGCTAACGTGCCCTGCAGCATCCTCGAAGAAACCGCCCGCAAGTATTTCAAGATCTGGGAAATGGCCTGCTTCTCGGGTTTTCTCAACGCCCGCGAAGTGGCCATCCGCATGGCGCGGCGCCAACGTGGAACGATCCTGTTTACCGGTGCAACCGCCGGCATGCGGGGAGCTGCCGGTTTCGCCGCGTTCGCCGGCGCCAAACACGGCATCCGCGCCTTGGCGCAAAGCATGGCCCGCGAATTGGGCCCGATGAATATTCACGTCGCGCACGTCGTCGTCGACGGAGCCATCGATACCGACTTCATCCGGGAATCCTTTCCCGAAAAATACGCGACCAAGGATCAGGACGGCATTCTCAACCCTGAACACATTGCCGAGAATTACTGGTACCTGCACAACCAGCCCCGTGACGCCTGGACGTTCGAGCTGGATCTGCGCCCCTGGAATGAACGCTGGTAAGCCCTCCTCTACAACAATAAACAGCTAACAATAAACAGAGCGCATCGACCATGAGCAAAACAGTGGAGTTCTATTTTGACCTGGGCAGCCCCGCCACCTACCTGGCGTACACCCAGCTGCCGAAAATCTGCGAGCAAACCGACAGCCAGCTGGTCTTCATCCCGATCCTGCTCGGCGGTGTATTCAAAGCGACCGGCAACGCCTCTCCGGCGACCATCCCGGCCAAGGGTCGCTACATGCTTCAGGACCTCGATCGTTATGCCAGGCGCTATGGCGTGACGCTGAAGTACAGCCCGCACTTCCCGATCAACACCCTGATGCTGATGCGCGCCGTCACCGGTATCCAGTTGCGCCATCCCGAGCGTTTTGCCGCCTTTATCGATTGCCTGTTCAAGGCCCTGTGGGATGAAGGCCAAAGTCTCGATGACCCGGCAACCGTCGCGACCGTGCTGACCCGCAACGGTTTCGACCCCCACGAAACATTGGCCCTGACAGCCGATGAGGACATCAAGGCCGCGCTCAAGGACAACACCGAAAGAGCCGTTCAACGCGGCGTTTTCGGTGCCCCCAGCATGTTTGTCGGAGACGAAATGTTCTTCGGTCAGGACCGCCTGGAATTCGTTCGCCAGGCCCTGAGTTAAATCTCGATGACCAACCGCCCTTGTGCAGCTCCCGACTTGAGCAGCTCATGGGCGGCCTCGGCGCTTTCCAGGGTGAACCGGCGCGAGTCGACAATCGGTTTGAGCTTGCCGGCTTCGATCAGGCGCGACGCCTCACCCAGTATTTCCCCATGATGTTCACGCCCTTCACCGGTCAGGAGCGGCAGCAAGGTGAAGACTCCGGAATAGCTCGCCCCGCGAAATGACAGCGGCGCGAGGCTGTGCTGCCCCCATCCCAGGCAACTCACTACATGACCGTGATAAACCCGCGCCGCCTTGAAAGACGCATCCAGGGTTTCGCCGCCCACGGTGTCATAAACGATATCGAAGCCCTCCCCGCCCGTATGCTCAGCCACATAGTCCTCGACTGACGATTTGCCATAGTCGATAAAGGTAGCCCCCAGACTCTCGATGATCCGCTGGCTTCGAGCCGAGCCCGTGGCAAACACCTCGGCACCGAAAGCGCGAGCGATCTGCACGGCGACGTGACCTACACCACCCGCTCCGCCATGTATCAAGACCTTCTGCCCCGCCCGCACCCGCGCCCGATCGACCAGCCCTTCCCACGCGGTAATCAATACCAGGGGCAACCCCGCCGCTTCACGCATGCTCAGATTGTTCGGTTTGCGAGCCAGCAACCGCGCGTCGACGACCGCGTACTCCGCCAGCGAACCCTGGGCCCCGCCAATCCCCGTGGCCATCGCGTAGACTTCATCGCCAGGCGTCCAGCCACCGACGCCAGCGCCCACAGCTTCCACGGTCCCCGCCAGATCCATACCCAACACCGCAGGCAGAGGCTGACGCGCATGACCGGCCTGACCCGCACGGATCTTCCCGTCCAGCGGGTTCACCCCACTGGCCGCAATCCTTACCAGCACCTGCCCTGCCCCGAGCACCGGACGATCGATGGAAGCCAGACGGAAAGGCGCATTGGCCGAATCAACCATCAGCGCACGCATTTGCAGTGAGTCAGTCATTTCGATATTTCCTGTCAGAAGAAGAGTCAGGACTGATCTTCCGCCAACCGACTCATGCCGATAAGACGCCATATCGCTATAGTGAACATGCCCATCCGGCATGAATGAGAGACGCTGTGGATAAACTCAACGCAATGGCCGTTTTCGTGCGCGTGGTCGAACGCGGCAGCTTTTCCGCCGTCGCACGTGAATTGCAGACCAGCCAGCCGACCATCAGCAAAGTGCTGCGTGCGCTGGAAACGCAACTCGGCGGAAAGCTGATTGCCCGCAGCACCCGCAAGCTGTCCCTCACCGATGAAGGCCAACGCTATTACAGCGAATGCCGGCAGATCCTTGCCGCGGTGGACGCCGCCGAGCACAGTTTCCAGTCCGGCCGGGAGTCCATCGCCGGACCGCTGCGAGTCGGCTCATCCGTCAGCTTCGGGCGCTTGCAGATTGCCCCGCGCCTGGCGCAATTCCTCAAGCAAAACCCAAACGTCCAGATCGACCTGCAGCTGAGCGATCAGAATCAGGATCTGGTCAGCGAAGGCCTGGACGTCACCTTCCGTATCGGCGCACTGAACGACAGCGACCTGATTGCCCGTCATGTCGGCACTACCCACCGGGTTACCGTCGCGGCACCGCAATACCTGAAACAACACGGCCAGCCGCAAACCCCTGAAGAACTCAGCCAGCACAACTGCCTGCTGTTCAACCTGCTCAGCACCCAGAATCTATGGACGTACAAAGGCCACGAAGTCCGGATCAAGGGCAACGCGCAAAGCAACAACTCCGAAGCGATTCGCGAGATGGTATTGGGAGGTTTGGGAATATCGCTGTCGCCGGTGTGGCTGTTCAGCGAAGACCTGAAGGCGGGAAGAGTGATTGCGATCCTGCAGGACTACGTTGCGCAATCCCTGCCAATCTATGCCGTGTCCCCGGCGAATCGTCGCCAATCCGCCAGGGTCAGGGCCTTTGTCGATTACATGAGCCAGGCGCTGGAGTCAGCGCCTGAACTGCAAGCGATCAAATAGCGGCCGTGCGAGTGTTCAACCACTCCAGCGCCGCACCGTCGAGCAACGGGCTCAAGCGCGCGCGCACTTCGGCGTGGTACGCGTTGAACCACTGTTTTTCCTCTTCGCTGAGCAGCGACGGGATCAGGCAACGGGTGTCGATCGGGCACAGGGTCAGGGTTTCGAATTCCAGGAACTCGCCGAACTCGCTGCTGCCGGCCTCGCGGTTCATCGCCAGGTTCTCGATACGCACGCCCCAACGGCCCGGACGGTAGGTACCCGGTTCGATGGAGGTGATCATGCCCGGCTGCATCGCGGTTTGCGGTGCAGGCGCGGCCTGATAGGCGATCACTTGCGGACCCTCGTGAACATTCAGGAAGTAGCCCACGCCGTGACCAGTGCCGTGACCGTAATCGACGTTCTCGGCCCAGATCGGCGCACGGGCGATGGCGTCGAGCAGCGGCGACAGAATGCCCTTGGGGAACCGCGCACGGGACAGGGCAATCACGCCCTTGAGCACACGGGTGCAATCGCGCTTCTGCTCTTCGGTCGGCGTACCCACCGCCACCATCCGCGTGATGTCGGTGGTGCCGCCCAGGTACTGGCCGCCGGAGTCGATCAGCAACAGGCCGTCACCCTCGATCACCGCGTGTTCTTCTTCGGTGGCGTGGTAGTGCGGCATGGCGCCGTTGGCGTTGTACGCGGCGATGGTGTTGAAACTCAGCGACACGTAATCCGGGCGACGCTCGCGTGCGGCGGTGAGTTTTTCGTCGATGGTCAGCTCGGTGATGCGCTCATTGCCCATCGCCGAGTCAAGCCAGGTGAAGAATTCGCAGAGTGCCGCGCCGTCCTGCTCCATGGCCTGACGAATATGCTCGGCATCGGCCAGGCTCTTCTGCGACTTGGCCAGGGTCGTCGGGTTCAGGCCTTCGACCAGCTTCACGCCGCTGTCGAGGTTACCCAGCAGGCCAGCTGTCACACGGGCCGGATCGACCAGCAGGCTTGCCCCACTAGGCACTGCAGCCAGTGCCGCGGCCACTTCGCTGTAATCACGCAGTGTCACGCCATCCTTTTCCAGAGCCGCACGCAGCTCGGCATCGACCTTGCTCAGCGCCACGAACAGGGTGGCCTGCTGCTGGCTGATCAAGGCGAAGGACACGAACACTGGGTTGAACGACACGTCGCCACCGCGCAGGTTGAACAGCCAGGCGATATCGTCGAGGGTGGCAATGAAGTGCCAGTCGGCACCCTTTGCCTGCAGGGTTTCGCGCAGCTTGGCGAGTTTTTCGCCACGGCTGACGGTGGCCTGCGGTGCCTTGTGCTGATAGAGCGGCGCGTTCGGCAGCGTCGGGCGATCGCTCCAGACTTCGTTCAGCAGGTCGATGTCGGTACGCAGACGCGCGCCGCGCTCCTCCAGCTTGCTGCCCAGGGTGCGTGCCGAAGCCACGGCCATCACCGCGCCATCGACCGCGACCACGCCGCCTTCCGGGGTCTGCTCGGCCAGCCAGTCCAGCGGGCTCGGTTGACCCGGTTGCAGCTTGACCAGCTCGATGCCGCTGCCCTTGAGTTCCTTGGTCGCCTGCTCCCAGTAACGGCTGTCGGCCCAGACGCCGGCGAAATCCGGGGTCACGATCAGGGTGCCGACCGAGCCATGGAAGCCCGACAACCACTGGCGCCCTTGCCAGTAGCCCGGCAGGTATTCGGACAGGTGCGGGTCGGCCGACGGCACCAGAAGCGCGTGAATGCCCTCCCGGCTCATCAGCTCACGGGTTTGCGCCAGGCGCTGGGGCACCGATCCATTGATCGAAGACTGCGTACTCATCGTAACTCCTGCTAACCACTCATCA
This sequence comes from Pseudomonas sp. REP124, assembly GCF_020164475.1. Lineage (GTDB taxonomy): Bacteria > Pseudomonadota > Gammaproteobacteria > Pseudomonadales > Pseudomonadaceae > Aquipseudomonas. Next base: position 5,320 of record NZ_JAIQWX010000166.1, on the reverse strand, counting down.
TTGTTGTTTAAAGCCGATCAACGTCGACCTTTATCGCCTACTGCCAGAATGCCGGAGCACTGGCGCAGGCCGCTTTAATCAGTTGTGCCGCCTGGTCGATGTCCTGCTCGGTGGTGAACCGTCCCAGGCTCAGGCGGATGGTGCGACCGGCCGAACGGGCGTCATGCCCCAAAGCCAGCAACACGTGGGAAGGCGTATTGCTCGCCGAATTGCAGGCCGAAGTCGCGGAGAACGCGATCGAAGCCAGCAAAGCTGTCGAATTGAACTCACCTTCGCTGAACGTCAGGCTCAGGGTGTGGGGGATGCGTTTCTCGGGGCTGCCATTCAAACGCACGCCCGGCATGCCGAGCAATTGATCGAGCAGACGCTCGCGCAGCACGACGATCCGCGTCTTTTCTTCAGCGAATGCCGCCGATGCCAGGGCGAACGCCTCGCCCATGGCCACGATCTGATGGGTCGCCAGGGTGCCGGAACGCAAACCGCCTTCGTGACCACCGCCGTGAATCTGCGCCAGCACGCGCTGCTGCGCCCGCGGGCCGACATACAGCGCGCCGATACCCTTGGGGCCGTAGAGTTTGTGGGCGGAAAAAGACATCAGGTCCACCGGCCATTCTGCGAGGTCGATCGCCACCTTGCCGGCACCCTGGGCCGCGTCGACATGGAACAGCGCCTGCCGCTCACGCACCACCTGGCCGATCGCAGGAATGTCGTTGACCGTGCCCAGTTCGTTGTTGACCAGCATCAGCGACACCAGGAAGGTGTCCTCACGCATCGCTTCGCTGACTGCTTGCGGGGTGATCAGGCCATCGGCGTCCGGAACCAGATAGGTCACCGCAACACCGGCTTCCTGCAATTGCCGGGCGGTATCGAGGACGGCCTTGTGTTCGATCCGGCTGGTGATGATGTGGCCGCCGGCTGCGCCGCGGGCCTGGGCGACACCCTTGAGGGCGAGGTTGTTGGATTCGGTGGCGCCGCTGGTCCAGACGATCTGCTCGGGCGTGGCACCCACCAGTTCAGCGACTTGCCGCCGCGCCAGCTCGACCGACTGCCGGGCCTGCTGGCCGAATGCGTGGGAGCTGGAGGCCGGATTGCCGAAATTGCCGTTGAAGCCCAGACACTCGACCATGACCTTGATGACTCGCTCATCCACCGGCGTGGTGGCGGCGTAGTCGAAATACAACGGACGTTTATTCATATATGACTCGCAGAGCGTGTTCCGGGGTCAGGAGGCTCGTGACTGCAAACGCCAAAACGCAGCCTTGTGAGCTGCGTTGCGGATTCAGAACGCTACCAATACCTGATCGGATGCCGTTAAAGAAGTCCAGCTTCATTAAAAGTGCGTAGGTACGCTCCTGAAAAGCCAGCTTACAGGCATCGGGCAACCGGAAGAAGCGGCGAGTCAGCTAAAGCTTTCGTGCAGGATCGGATACAGCGAAGCCACCAGCAATGCCGCCATGCCCCAGTTGAACACCCGCAACCAGCGGCGATCCTTCAATACATTGCGCAACAGCGTGCCGCAGGCAGCCCAGAGCCCGACGCTCGGCAGGTTGATCAGGGCGAAGACCGCGGCAATCACGATGACGTTGGTGAAGTAGCCCTGCATCGGTGTGTAGGTGCTGATGGCGCCAATGGCCATGATCCAGGCCTTGGGGTTGACCCATTGGAATGCCGCGGCGCCCAGGTAACTGATGGGTTTGCCTTCACTCTTCTGAGAGTCGGACACCGGTCCGGAATGAGCGATCTTCCACGCCAGGTACAGCAGATACGCCGCGCCGACGTAACGCAGAACGGTGTAGAGCACCGGATAAGTCTGGAACACCGCGCCCAGGCCGAAACCTACCGCCACGACCAACGCGAAGAAGCCGCAGGAAATGCCGAGCATATGAGGGATGGTGCGGTTAAAGCCGAAGTTCACGCCGGATGCCAGCAACATGGTGTTGTTCGGACCGGGTGTGATCGAGGTGACAAGGGCAAACAGGGCGAAGCCCAGCAGCAGATCGAGTGAGAGCGTCATGGGTGGCAGTCCGTGAGGGTCGGTCAGGTATTGACCCTATCGCAGACCCTTGGGGAAACCCATGGACAGTTGAGCGAAAGTTCGATCGGTACAGTTTTTGTTCAGCTTGCGCGGCCGTGCAGCTGTACAGCACGCTCGGCATTCATCTCGCCCTGCTGGTCGAAGCCGAAGGTTTTCTGTGGCTGACCGAGCAACTCGGCTTTTTTCGCGTGGTATTCATCGAAGGACAAACCCTGGCGATTCAAGGCTTCCATCGCCAGTTCGCGGGTTTCCTCAGCGGTGTAGGGCCGCAGTTCCGGGGAGACATGGGTGGCACATCCGGCGAGAACGGAAAGGCTTAACAGCAGGAAAGTGGTGATCAGGGTTTTCATGTCTTGGCGTCCTGGCAATCTGGGTTCTGGGCAATGAACACAGGCTACCCGCGCCTCCGGATGAGCAGAAATCATCACTCTCGATAGTCGCTATCAAGTTTTTCTAATGCCCGATTGGCATATCTCCTTAAGATCTATAAATATTTTTTAATATTATTTTACGGAATAACGCAAAGACTTTATAAATCCGATCATGACCCACTGGATTCATAGCCTGCCTGACAAGGAGCATGCCTCCATGCAACTGCTGACCCTACCGCCCTCGCCCGCACTGGCCACTTCGATCCGCGCCACCGCGCAGGTGTTCGAGGACCCGAAATCCCAGGCCCTGCTGGCACACCTGCAGCAAATCGCGCCCAGTGAAGCCAGCGTGCTGATCATTGGCGAAACCGGCACCGGCAAGGAGCTGGTCGCCAGACATATCCACAACCTGAGCGCCCGGCGCAATCGCCCGTTCGTGGCGGTGAATTGCGGCGCGTTTTCCGAATCCCTGGTGGAGGCCGAATTGTTCGGCCATGAAAAAGGCGCGTTCACCGGCGCCCTGAGCGCCAAGGCCGGCTGGTTCGAAGAGGCGGACGGCGGCACCCTGTTCCTCGATGAAATCGGCGACTTGCCGATGGCCATCCAGGTCAAGTTGCTGCGGGTGTTGCAGGAACGGGAAGTGGTGCGTCTGGGTTCGCGCAAGAGCATTCCCATCAATGTGCGGGTGCTGGCGGCGACCAATGTGCAGCTGGAAAAAGCCATCAACGCCGGACATTTCCGCGAAGACCTGTACTACCGGCTCGACGTGGTCAGCCTGGATCTCAGCCCGTTGCGCGATCGCCCGGGGGACATCCTGCCGCTGACTCGCCATTTCATCGATGTCTACACCCAGCGCCTCGGATACGGTGCGATCACCCTGAGCAAGGAAGCCGAGCTGAAGCTGCGTAGCTACAGCTGGCCGGGCAACATCCGCGAACTGGAAAACGTCATACATCACACCCTGCTGATTTGCCGTAACGGGGTGATCGAGCGTGATGATTTGCGGTTGTCGAACCTGCGTATCGAGCGCCAGGATGACACCCACGTGCAGCTCGACGACAGCGCCGAAGCACTACTCGACCGGGCCTTCCAGAAACTCTTCGAAGAACAGGCCGGCGCCCTGTACGAGAAAGTCGAGGACGCCCTGCTGCGGGCGGCCTACCGCTTCAGCCACTACAACCAAGTGCACACCGCCGCACTGTTGGGATTGAGCCGCAACGTGACCCGCACCCGACTGATCAAGATCGGCGAACTGGCGGTGAACAAGCGCCGTCCGCTGGAAAACGTCCAGGGCGAGCGTTTGATGCAGCTGTCGATCTAGATCACCAGATTGCAGTGCAACGCACGGTCCTGGCTGAGTTCCAGGCTGTGCAGCACCTGGAATGAACCGAAGGTGACGGTCTTCGCCTGATGGGCGCGAATCAGTTGCCAGAAATCCTGCTCGCCGCTTTCAATGCCCTGGAACGCGGCCTCCCCGGCCTCGCGGGTTTGCCATTGCAGATAATTGAGCACCCGCCGGCCATCGTCGCTGGCCTGGATGCTGGCACTCAGAAAGCCACTGCAGTGCTGGGCCAGGCGCTCGGTCTGCTGCGACAGCGCCGTCACCAGCGCCAATTGCTGATGGGGTTCGATTTCGAATTCGATCAACTGGGTGAAACTGCGATTTTTCTCCGGCGCTTGCATGAACACTCCCCCGCTTGCTGTAGGACGGATCTTGCGATCCGAAGGCGTGCAGGTTAAAACCTCTAGTTAACTAGAGGTCAAGGAGCTTTTTTCAAATGATCAGCCCGGAGCAAGTGCACAAGGAACTCACCGTCGGCCAACTGGCGGCGCGCAGCGGTGTGGCGGTCACGGCGCTGCATTTCTATGAATCCAAAGGTTTGATCAAAAGCAGCCGCAATCAGGGCAACCAGAGGCGATATCCACGAGGGGTGCTGCGGCGGGTGGCGCTGATCAAGGTCGCCCAGCGCCTGGGGGTGCCCCTGGCGGAGATTGGCGAGGCGCTCAAGAACTTGCCCGACAACCGCGCGCCGACGGCGACGGACTGGAAGCTGTTGTCGGAGCAGTGGAGTCGGGATCTGGATGAGCGCATCCGGCAATTGACTCTGCTGCGCGACAGGCTCAATGGCTGCATTGGCTGCGGTTGTCTGTCGATGGAGGCGTGCCCGTTGCGCAATTCCGGGGATGTATTGGGAGAGCAAGGGCCTGGGGCGCAGTTGCTGGAATCGAAATAATCACCTGCTTCTTTGACGATGTGGCTGGCGCAGGCTGCGATTTTTTTGTGAACTCGACGCCTGCAGAGGATCAAAATCAAAAGATCGCAGCCAACTGTGCACGGTATAGCCAGCTCCTATATTTAACCGTTCGGCTGGACCCGATCGTTTATTCACAAGAAAGGAGAACCGTCATGAGTGTCAAACCGATTCCAGAGGGTTATCACAGCATCACCCCATACCTGGGCATCGCAAAAGCCGCCGAGGCCATCGAGTTCTACAAGAAAGCCTTCGGTGCCGTCGAAGTCATGCGCCTGTCCATGCCCGACGGCGGTATCGGCCATGCCGAGCTGCGTATCGGAGACTGCCCGATCATGCTCGGCACGCCGTGCGATCAGGGGCCGTTGAGCAATCCCGACCAATCGCCGTCGGTGGGCCTGCATCTGTATGTGAACGATGTGGACAAGTCCTATCAACAGGCGATTGCCGCTGGCGGCGTCGTGGTGTCGGAGGTCAAGGATCAGTTCTATGGCGACCGTTCGGGGACCTTGAAGGATCCCTATGGTCATTTGTGGTTTCTGGCGAGCCGCAAGGAAGATCTGACCCAGGAGCAGATCGAGCAGCGGGCCAGGGAGATGTTTCAGCAGGGTTGATCTCTGCTGCCTGGACCGGCCTCTTCGCGAGCAAGCCCGCTCCCACAG
>NZ_JAIQWX010000165.1 GCF_020164475.1 Pseudomonas sp. REP124 | reverse complement strand
CCCATCTTTTGGGGCCGCTGCGCAGCCCAGCGGGGGCAAGCCCCCTCGCCACAATGACCTCATCGCCTGTTTGATCTCTTAATTCACTGGCCCGCTCCCACAGGTTCACCCGACAAACGTCATCCCCGCTGTTTTTTCCCTGTCATCTTCGCCATGCATGCTCCATAGACAGAGACGCACGCAGGCCCGCGCTCTGCATCCCGAACTTTCTTCTCGTGCCAGCGGTCAGTTATTACAGACACGCCCCAGGCACTTCGTTTTCGGACTATTGAGTGGTGATCGAGATGGAAAGTATCAGTCTCTTGCTCGGTGAGGCTCTGAGCCCGTACCAGGTGACAGTGACCCCGTCAGGCCTTCATGGCGAATGCCGGGTCACGTTGATGAATGCGAGCGGTATCAAGGTGGTCGAGCGTCAATTCAGTCAGTACCAATTGACCGACAAGCGTTCGCTGACCGATGTGGTCGATGGTCTGCATCGCGACGTGCTGATTGCCGAAGGGCGTCTGGAACCCTGCATGATCGCGGCGATGCGCAATGCGGCCCAGGACAAGTTGATGGCCAGCCGAAATTGAATTGTCATTTTCACGAAACTTCCTGCACTCAGGTCAGTCAGACCCTATAACAGCAGGATCAAGCATTGTGCTCCGGTGCTTGTAGCTTGCTGCTACGGGTCTTTATGTAGACCTTGTTTAACCCCGAGTCGTCTCCCCACTTCTCGGGGTTTCTTTTTGCCCGGCGTTTGTCACTGGCGCGCTTGCTCCTCGAAAAATTTCCGGGATGCTTCCAGGTACTCTCCGCGACTTTCCGGGTCGAGCCAGGCGGCGTAGGCCTCGCTCAACTGATCCCGGGGCAGGGTGCGCAGCAGTTGATTGATCTCCGAGATGACCTGCCGGCCTTCCGGGGTGTCGGTGCAGCCGATGTAGCCGGACAGGTATTTGCCCGTGCCGCGAATCGGGTAGAACTGCAAGTCATCCTCGGCAATGCCTCGCTGCTGAGCCTGATAGCGGATTTCCGGGCGATAGCCCAGCAGCAGTTGCAGGCGCCCCAGACGTTGCATCTGCAGAAGGCTGCCCAGGGCTTCGTTGCCGTAGTGAAGGGTCAGGGTCTTGGGTGGCGCCTGCTTGATTAGCGTGTCCAGAAACTCGCCATAGTTGCGCTCGGCGACGATGCCGAGGGTCAGGCTGCCGGTGGCCAGCAGGGCCGCCAGATCCACTTCGCCGTCCTTGATGAAAGGCAGCAACAGATCACGATCGACGCGCCGAATCGCCAGGCCATTGCTCATGGCACGAAACACCGGGATGGAAAAGGCGATCCAGCTTTCCCGTTCCTTGCTCCAGTTCAGTGCTGCATCGCAGGTCAGGGAGGGTTCGTGGAGCATTTGCAGGCCCCGCGCGCGATTGACCCGCATGACGCTGTGCCGGTATTGCGGCAGGTCGTCGATCAGTTGGGTCAACAACTGGTCGATGATGCCGAGGCCGTTTTTCGGTCCTTCGAAAATGAACAACGGCGGCAAATCACGCTTGAGCCACACCAGGGTCGGCTTGGGTTGCGCCATGGCCGAAGACATGAACACACAGATCAGCAGCACACTCAGCCATGCACCCGGCAATGCACAAATGGCCCGTACGCCCGGCCACAGGCCATGCTGAATGACGCGCGCAATCAAGCGCCCGAGCTCAGATGGCCCCGTCCTTGCGCAGTTGTGTGATCTGCGACGCGTCATAGCCAAGTTCCTGGAGTACCTGTGTGTTGTGCTCACCTAACTGCGGTCCGACCCATTCACAATCTCCGGGAGTCTCCGAGAGTTTCGGCACGATTCCCGGCATCTTGAAGTCTTTGCCATCCGGCAGCCTGGCTTGCAGGAACATTTCCCGTGCCAGGTACTGCGGATCGTTGAACATGTCTTCGGCGCTGAAGATCCGGCTGGCGGGCACCTCGGCCTGGTTCAGGTGTTCGAGCACCGTATCCAGCGGCAACGAGTTGACCCAGCGATCGATGATCCCGTAGAGCTCGTCGCGACGACTGTCCCGGCCATCGTTGCTGGCCAGGGTCGGGTCATTGGCCAGGTCTTCGCGGCCGATGATCAGCATGAAGCGCTTGAAGATCGCATCGCCATTGGCGCCGATCTGCACGTGCTTGCCATCGGCGCTGGTGTGGATCGAGGAGGGTGTGATGCCCGGCATGATGTTGCCGGTGCGCTCGCGGATGAAGCCGAACACGTCGAACTCCGGAACCATGCTTTCCATCATGGCGAAGATCGCTTCATACAGCGCCACGTCCACCACCTGGCCCTGGCCGCCGTTGACCTCGCGGTGACGCAGCGCCATGAGCGCGCCGATTACGCCCCAAAGCGCGGCAATCGAATCGCCGATGGAAATCCCGGTGCGCACCGGCGGGCGGTCCTCGAAGCCGGTGATGTAGCGCAGGCCGCCCATGGATTCGCCGACGGCGCCGAAGCCTGGCTGATCTTTCATCGGGCCGGTCTGGCCGAAACCCGAAAGCCGTACCATCACCAGTTTCGGGTTCAGGGCATGCAGGGTTTCCCAGCCCAGGCCGAGCTTTTCCAGCACGCCGGGACGGAAGTTCTCGATCAGGATGTCCGCTTCGCTCAGCAGCTTTTTCAGAATCGCCAGACCGTCGGGGTGTTTAAGGTTCAGGGTGAGGGATTTCTTGTTGCGCGCCTGCACGAACCACCACAGCGAGGTGCCTTCATACAGCTTGCGCCATTTGCGCAGTGGATCGCCGCCGTCCGGGGATTCGATCTTGACCACGTCGGCACCGAATTCCGCGCAGATACGCGAGGCGAACGGGCCGGCAATCAGTGTGCCCAGTTCGATGACTTTGAGGCCCGAAAGCGGTTTGGCGGTGAACGGCATACAAAATCCTGTAGGACAAAGGGCTGAGCGAATAGAGACTTTTAACATAGCCGACTGTCAGGCGCTCACGGTAGATCGCCATCAACTCGATGATTGCCCGTCGCATCGGTTAGACTTGCCGCCTTTCCCCGTCTCAAGAAGCCCGTTCATGGCCCAGCCGTCCACGACCTACAAGTTTGAACTGAACCTCACCGACCTCGACCGCAACGTCTACGAGAACGTGAAGCAGACCATCGCCCGTCACCCTTCGGAAACCGAAGAGCGCATGACCGTGCGTCTGCTGGCCTACGCCCTCTGGTACAACGAGCAGCTGTCGTTTGGCCGTGGTCTGTCGGAAGTGGATGAACCGGCCCTGTGGGAAAAAAGCCTGGATGATCGCGTGCTGCACTGGATCGAAGTCGGCCAGCCCGATGCCGAGCGCCTGACCTGGTGTTCGCGTCGCACCGAACGCACCAGCCTGCTGGCCTACGGCAGCCTGCGCGTCTGGGAAGGCAAAGTGGTGCCGGCAGCGAAGAGCCTGAAGAACGTGCACATTGCTGCCGTACCGCAGGAAGTGCTGGAAACCCTCGCCAAGGATATGCCGCGCGTTATCAAGTGGGACGTGATGATCAGCGAAGGGACGATATTCGTCACCGACGACCGTGGTCAGCACGAAGTCCAGTTGCAGTGGCTGGCCGGCGAGCGCGGTTGATCGCTCGCTTGCTCCACGCATCACCTTGTTTCATCCCCTGTACTTGAGAGAAGCACCTGTCACCCCATGCGTATCGAACCCCGCCTGCTGCCCGACACCCTGCCGTTCCTCGGTGATATCCCGCCTCTGCTGGCCCGCCTCTATGCGGCACGGGGCGTGCAGTCCGAAGCCGAATTGGACAAGAGCCTGGCGCGGTTGATTCCGTTCCAGCAGCTCAAGGGCATCGAGGCGGCGGTGGATTTGCTGGTGGTGGCACTGGAGCAGCGCCAGCGCATCCTGATCGTCGGCGACTTCGACGCCGACGGCGCGACCGCCAGCACGGTCGGCACCCTGGGCCTGCGCCTGCTCGGTGCGGCCCATGTCGATTACCTGGTGCCAAACCGCTTCGATTATGGCTACGGCCTGACTCCGGAAATCGTCGCGGTGGCTCTGGAGCGTCAACCACAGTTGCTGATCACCGTGGACAACGGCATTTCCAGCGTCGAAGGCGTGGCGGCGGCGAAGAAGGCCGGGCTCAACGTGCTGGTCACCGACCACCACTTGCCCGGCGATGAGTTGCCGCTGGCCGATGCCATCGTCAATCCGAACCAGCCGGGTTGCGAGTTCCCGAGCAAGGCACTGGCGGGTGTCGGGGTGATTTTCTATGTGCTGATGGCCTTGCGTGCGCGGCTGCGCAGTTTGGGCTGGTACGAGACCCGGCCGCAGCCGAACATCGGCGAATTGCTCGATCTGGTGGCCCTGGGCAGCGTCGCCGACGTGGTGCCGCTGGATGCCAACAACCGGATTCTGGTGCATCAAGGTTTGGAGCGGATTCGCGCCGGACGCGCACGGCCGGGGATCAAGGCGATCCTCGAAGTGGCCAAGCGTGACCACGCACGCATTACCTCCACCGATCTCGGCTTCATCGTCGGCCCGCGCCTGAACGCGGCGGGGCGTCTGGATGACATGAGCCTGGGCATCGAATGCCTGCTCACCGAAGACGCTGGCCTGGCGCGGGAAATGGCAGCCCAGTTGGACGGCATGAACCAGGACCGCAAATCCATCGAGCAGGGCATGCAGCGCGAAGCCATGGCGCAGCTCAAGGATCTGCCGGTGGAGTCCATGCCGTTCGGCCTGTGTCTGTTCGATCCCGAATGGCACCAGGGGGTGATCGGTATTCTCGCCTCGCGCATGAAAGAGCGTTATTTCCGCCCGACCATCGCGTTTGCCGATGCCGGCGACGGCTTGCTCAAGGGCTCGGGGCGTTCGGTGCAGGGCTTTCATATCCGTGATGCCCTGAGTGTGGTGGCCGCGCAGCATCCGAACCTGATCACCAAGTACGGTGGCCACGCCATGGCCGCCGGTCTGACCTTGCCTGAAGCCAATTTCCCGCTGTTCGCCGAGGCATTCGATGCCGAAGTGCGTCGGCAATTGCGCGAAGAAGACCTGACCGGGCGCCTGTTGTCGGATGGCACCCTGGCGGTCGAGGAATTTCACCTGGAGCTGGCCCGCGCGCTGCGCCATGCAGGGCCCTGGGGTCAGCACTTCCCGGAGCCGCTGTTTCACGGGGTTTTCCAGTTGGTGGAGCAGCGGGTGGTCGGCGAACGGCACCTCAAGGTGGTGCTGCGCAGCGAATGCGGCTCGGTGAAGCTCGACGGCATCGCCTTCGGCATCGACCGCGAGGTCTGGCCGAACCCGACCATCAAGTGGGTGGAACTGGCCTACAAACTCGACGTCAACGAGTTCCGCGGCAACGAGACCGTTCAGCTGATGATTGCCCACATCGAACCCCGTTAATTCGCTCCTCCCCCTGTAGGAGCCGAGCTTGCTCGCGATGGGCGTCAACGATAACGCTGGCTGTCAGAAGGCTCGCGGTGTCTGGGCTACCATCGCGAGCAAGCTCGGCTCCTACAGAGGACAGGGGGCGCTATCCGTTGATGTCGACTAGGCTCTAAGCACTGCTTGATTATCCTTGTGACGTCTTGTCCAATTTTTTGCCCGCGGGGGCGGGTGCTTCGCCTTTTTCCTGTCACTCGTCGACTTTTCAAACAGAACCCTGGAGCCTGACCACTGATTTGAGAGGTGCCCCATGAGTCTGCTGCTTGAACCCTTCACCCTTCGCCAACTGACCCTGCTCAACCGCATCGCGGTATCGCCGATGTGCCAGTATTCCAGTGTCGATGGCCTGGCCAATGACTGGCATCTGGTTCACCTCGGCAGTCGCGCCATCGGCGGCGCGGGACTGGTCTTTACCGAAGCCACGGCGATCACCGCCGACGGGCGCATCACCGCGCAGGATCTCGGTCTGTGGAACGATGAGCAGATCGAACCCTTGCAACGCATTACTCGCTTCATCGCCGCTCAAGGCGGTGTCGCCGGCATCCAGCTGGCCCATGCGGGGCGCAAGGCCAGCACCTACCGACCCTGGCTCGGCACCCATGGCAGCGTGAAACCCGCTGACGGCGGCTGGCTGCCGGTCGGCCCGTCACCGATCGCTTTCGATCCGGAACACACCAAACCCAAACAGCTGGAAGAAAGCGAGATCGCCGACCTCATCCAGGCCTTCGTCGACGCGGCCAAACGCGCGCTGATCGCCGGTTTCAAGGTGGTGGAAGTGCACGCGGCCCATGGTTATCTGCTGCACCAGTTCCTCTCGCCTCTGAGCAATCAGCGGCGCGACCAGTACGGCGGTTCATTCGAAAACCGCATCCGTCTGGTCTTGCAGGTCACCGAAGCGGTGCGCGCGGTATGGCCACAGGAGTTGCCGCTGTTTGTGCGGGTTTCGGCCACCGATTGGGTGGAGGACGGCTGGAACCCTGATGAAACGGTCGAACTGGCGCGCCGCCTGAAAGCGCTGGGGGTGGACCTGATCGATGTGTCGTCGGGCGGAACCGCGGTCAACGCGGAAATCCCCACCGGACCGGGCTACCAGACCCGTTTCGCCGAACGGGTGCGCAAGGAATCGGGGATCGCCACCGGCACCGTGGGCATGATCACTGAACCTGCGCAGGCCGAGCACATTCTGCGCACCTGTCAGGCGGACATCATCTTCCTCGCCCGCGAGCTGCTGCGCGATCCGTACTGGCCGCTGCATGCGGACGATGATCTGGGTGGGCGCAAGGCGGTGTGGCCGGCGCAATACCAACGGGCGACCCACCGTGACCAGCCCATCCATGAGTCGGATCTGCGAGATTGATCGAGCGATTAACAGATCGAACAGGCAACACGGTCACTGTGGCGAGGGGGCTTGCCCCCGTTGGACTGCGCAGCAGTCCCATCTTTTTTGGGGCCGCTCCGCAGCCCAACGGGAGTAAACCCCCTCGCCACAGGTACGTGTTCGGCTTAACTGAATGGCATTAGGGCAAGCCTCCTCACCACAGGTACGCGTTGACTGGCTTTCTGTAAGAGCAATCAGGCCGCTTCGATCTTGCTGCGGTTCTGTTCGACCTTGTTCAGGTAATCCTTGAGCGTGTCCTGCTCCGCCGCTGTGGTGAACAGGCCGAGCTTGCTGCGCCGCCAGAGAATGTCATGGGCGGTGGTGGCCCACTCTTCGCTGCACAGGTAATCGACTTCGCGGGTATAGAGGCCGCCGCCGATGTGTTCGCCCATGTCGCCGAGGTTCTGCACGCCTTCGAGCATGCGCCAGGTGCGGCTGCCGTAGGTGGTGGCCCAGCGCCGGGAAATATCGGTCGGGAGCCAGTCGTACTTGTCACGCAGCTGCGAGCTCAGCGCCTGCGGGGTGGTCATGCCTTCGCCGCCCGGCAGAGGTGCATTGGTGGTCCAGCTCGGCTTGATGTGTTCGAAGTAGGGCGCCAGTTGCGCCAGCGCCGATTCGGCCAGCTTGCGATAGGTGGTCAGCTTGCCGCCGAACACCGACAGCAGCGGCGCTTCCTCACCGCTGCCCGACAAAGCCAGGGTGTAGTCGCGGGTGACGGCCGACGGGTTGTCGGACTCGTCGTTGCACAGCGGGCGTACGCCGGAATAGCTGTGCAGGATGTCGTCGCGGCCGATCTGCTTCTTGAAGTGGGCGTTGACCACGTTGAGCAGGTAATCGGTCTCGCCTTCGGTGATCGCCACGGCCGCCGGATCGCCGGTGTATTCGCGGTCGGTGGTGCCGATCAGGGTGAAGTGATTCAGGTATGGAATGGTGAAGACGATGCGCTGATCTTCGTTCTGCAGAATATGCGCGTGCTCGCCTTCGTACAGTTTCGGCACGATCAGGTGGCTGCCCTGGATCAAGCGGATGCCGTAGGGCGATTCCATCTTCAGATCGTCACGAATGAATTTCGCCACCCAAGGGCCGGCGGCATTCACCAGCGCCTTGGAATGGATCGAAAACAGGCTGCCGTCGGCACGTTCCAGGTGCAGATGCCACAGGCCCTTGGTGCGACGGGCGCTGACACAACGGGTCTGGGTGTGAATGTGCGCACCTTTTTCCCGGGCGGCCATGGCGTTCAACACCACCAGACGGGCATCGTCGACCCAGCAGTCGGAGTATTCGAAACCCTTGGTGATTTCGCTTTTCAGCGCGCTGTCCGCGCCGAACTTCAGGCTTTTCGAACCCAGCAGCTGTTCGCGCTTGCCCAGGTTGTCGTACAGAAACAGGCCGGCGCGGATCATCCAGGCTGGGCGCAGGTGCGGGCGATGGGGCAGCACGAAGCGCATCTGCTTGACGATGTGCGGCGCCTTGGCCAGCAGCACTTCGCGCTCGGCCAGGGCTTCGCGCACCAGGCGGAATTCGTAATGTTCGAGATAGCGCAGGCCGCCATGGATCAGCTTGCTGCTGGCCGAAGAGGTGTGGCTGGCCAGGTCATCCTTTTCGCAAAGGAACACCGAAAGACCGCGACCGGCGGCATCGGCTGCGATCCCCACGCCATTGATCCCGCCACCGATGACGGCGATATCGTAGATCTCGGCAAGAGGGGGCACGGGCAAGGTAGAGGTGGGCATCGGCTAAGCCTCGGATTTCTTTGATGTTCGGTATTGGAAACCGAACAATAAATGTTCATTTGCGAAAATGTTAGCCGATAAATATGCGCACAGCCAGTCGCATTCGATTGAAAAAACTCATCGAAAGGCGGTTAAAGGAAAATTATCGAAAAGAAATGCTCCCACGTTCCCTGTAGGAGCCGAGCTTGCTCGCGATGGACGTCAACGATAACGCGGGCTGTCAGAATGCCCGCGGTGTCTGGACTGGCATCGCGAGCAAGCTCGGCTCCTACAGGAGGGGGCGGGGTGTCAGACGACTTCGAGGCGAACCTTGTGCTGGTTCAGTAGTTGGGTCAGTGCAGGGGTGGGTGACTGATCGGTGACCAGGCAATCAACCAGGCTGATCGGCCCCAGGCGAATCATGGCGTTGCGCCCGAACTTGCTGGAGTCGGCGGCGAGGATCACCTGGCGAGCGTTGGCGATGATCGCCTGGGAGACCCGCACTTCCTGGTAATCGAAGTCCAGCAGGCTGCCGTCTTCGTCGATGCCGCTGATGCCGACGAGGGCGAAGTCGACTTTGAACTGATTGATGAAATCGACACTGGCCTGACCGACCACGCCACCGTCGCGGCGCACGTTGCCACCGGTCAGCAGCACGTCGAAATCGTCCTTGGCACTGAGCATCGAGGCCACGTGCAGGTTGTTGGTGATGATCTTCAGATGACTGTGATTGAGCAGGGCGCGGGCGATGGATTCGGTGGTGGTGCCGATGTTGATGAACAGCGAGGCGTGATCGGGAATCTGCGCGGCGATGGCTTCGGCGATACGCTGCTTTTCGTCGCGCATCTGATCGGCGCGCATGGCGTAGGCGGTGTTCTCGACACTGGAGTCGTAAGCCGCGCCGCCGTGGTAGCGACGCAGCAGATTGGCTTCCGCCAGTTGATTGATATCGCGGCGGATGGTCTGCGGAGTGACAACGAACAGCGTGGCCATTTCCTCGATGCTGACATAGCCGCGCTCGCGGACCAGTTCGAGGATTTGCTGCTGGCGGGGAGGCAGATTCATGGGGCGTCCTTTGGGCTGCCGTGCAAAATTTGCCCATGATGCCGCACGAATGGACTCCCTGCCAGTTTCATCAAGGCCCGAATGGCTTATTCGGCGCCTTCCTGCGGCTCCCAGTCGCGGGTGCGGCTGACCGCTTTTTTCCAGCCGGCGTAGAGTTTTTCTTTCTCGGCTTCGTCCAGGGTCGGCTCGAACCTACGCTCGATCACCGCCTTGCCGCGCAGTTCTTCCAGGCTGCCCCAGAAACCGCAGGCCAGGCCCGCCAGATAGGCCGCGCCCAAGGCCGTGGTCTCGCGCATCTTCGGCCGTTCGACCTGGGTGCCGAGAATGTCGGCCTGGAACTGCATGAGGAAGTTGTTCGCTACCGCTCCGCCGTCCACCCGCAGGGCCTTGAGGCGTTCGCCGGCGTCCTGCTGCATGGCGTCGAGCACGTCGCGGGTCTGGTAGGCGATGGATTCCAGGGTCGCGCGGATGATGTGATCCACGCGCACGCCGCGGGTCAGGCCGAACAGCGCGCCACGGGCGTAGGGGTCCCAATAGGGCGCGCCAAGACCGGTGAAGGCCGGGACCAGGTACACGCCGTTGCTGTCCTTGACCTTGCTGGCGAAGTACTCGGTATCGAGGGCGTCATTGATGATTTTCAGTTCGTCGCGCAGCCACTGCACGGTGGAGCCGCCGTTGAACACCGCGCCTTCCAGCGCATAGGCCACTTCGCCGCGAGGGCCGCAGGCGATGGTGGTGAGCATGCCGTGGCTGGATTTCACCGCCTTGGCGCCGGTGTTCATCAGCAGGAAGCAACCGGTGCCGTAGGTGTTTTTCGCCTGACCGGCCTCGACGCACATCTGGCCGAACAGCGCGGCCTGCTGGTCGCCGGCGATACCGCCAATGGCGATGCCGCTCTTGGTGCGCCCGTAGATTTCCGAGGAGGCTTTCACCTCCGGCAGCAGCTCCTTGGGGATATCCAGCAGCTCCAGCATCTTCGCATCCCACTCCAGGGTGTGGATGTTGAAGAGCATGGTGCGCGAGGCGTTGGTGTAGTCGGTGACGTGGACCTTGCCGCCGGTGAATTTCCAGATCAGCCAGCTGTCGACGGTGCCGAACAGCAGCTCGCCGTTGCGCGCGCGTTCACGGCTGCCTTCGACGTGGTCGAGGATCCACTTGAGTTTGGTCCCGGAGAAATACGGGTCGGTGACCAGGCCGGTGGTTTCGCTGATGTATTGCTCGTGACCGTCGCGCTTGAGCTGCTGGCAGATCTCGGTGCTGCGACGGCACTGCCAGACGACGGCGTTGTAGATCGGCCGGCCGGTGTTCTTGTCCCAGACCACGGTGGTTTCGCGCTGGTTGGTGATGCCGATCGCCGCGACCTGATCGTGATGCAGTCCAGCTTGTGCAAGCGCCTCGACCATCACCGCGCTCTGGGTGGCGAAGATTTCCATCGGGTCATGCTCGACCCAGCCGGCTTGTGGGTAATGCTGGGCGAATTCGCGTTGGGCAGTGCAGACCACATTCGCATCGCGATCGAAAATGATCGCCCGGGAACTGGTGGTCCCCTGGTCGAGGGCAATGATGTAGTTCTTGTTCTGTGTGTCGGTCATGTCGATTGCCTTGGACGGAAAAGGAAAAGCCAGGGTTCATAAACGAAAAAATATAGACAGGCTATCGGACTGTCAAAGGTCGAAAGCGAACGATCCTTGTGGGAGCGACCCTGCTCGCGATGAGTGTCTGGGCAACGCGTTCATCCAGACAGCTCGCGTCATCGTTGTCGTCCATCGCCAGCAGGCTCGCTCCCACAGTAAACGGTGTGAAGCGTTTTACGAATCAATGTCCTAGAATCCGCCGCAGTGTTTTTCTACTGCCCACCCGTCTGGAGCTGTCATGACACCCGCGTTGGATTTGCTGAAAAAGGCTCGCGCCGAACACCGTGTGCACAGTTACGAGCATGATCCCAAGGCCGCGTCCTATGGGCTGGAAGCTGCGGAAAAGCTTGGGCTGGACCCGGCGCAGGTGTTCAAGACCCTGCTGGCGGCCAGTGAAAAGAACGAGCTGCTGGTGGCCGTGGTGCCGGTGGGCGGCACGCTGGATCTCAAGGCCCTGGCTCATGCCGCAGGGGTGAAGAAGGTTGAAATGGCCGACCCGGCCGCCGCGCAGCGCTCGACCGGTTATCTGCTGGGCGGGATCAGTCCCCTGGGGCAGAAAAAGCGCCTGCGCACCTTCATCGACAATTCCGCCCAGCCCTTCGCGAGCATTTTCGTCAGCGCCGGCCGACGCGGCCTGGAGGTCGAGCTGGCCCCGGCAGTGCTGGCCGAACATACCCAGGCGAAGTTCGCCGACATCGGTCGCGCCTGACGGCGCTGTATGGTGCAAAAAAGCCAGCTCTGTCACTGGTGGGTTTCAGACAACGACTTCATGCTCGGTAGCCTGACAAAGGGAGAATGTTATGCAGCTTGAGTTTCATCAGGTCGACGCGTTCAGTGATCGTGCCTTCAGCGGTAACCCGGCGATGGTCTATCGGCTGGACGCCTGGCTCGCCGACGAGTTGATGCAGAAAATTGCCGCCGAGCACAACCTGGCGGAAACCGCTTTCGTGGTGCGTGAAGGACTGGGCTGGCACATCCGCTGGTTCACCCCGACCACCGAAGTGCCGCTGTGCGGTCACGCGACCCTGGCCAGCGCCTACGTGCTGTTCGAAATCTACAAGGAACCGGTGGAGCGCCTGGACTTCACCTGCAAGTCCGGTCCCTTGAGTGTCGCCCGCGACGGCAGCCGGCTCTGGCTGGACTTCCCGGCGATCGTTCCGTCGGAGCTGGGCGTGACCCAGGAGGTCGAGCGGGCGATTGGCACGGAGATCGTCGACGTGCTGGGCTCGAATGAATTGTTCGTGGTGCTGGAGTCGGAGCAGGCCGTGCTCGACTGCAAGCCGGACATGGTGGCGCTGGCGAAATTGCCGTGGCTGGGCGCGATCGTGACCGCCCGGGGCAGTAAGCATGATTTCGTCTCGCGCTATTTTGCGCCGGCGATTGGCATCAACGAAGACCCGGTGACCGGTTCGACCCATTGCAGCCTGATTCCGTATTGGTCCAGACGCCTGGGCAAGTCGAGCCTCACGGCCTACCAGTGTTCGAAGCGGGGCGGGGAGCTGTTCTGCCGGCTGGAAGGGGATCGGGTGAAGATTGGCGGGAATGCGACGTTGGTGGCCAGTGGCAAACTGATGATCGCCTGAAACCTGTAGGAGCGAGGCTTGCCCGCGAAGGCGTCGTGTCAGTCA